>OMJK01000076.1 GCA_900299325.1 Nitrospiraceae bacterium | reverse complement strand
TGACGCATTGGCAGGCATCCCGCCAGCTACGTATCGGGCCAACCTTGAAGCCAAAAGTTCTCCCCTGGCTGTGTCTCGTTGACCGGGGAGCTTACAGACAGAACTCGTATTTATCCGGAAGAGGAGTATTGGGTGGGTAAGTCCAAGAAACAGACGGTGGACTGGAGACTGGAGCAGATGAACGCTGCCCTCTTTATTGAGTGCAAGACGAAGCGCATGGCTCACGAAGCGAAGGTTCAGCTCGGTCATCATGATTCTCTTGCATCCGAACTGGACAAGATGGCAGCCATGATTGTGCAGGTCTATAAGGCCATAAAAGACTATCGCGAAGGGCACTATCCAAACCACGAATTCGATCCTAACCGCATAATTTATCCCATGGTTGTAACATTAGAAGATTGGTTCTTGATGGGATCTACAGTCTTCAAGGAACTCGACGAGGAAGTCCGCAATCGAATGGAAAAAGAAAGCATCCCCCTCGGCTTTCTAACCGAGATGCCCTTCACAGTCTGTTCGATAAATGAGTTTGAGCAAGCAGTCCAGGTGATGGACTACGCGGGCATTGCATCAATCATGGGAGGAAAGGTCGTCGGCGAAACACGTGATTGGACTTTGTCAGCCTATCTAAGGGACAAATGTCAGGAATTCGCCGGTTGTACGCGTTTTCTTTTTGAAGAAGAATATAACTCTATTGGCGCCAAAGCGATTCGAGAATGGAATTCCTCCAATCCTGATAACTAAGTAATGGAAGCCAGTACCAGAAACTGTTTCGCGGCGCGCGGCGGCCTCCCTCTCTGATTATTGACACCTGGCGTTCTGAAATGTAGCCTGCTTTACTGTTCCCGCGTAGCGAGCATCCGACACTAGCTGCCTATAGTCGATGAAGCCGCGAATCACGCTCATCACACTCGGAGTGGACGACTTAGAGCGCGCGCTGAGGTTCTATCGCGATGGGCTTGGCCTGCCGACGAAAGGCATTGTCGGCACAGAATTCAAGCATGGTGCCGTTGCGTTTTTCGACCTGCAGCACGGCGTCAAGCTGGCGTTGTGGGCTCGCACAGATCTCTCCCATGAAGCCAAAGTCCCCCTGGGGCCTCGAAGCGCCACAGAATTCGCGCTCGGTCACAACGTCGGCAGCAAGGCCGAAGTGGATGCCGTCATCGCCGAAGCCCGGAAGGCTGGCGCCACGATCACCGATCCGCCACACGACGCATTTTGGGGCGGCTATACCGGCTCGTTCCAGGACCCCGACGGACATCTCTGGGAAGTGGCGTGGAATCCGGATTGGGAACTTCCCGATTAACTCGGTTGCGCGCGGCGACGGATTGATCCGCCCTTCTTCCCCGCGCTCGATTATGCGGGGCTGACAGCCTCGGCCCGCTTCGCATCCAGTTCGGCCCAGCGGGCATAGAGACGCTCAACCTCAGACTGGGCGGCGTGGAGCGCGGCATAGCGCTCCTGCAGGTCGGAGGCGGATGAGGCAATGGCTGGATCGTTGACAGCGGCTTGGCAGGTGGCGACCCGTTCTTCCGCCTTGAGGATCTTCGCTTCAATCTGCTCCCACTCTTGCCGTTCTTTATAGGATAACCCCTTCCGCTTGGCTGGAGCCGTCGTGGCAGCAGCGTCCTTCGGAGCGGCTGACCGCTGGTCGTCTTGCCCTCGTCGCGACTGTGCCGCTTCCCACTGCGCATAGTCGGCAAACCATTCGGCATGCCCCTCCCCATCCAGCGCCAGCAATCTCGTGGAGACGCGATCGAGCAGCCAGCGGTCGTGCGTGACCAGGATGAGCGCCCCGGCGAATTCCATCAGGCTGTCTTCCAGCAAATCCAGCGTCGGAATATCGAGATCGTTGGTGGGTTCGTCGAGAATGAGGAGATCGGCCGGTTGCAGCATGAGTTGTGCGATGAGCAGCCGCGCTTGCTCGCCACCCGACAGGCGCGAGACCGGCAGATCCAGTTGCTCGGGCCGAAAGAGAAAACGCTTGGCCCAGGACACCAGATGGACTGGCCGCTCCTGATAGATGACCGTATCCCCGCCGGACGGCAGGAACGCCCGCCGCAATGTCGCCTGTTGATCCAGCGACTCGCGATGTTGTTCGAAGGCGACGACGCGCAGCCGGTCGGCCCGCGTGATGGTGCCGGCGTCCGGCTTCAGCGTCCCGGCGAGTATTTTGAGGAGCGTCGACTTTCCACTGCCGTTCGGCCCCAAGAGCCCGATGCGCTCTCCAGGACCGATGTGCAGATCCAGTTGCTGAACCAGCAGGCGCCCTCCGAGCGACTTGGCCAGGCCGGCTGTCACCAGCAGCTGCTTCGATTTACGCCCGGACGCCGTAAAGTCGATCCCGGCCGACGCCGACGATTGCCGGGATTCGATCTCGCTCAACTCCTCGATCATCCGGCCGGCCGAGTCGATCCGCGCCTTGGCCTTGGTGGTTCGCGCCTTCGGCCCGCGCCGGAGCCATTCCACCTCGCGCCGCACACGATTGGCGAGAGAGGCTTGGTACTCCGCCTGCGCCTGCAGCGCGGCATCCCGCTGCTCGAGAAAATCGCTGTACCGGCCGGTGGCCTGAAAAACGCCGTCGGGATAGCTGCGGTTCAACTCCCAGATCCGCGTCGCCACGGACTCCAGAAATCGACGGTCGTGGCTGATGACGAGAAAGGCATGCGGTTCGGATTTGAGGATGTCTTCCAGCCAGAGAATGCCCTCGACATCCAAATGGTTCGTCGGCTCGTCGAGCAACAGTATGTCGGGTTCGAGCATCAGCGCTCTGGCGATCGCCAACCGTTTCTTCCACCCGCCCGAAAGCGTCGCCACCGGCTGATCGGCGCGAACGAAGTTCCCGAGGCTGAGCGCCTTGGCGATCCGTCCGCCTTCTTCATGCGGATCGAGTCCTTCATCGAGCAGGACCTGTGCCAACACGGCTTCCACGGTCTGCTCCTCCGCAAAGACCGGCTCCTGGGGCACATACCCGACTCTCGCATGCCGACGGACCGACCGGGTCCCGCTATCCGGCTCTTCGAGACCGGCGAGAATTTTCAGTAACGTGGATTTTCCGGACCCGTTGGGACCGATCAACCCGACGTGGTCCCCCTCGCTGATCGTCAGCGACAGATCGCGAAAGAGAGGTTTCACCCCGAAGCTTTTGCTGATGGACTCGCAACTGAGCAACATGGACGGCGGCATGGTCCGGCAGTGTACCCGATCCGTGACGCCAAACGGGGAATTTTTCTGAGAAGAAAGAAGCGAACGATGGGGTCGGCTCCTGGCTTTGTACCGACTACAGAGAGGTTGTGGCGCGTGGCGGCCTCTTTCCCGCTGATTGATCAATTCCTTCGAGGGAAAAGAAAGGTGTCAGGAACCATTTCGACGCCCGCCATTCAGATGGTGAGGTCAACACGCGGTGAGATTCTGGTCTATCTGGTTGACTCGCCTATTCAGGCTACCTGGCCTCAGATGGCTCACTAAACAAACAATCCAGACAGCTCTTTGCACTTGTACAGCCGCCTGAACCCGACAGACACCAATCCGCTCGCACGTCAACCTGTAAAGCAACACTTTACAACCTCATCTGGCCCAGGTAAACTAAACCATGATCGAGAGCTTTCGGCACAAGGGATTGCGGAAGCTCTTCGAGGAGGATGACCGACGAAAGGTCCCTGCGGCGCATAGCGACAAAATCGCCCGCATCCTGGCGCGCCTTCATGAGGCCCTCGTCGTTCAAAATATGAGTTTGCCGGGGTATAAGTTGCATCCGCTGAAAGGTGATCTGGCAGGATTCTGGTCGGTGTCGGTGTCAGGAAACTGGCGAATCGTCTTTCGGTTTGACGACGGCACGGCCTCAGACGTCGATTTGATCGATTACCACTAGGAGGACTCCGATGCGCATGAAGAACCCTCCCCACCCCGGTTTGTCGGTCCGCCACGACTGCCTTGAACCGCTGGGACTCTCGGTTGCCGAAGGGGCAAAGGTGCTGGGCGTGACCCGGCAAGCGATGCACAACCTCGTCATGGGGCGGGCCGGGATTTCGGCCGAGATGGCCATCCGGCTTGAGAAAGCGTTTGGCGGGGGCGCGGAGACTTGGCTTCGGTTGCAGGCTGCGTATGACCTTGCGCAAGCGGAAAAGAAGTCCGGAACCATCAAGATCAAACGGGTTTCAGAGCGAACCAGGCTGGTTCATGCTTGAAGCAGAGTTGAAAGAACCAGCTGGAGAAATTCAATGGGACGTTTGACACGACAATCACAAACCACATGTCTGCTGCATGCGACGCTTGAGGTACTCAATAGTCCCGTCCTCATGCGGCAAATCTCCGAGAGCCTCGCGTTTTATCGGAGTGGTAAGAAGGGCCTGTCTTTCAAGGATGTCTTCGGCGAGCCGCTTCATCCTACACGCAACGCTTGGCGGGGCGCTGGTCTATCTGGTTGATCGGTCTATCTTGTCTGTCTGGTCCCGGATGAGCCATCGCACCAGATGGACCAGAAAAACCT
>OMJK01000075.1 GCA_900299325.1 Nitrospiraceae bacterium | reverse complement strand
CACCGGCACCAGCGGCATCTCGACGTCTTGAAACAGCGCGAGACTCCCCTGCTCCGTCAGGCGGTCCAGCAGAACCGGCGCGATCTTCGCGATCACGCCCGCGGCTTCCGCCGCCTGTTCCTGCGAGCCGCTCTCGACGTCGAACAACGACGTGGGCACCTTCGTCTCGTGTTCGTGCCCACCCATCCTCTGTCCCAGCATTTCCAACGCCAGCGTATCCAGCTGATGATCGCGGCGGTTGGGGTTCAGCAGATAGTCCGCGATCATCGTATCGACGTACGGTGGCGCGAGTGTGACGCCGATGCGATGGCAGGCCAGCAGCGTCGCTTTCAGATCGTGCACGGCTTTGGGACGCGTCCGGTCGTGCAGGAGCGTCGTGATAGGCCGCATGAACGTGCGCACGTCGAGCGGCACGAACGCGGTCTGGCCGGCCGCCGACAGCGCGATCCCCTGTACCTCCGCCGACACGCCGGCCCCGCCGGAGAGCAGACACTGCACGGCCAGCGGCCCGCCGGCAGGTAAGCGCGCGACGAACGCCTGGGCCGCCTGTTCGGTCCGGATGATGTCAGAATCGGCAACCGGGGCCGCAGCCGGCGCCGCCGGAGCCTGCAGCGACTTGAGCAGCGAGGTGAATTCCAATTCGCGCAGCAGGTCAGTGAGCGGCTCCTGATGCGGCGGCTTGATCCGGAACGAGTCCGCGTCGAACTCGACCGGACTGTGGATATCGATCGTGGCGAGCCGCCGGCTCAGGCGCGCGTTCTCCGCCTGCTCCACCAGCATGGCCTTGGTCCGCGCGGGCGTGACCTCGTCGACGCGGTTGAGCAACTCCTCGATCGTGCCGAATTGCGCGATCAATTTCATGGCCGTCTTTTCGCCGATACCCTTCACGCCGGGAATGTTGTCGGTGCTGTCGCCCATCAGGCCCATGATCTCGACGACCCGCGCCGGCTCCACGCCGTACCGCTCGCGGCATTCCGCCTCGCCGGACCATTTATCCTTCACGGGATCGTAAATCCGCACGTGCGGCGTCAGGAGCTGGAACATGTCTTTGTCGCCCGTGACGATCACGACGTCGTAGCCGGCCCGCTCGGCCTGGTGCGCCAGGGTGCCGATGAGGTCGTCGGCTTCGTAACCGGCCTGCCGGACGGCGGGAATGTTCAGCGCGTCCACGATGCGATGGATGTAGGGAATCTGCGCGCTCATGCCCTCCGGCATCGGCGGCCGCTGGGCCTTGTACTCTTTGAATTCCTGATGGCGGAGCGTCGGCCCCTTTTCATCGAACGCGACGACCAGGCCGTCCGGCTTCCGTTCGCGCAGAATCTTGAGCAGCGTCGTGGTGAAGCCGTAGACCGCGTTGGTCTGGAGGCCTTTGGAATTGTTCAGCGCCGGAAGGGCGAAGAAGGCGCGATAGATGTAGGCGCTGCCGTCGATGAGATAGAGCGTTTTGCGGACCTGCGTCATCGGCGATTACGGACCGGGCGCGATGATGAGCGGCGGCTTGCCGAACTTCTCGCGCATGCCGTTGATCGCGTTCAGCACGGCGGGCTGGCCGATCATCTTGGCCTCCAGCTTGCGCTTGCCGGGAAAATCGAGCATGGACACGCCGATCAGCATCGTCAGAATGCCCTGCCCCGGCAGAAACAGCATGAGAAATCCGGCGAAGAGAAAGATGGCGCCGACCGCGTTCTTGACCAGATGGCCGATCAGCCGGAGCACGGGGTGGTGATCCTCCATCCAGGGCCGCGGCACGCGGATGTCGAAGAAATCGGCCGGCAGGCGCACGAGGATGAAGGGAATCGCGATCAGCGATCCGACGAAAAACACGATGGACAGCACGGTCAGGGTAACGAGGGTCTCGGTGGAGACGAACTGATGCACGAACGACAGAAGGCCATCCATCGCACGCATCCTAGCACGCGCCCTACCGCCCCTCAAGGCGACGCCCGCCGCCGGCGCGTGTTTACGCGGCCCGCTCGGCCGGCTTATAATTGTGCGGCAAGGAGTCGTTCGATGACGGTTGGAGCACGCCTATCCGCGATCTTCTTTCTCCTCGTGCTGTCGGCGCTGGGCAGTCCCTTTCCCGCCGCCGCGGACGAGCTGAAGATCGAAATCACCAAGAAGGGGCTGGGCAAGGAAGTGGTCATCACGCAGGGCGAGCGGGAGTGGTTCATGATGGTCGAGGTGACGCCGGAAAACACGGTCGTCGTCCGGCAGGAGAAGGACCGCGACCGATACCTGGTGGACGAGAGCGAAACGCACGACCGCCCGCTGGCGCCCGGCGAAGTCGACGCGGCGATCACCGACTACGTCAACAGCGTGAAAGCGCGCGCCAAGCGCCCCTGACGCCATGCCGACGAAACCCAAGTTCGTGCTCTTCGCCCACAACGCCACGTACGACAAGCTGCATCAGGTGGCCACGCTCGGTATGACCGCCGCGGCCATGGGCAAGGACGTGATCATCGTGCTGCTGTTCTGGACGATCAAGAAACTGGCGGAGGGCCGGATCGACGACGTGGACTTCCCGCCCGAATATGCCGGCTCAGCCGCGGAGGTCGCCCGCCTGTTGAAGGAAAAAAAGGTGCCGAAGATTTCCGAGATGTTTCAGGACGCGAAGCACGTGGGCCGGCTGCGCCTGATCGCCTGCAGCGCGGGACTTGAGTACATGGGCGTCGACAGTGCGGCGGTCGAACGGAACGTCGATGAAGTCCTGGGCCTGCCTGCGATTCTCGCCCTCACCGCCGACGCGGAAACGACACTCTTTATTTGAGTAGTCTATCCGGTCTGTCTGGTTCGTGCTGCGGGGTACCTGGACCAGATAGACAAGAAAGACCGGACAGACCGCACTATCTCGACTTCGTCACCCCTACCCGATCGCACACATCCGTCAGCTTGCATTGACTGCAGAAGGGCGACACCGGCTGGCAGAGGTTCTGGCCATACGGCACGAGCAGATCGTTGTACGTGATCCAGTATTGCTTGGGTAGTTTGCGGCGCAGCGCCTGCTCCGTTTCGTCCGGCGTCCTGGTCTTCACGTAGCCCCAGCGGTTGCTGATCCGGTGCACGTGGATGTCGACGCAGATGCCCGGCTTTCCGTAGCCCACCGTCACCACCAGGTTCGCCGTCTTGCGGCCCACACCCGACAGCGTCACCAGTTCGTCGATCGAATCCGGCACCGTGCCGCCGTAGACGTCGAGCAGCCGGCGGCAGATGGCGTGAATGGATGTGGCTTTGGTCCGGTAAAACCCGACGGGATAGATCGCCCGCTCGATTTTCCTGAGCGGGAGTTTCAGCATCGCGGCCGGTGTGTGGGCCAGGGCAAACAGTCGCGCGCTGGCTTCGCCGGTGGTTTTATCTTTGGTGCGCAGGCTGAGGAGACAGGAGATGAGGATGCGGAACGGATCGCGGTTCGATTCGCGGGCGACGCCGCCGACGACCGGTTCCTGCCAGCGGCGGATGGCCCGCTTTACGATGCGGATCGCCGCGTGGATCTGGTCCTGGCGCATGGAACGGAGATCGCGAGGGTGGAAGAGTCTACCGGAGGGAATGCCGAAACCGACGACTACTCAGGCTTCCGCTTCGACAACCACTTCTGACGGCGACGCTGCGCTTCGCGCTGCTTGGCTTTCTTCCGGACGCTCGGCTTCTCGTAATACCGCCGCCGCTTCAGCTCCCGGAAGAGGCCTTCGCCCGCCAATTTCTTCTTGGCGACCTTCAGCGCCTTCTCGACGTTATTGTTGAACACTTTGATTTCCATCGGCCCCGACTTCTGCTTTCTCAGGCTAAGCCTGTTTGACTACTCACGAACTGTCACAAGAGGGTGAAGTCTAGCACAGCCTCCCCGGCATCACAAGGCTCTATCTCGGCTGACCATACGCTCACCCGGCTGTTGCGGCCAGCCTGGTTTCGAGCACCTGCATGGGATCGAACCGCTCCAGGCGGACCGTCTGCACGGTAGCAGGCCCCAGCGCCGTCTGCGGCACTAAGCCGATCAGCTCGCTGCCGGCGATGCGGACCCCGGCCTTGTCCGCTTCCGCCTGCACGGCCCGAAACGCCGTCTCCATGGACGTGACCCGATAGTCCGTGAGATTCATCGCCACTTGAACCAGACTGCGGCTCGCCAGTGCGACGCCGATGGCTTTCACGCAGGGCAGTCCGCCGTTCGATTCGCGGACGGTCTTCGCGATCGCCCGGGCAATCGCCACATCGTGCGACGCCAGATTCACGTTGAACGCGATGAGCGGCGGGCGGGCACCCGTGACTACCGCACCGGCTGTAGGGTGCACCGACGAAGGACCGAAATCCGGCCGCCAGACAGGATCTGATTCCATGCGCGCCGCCAGTCCCGACAGCCCGCCCCTGCGGATCGCCTCCAAGCGTGTCCGGACCGGCTGTGTTGCGGCTTGCTCGTAAAGAAACACGGGAATGCCCAGCTCGGTGCCGATCCGCTGCCCGACGCGGCGGGCCGACTGAACGCACTCCTCCATCGTGACACCGCGCAGCGGCACGAACGGCACCACGTCGGTCGCGCCGATGCGGGGATGCACGCCCGCATGCTGCCGAAGATCGATGCGGGTTGTCGCAACGGTGATAGCGTGAAACGCAGCGGCCTCCACTGCCATCGGTTCACCCGCAAAAGTGAGGACCGACCGGTGATGATCGGGGTCCATCGTGTGGTCCAACAGCCGGACGCCCGGGACCGCAGCCACCGCCGCCACCAGCGCCTGCACAGTCGCGGCATTCCGGCCTTCGCTGAAATTCGGCACGCACTCGACAATCCGGTCCACGCTCGTTCGCTCTCCCAAAAAGACAAAAGCCGGAGAGGCCTGTCGCCCCTCCGGCTTCATTTCGTTCGGTTCAGACGGATGCGTTGCGCTCCGCTACTTCGTTTTTTTGACGAAGGCCTTGTAGATGCGGCCGGACGTCGCCTGTTCTTCTTCCATGCCCAACATCTGATGGCCGGTGGTCTCGCACCAGGCCGGCATGTCTTTTTTGATGCCTTCGTCGTCGGACACCACTTCGAGGACCTGCCCCAGCGTCAGCTCCTTGATCTTCTTCGACGTCAGGATGATCGGCATGGGACAAAAGTATCCGAGCGT
>OMJK01000074.1 GCA_900299325.1 Nitrospiraceae bacterium | reverse complement strand
GTTCGCCATCGGCGACGAGATCGGCCAACAGTTCTCCGGTGTCCTCGTCGTACACGACGGTACCCACCGGCAACGAGACGACGACGTCTTTTCCCCGGCGCCCGGTGCAGTTCGACCCGCCCCCCGGCCGGCCGTCTTCCGCTTCGTAATGCTTCTGGTAGCGGAGGTCGAGTAGGGTGGTCAGCCGATGCGAGGCGGTAAAGACGACCTGGCCGCCGTTGCCGCCGTCGCCGCCGTCCGGTCCGCCGCGGGGGACGAACATCTCACGCCGGAAACTGCAGATGCCGTCGCCGCCCCGACCGGCTTTGACCGTGATCTGAACTTCGTCGACAAACATTTCCGTACCCCCGACTGTACCGGCTCAACAGCGAGCATGCAGTATAGCGCACCGGTCCGTTCGGATGAAACGAACGGCTGACCGTTCTGGCAGAGATAAACGGGAACGAGCGAAAGGGGAATTAGGATTTGGCGGGGACGGGGTACACGCTGACTTTTCGTCTGGCGCGTCCGCCCTCGAACTTCACCACGCCGGTCACCCGCGCAAACAACGTGTGATCTCTGCCGAGATCGACGTTGAATCCCGGGAAAAACTTGGTGCCGCGCTGGCGTACCAGAATGCTGCCGGCCGTGACGGTTTCGCCGCCGTAGGCTTTGACGCCCAGGTATTGGGGATTGCTGTCCCGTCCGTTGCGTGAGGAGCCGCCGCCTTTATTTGTTGCCATGAGAAGTCCTTTTCCGGAGGCTAGGCCGTCGCAATATTTGTCACGCGCAGGCTGGTGAACCCCTGACGGTGTCCGCGTGTGCGCCGGTAATTCTTCCGGCGCTTTTTCTTGAAGACCGTAATGGATCGTGTGCGTCCGTGCCGGAGGATTTCCGCCGTGACGGTGGCGCCCTTGACCAGAGGCTGTCCGACCACGATGCCGGCATCACCGTGGACCAGCCGGACCTGGTTCAACTCGATGGTCGCTCCAACCTCTCCCGGCAGACTCTCCACCTGAATGGTGGAGCCGGTTTCGACTCGATACTGCTTCCCGCCCGTTTCAATGATCGCGTACATTCCTGTCCCCTCCAAGACGAACGGCTCATTTAACATAGTGATTTGTTAGGTGTCAAGGAAAGCATAGGAGTCGTAGGCGGCGTCTGCCCCTACGTTTCAGAGGCCGGTCCCCACCTTTCGAGGACTTGGAGCGGGTTTGCGGTTCCTGTAGCGTGAATTCATTCGGTCATCGAACTCGCTCAAACAGGCTTCTGGCAAAGGCGGACGCACGATGGCACATCCAAACCGGTTCGTCATTCGCACCTACAACCGTCTGCCTGTCCGCTGCCAGCTCTATTACCTGGGAGATGAGTTTCTCGGGAAAGGAACCGTCATGAATCTGTCCCGGACGGGATTCCGTGTACTGGGCGACCATCAGGTTGTGCCTGGAATGGAATTCTCCGTGCGGCTGACGCTGCCGGACAAAGACGAGCCGGTCGAGATTCAGCGGGTGGCCGTCCGGTGGGTTCGTGAACAACTGTTCGGTGTCAAAATTCTGCTGATGAGTCCTGAAGGGAGCGAGCGTCTCGGGAACTTCCTGAGCGCCCGCCTGCGCGCCTACCACACGCCGGCATAACACGCTGCGCATCGTCTACATCGCCTGCACGCCGCTTGCTTGACGCTCGTCCGGCCTCACGTTATAGTTCGCTCTCGTTCGAGCGTGCGATCAACCACTTGAAATTTTTGGTGTCGGGATGCTGGAGCCGGTCGAAAAAATCTGGATGGACGGAAAATTCGTCCCCTGGGGCGAGGCCAACGTCCACATCCTCACCCATTCGCTGCATTATGGTCTGGCGGCCTTTGAAGGGGTGCGGTGCTACAAAGGCGTGTCCGGATCCGCGATCTTCCGGTTGCAGGAGCACGTCGACCGTCTCTTCGAGTCGGCCCACATTGGCATGCTGGCGATCCCGTACGATCGCAAACAGATTGCCGACGCGATCGTCGACACCGTCCGGGTGAATCGGCTGGACGCCTGTTACATCCGGCCGCTGGTCTATATTGGATATGGGGCGATGGGGGTGCACCCCGGCGACAATCCGATCCGGGTGGCGATCGCCGCATGGAAGTGGGGTGCGTATCTCGGCGACGAGGCGCTGGCGAACGGCATGCGCGCCTGCGTGTCGTCATTCACCCGGCATCACGTGAACGTGTCCATGACCCGGGGCAAAATCTCCGGGTACTATGTGAATTCGATTCTTGCGAAGCGGGAAGCCAAAGCCGACGGGTACGACGAGGCGATTCTGCTGGATCCGGAGGGCTATGTGTCCGAAGGCACCGGCGAAAACGTCTTCATCGTCCGCCGGGGCGTGTTGAAGACGACGCCGCTGACATCGATTCTAGAAGGAATCACCAGGAATTCGGTGATCGAACTGGCACGGGAACGAGAAATTCCGGTGTCAGAGGAACGGTTCACCCGCGATGAGATGTACGTTGCGGACGAAGTGTTCGTAACCGGCACCGCTGCTGAACTGACACCGGTGCGCGAAATCGACAACCGGCGGATCGGGACCGGCAAGCCCGGGCCGATCACGCTGGCTCTCCAGAAAGCCTTCTTCTCCATCGTGCGCGGCGAAGATGCCACGCATGCCTCCTGGCTGACCCGCATCTAGCGGGTGAGCATCGTCACGAATCGTTGAAATGGAACGAGAGCGGGCGTGCGGCGGCGTGTCTGCGTCATTGGCCGGCAGGAGCCGGTTCGGTGGTCGGATGCGACTCGGTGGCCGGTTGGGCCGGAGTCTCGGGAGTGGTCGCTGGTGCGGTCGGAACGTCTTTCTTCTTCAGATCGATTACGGTCGAAGAGAAGTTCCGCTCTTTGGCAAGAATAGCCAGGCTGAGCGAGGTCATCATGAACACCGCTGCCACGCCGACCGTGAGCTTACTTAGGAAGTTGGCCGGGCCGCGGCTGCCGAACACGGTTTGGCTCGATCCGCCGAAGGCCGCGCCGATCTCCGCCCCCTTGCCCGATTGGAGCAGGATCGCTCCGATCATCAGGAAGCACACGAACACGTGCAGAATGACGACGAGTGTATACAGCATCGATAGTTACCCGCGCAGCCGTTGAGCCACAGCGATCATACTAGCAAAAGATTCGACGTCGAGACAAGCCCCGCCGACTAATGCTCCGTCGATCTCGTCCGATTTCAGGAACCCTTCGATGTTCGTGGCGGTCGTGCTGCCGCCGTAGAGAATCCGGGTCCGGCTTGCGACATCCGCCGACCACTCGGTCTTGAGCCATTGCCGGATTGTCCGGTGGACTGCCGCCGCTTGTTCGGCGGTGGCCGCTTTGCCGGTCCCAATAGCCCAGACCGGCTCGTAGGCAATAACAACGGGAGCCACGGCGGCCGCCGTCAGCCCACGCAGGCTGTGCGCCAGCTGTTGCGTGACGACATGATCCGTTGCACCGGACTCCCGTTGCTGAAGCGACTCGCCGACGCAGAGGATAGGGGCCAGCCCATGTCGCAGCGCAGCGTGGAGTTTGTGCTGAATATGCGCGTCGGATTCTCCGAAAATGGTTCGCCGTTCCGAGTGGCCGATGATCACATACCGGCAGCCGAGATCCCGCAGCATCAGCGCCGAAATTTCTCCGGTAAAGGCTCCGGCCTCTTCCCAGCACAGATTCTGCGCACCGAGCCCGATGGCCGACGAAGATCCGAGCGTCGCGTGAACCGCCTGGAGCGCGGTGTGGGGCGGTGCCACGACGATTTCAACGGCTGATGTCGGGGTGAACCGTTGGAGCAACGATCGGACGAACGGCCCCGCCTCAGAGGCGGTCTT
>OMJK01000073.1 GCA_900299325.1 Nitrospiraceae bacterium | reverse complement strand
CTGACGATTCCCAGGGGGAAGCTGACGACCATCATCGGCCGCAGCGGAGAAGGCAAGAGCGTGCTGCTGAAGCACATGATCGGGCTGCTTCAGCCGGATCAGGGGCAGGT
Organism: Nitrospiraceae bacterium; assembly: GCA_900299325.1. GTDB lineage: Bacteria > Nitrospirota > Nitrospiria > Nitrospirales > Nitrospiraceae > Nitrospira_D. The sequence continues at coordinate 5,226 of OMJK01000073.1, read as the reverse complement.
GTGGGTCGAGGATGTGGAAATCTCGCGGTTGCGCGGACGGGCGCTCAACGAGGTGCGCAAGCGGTTCGCAATGCTTTTTCAGGGGGCGGCGCTGTTCGATTCGCTCACGGTGTTCGAGAACGTCGCCTTTCCGTTGCGGGAAAAACTCCGCATGAAAGGGCCGGACGTCACGGCGCGGGTCGAGGAAAAACTCGAGCAGGTCGGGCTGGCGGGTATGGGGCACAAATTTCCCGCCGAACTCAGCGGCGGGATGCGGAAGCGGGCCGGACTTGCCCGCGCGCTGGTCATGCAGCCGGAGATTATTCTGTTCGATGAGCCGACGACCGGCCTAGATCCGCTGATGGCGAAGTCCATTCACGATCTCATCACCGGCACCCAGCGGAAGTTCGGGTTCACGGCCGTGATGGTCAGTCACGAGATTCCTGAAATTTTCGCCATCTCCGATTACGTGGCCATGCTGAAGCAGGGACGGATTGCCGCGATGGCGCCGGCGGCCGAGTTTCAGCGAACCACCGATCCGGACATCCATGAATTCATCTCGGTCGGCGGAACGGTGCCGCTGGCCGGAGGGCGGTGAGTCGAGAGGAGAATCAGCGATGGAAAACACCAAGCTCGAATTGATCGTCGGCGTCTTTGTCGTGATCGGGATCGCGTGCCTGAGTTATCTGTCGATCAAGCTCGGGAAACTCGAGGTCATCGGCGGAGATTTCTACGAAGTGCAGGCCCAGTTCGATTCGGCCTCCGGGATCAAAGCCGGCGCCACCATCGAAATTGCAGGGGTGGAAGTCGGCCGTGTGAAAAGCATCGGGCTCAATAAGGACCGTGCGATGGTGAAGCTCGCGGTCGGCAACGGCATTCAGCTGTATACCGACACCATCGCGTCGGTGAAAACGCGGGGGATTATCGGCGAAAAGTATTTAGCGCTGTCGCCTGGCGGCGGGGGCGATCCGTTGAAGCCGGGCGACACGATTCGCGATACGGAGTCCGGCGTGGATCTGGAAGAATTGGTCAGTCAGTACGTGCACGGGAAGGTCAACTAGGACGGGTGTTGGACGATGGAGAGGGACGGCATGATGGTCACAGCACCGGTGTCGCTGGCAGGCATGCAAGGCGGTGAGTGGTTCCGGGTAATCAGGTTCGGGATCGGGTTGATGCTTGCCCTGATCGGATTCACGGCCGATCCGGCGGCAGCCGGCGCGCCGACCGATGCAATGAAGGGGACGATCGACGAAATCCTGCGGATTCTCCGCGATAAGGATTTGAAGCAGCCGGCCAAAGCGAACGAACGGCGTCAAGTGCTGGAAAAGGTGGTCGCGGACCGGTTCGATTATCCGGAAATGTCCCGGCGCGCGCTCGGCGCCTCATGGACCGGGCTGTCCGACCAGGAGAAGCAGGAATTCGTTTCGCTGTTCCGGACGCTCCTGACCAATTCCTACGCGGAGAAGGTCGAGTCGTACTCGGGCGAAGGCGTGCAGTACCTCAACGAACGGACCGAGCAGGACTACGCCGAAGTCCGCACCAAGGTCCTCTCCGGGAAAACGGAAATCCCGCTCGACTACCGGCTGCTCCAGAAGGGCGGCGAGTGGCGCGTCTACGACGTTGTCGTCGACGGCGTCAGCCTCGTCAGCAACTATCGCGGTCAGTTTACCAAGATTCTTCGGACCTCGTCCTATTCCGATCTCGTCGAACAGCTCCGCAAGAAATCCGACAAGATCAAATCTCCGTAAATCCCGATAAGGCAGAGTGGATATGACGGCCCCGCGCGGCTTCATGGCCTTTCTGGTGTGGACGTTCGTCTGGGGCGGAGTGGTGTGGCCGGATCTCGTTCGAGCCGACGTGCAGGTGTTCCCGATTCCCTCGGCCTCATCGTCCAAGAACGACGGGAACGACGCCGGCCTGATCGTTCCCATTCTGATTACGAATCCAGATGGAGAACTCCAGTATCTCTTGGCGCCGATGTTGATTCACAACTCCATCGTCGGCACGCGGGCGACGATGAACATTTTCCGGTATGAGCCGGGCGGGCGGCAGATGCAGTTCATCGGGTCGATTTCCGAAAAGATTGAGCGGAAGCTCGTCTTCAACTACACCGATCCGGCCTTCAGTAACGGGCGGTACTTCCTTAACTTCGGCGGGGCGTTTTTCAAAAACGCCACGGCGCGGTTTTTCGGACTAGGGCAGGAAACGGTTGAATCTGCCCAGACGAACTACACGGCCCGCGAAGGGCGCGCCAACTGGCGTTTCGGCGTCTATGCCAATGAAGTGACGCTGATCGCCGTTTCGCAGCGGTTCCGCACTGTGCAGTTGCAGCAGGGCGCCACCGATTTGCCGTTCACCGGCGACGTGTTCCCGACGGTGCCCGGTGTGGTTGGAGAGACGACCATTGTGGGGCACCGGGCCAGTTTTCACTACGACACGCGCAACAGCCTGGTGACACCGACGGATGGGATGGCCATCAACGCCTATGCCGAGCTCGACCAAAATGTCCGCAACCACGACAATCCCATTTATTCCCGGTATGAGATCGAAGTAAAGAAATTGATCCCCAGCGAATCGAAGCGCGCCATTCTGGTGCTGCGCGCGGATCTGCAGGCGACGCTGGGCACGCAGGTGCCGTTTTTCGAACAGAGTTCGCTGGGCGGGCAAAACAATTTGCGGGGCTATGGTGTCGACCGCTTCATCGACAAGCATTTGATCGCCGCCAGCATCGAGGAACGGATTCACATGCTCAGGACGAGGATTGCTGGGGTGACGGCGGATTTCGAGTTCGCCCCGTTTCTCGATACCGGGCAGGTCTTCAACACCTATAAGGATGTCAGTTTCAAGGATTACCGGATGACGCCGGGGGTGGGATTTCGCGCCATTGTCCGACCCAATGTCGTCGGGCGCGTGGACTACGGGTTCAGTAAAGAAGGGGGCGCCGTGTTTGCCGGCCTCGACTTCCCGTATTGAGCCGGCCGGTTATTGAGCGGGTTGTGCTATGCGTCGATTGAGTGTTGTCATAGTTGCATGGCTGTTGCTGGAAAGCCTGGCTCCGCTCCGTGCGGCCGCCGAAGGATTCGGCCCTTTCCCGGTCCGCAACTTTCAAGCGGTTCAGCAGCTGGTCTTGAATCTGCCCGGTGATCGGGCGGCCGTGCTCAAGCCCGGCGCGCTGGATCTGCGTGTCGAACTTGCGAATACGGCGACGATCGCCAATGACCAGGGCCCGCCGACGCAGGTGACCATGAAATATGAAACGCTCCGGTCGGGGCTGTTTCTTCGCTATGGTGTAGCTGAGCGGCTGGAAGTGGCGCTGGAAGTGCCGGTGCTCTATCGCTATCAGGGATTTATGAACGGCCTCATCAACGCCACTGAACGGGCGACGGTCGGGGTGTCGCCCCAGAGGCAAGCGCTCAAAAATACCAATTACGCGTTCAACGTCACCTCGAACGGCCGAACTATTATGAACGGAGCAGACGGCGCCGTGGGGCTGGGAGATTCCACGCTCATGGCCAAATATCAACTGGTGTCGGAGAGCGCGACCGCGCCGGCGATTTCGGTTCGCGCGGCGATCAAGCTTCCCACCGGTGACGCCAATCAGTTTTTTGGCAGCGGGAGCCCCGATTTCGGCCTCGGATTGGCGGCGGAGAAGAAAGTGGCGGACCGGTGGATCCTCTATGCCAATCTCAACGGTGTGGTTCCGACGGGACGGATCGCGGGGCTGGCGCTTCAGCCGGTGGTGTCGGGCATGACGGCCGTCGAGTACCTCTGGTCGGAAAACTTCTCGCTGACCCTCCATTTCGATTACTACTCGAGTCCGTTTCGCGGGACCGGCGCAGACTTTTTCGATAAGGGAGTGACCGAGGTTGCTGCCGGATTTAGCTACCGCATCCGGCCGCATCTGCTGTGGCAGGTCTACGGCGTGGAGAACGTCGATTTTATCACCGGGAGCGCGGCCGATTTTACCCTGTCGACGGTGGTAACGTATCGGTTTGAATCATAAGCTCCTGTCAGACCATGTGTTTTCCTATCCTCGACTTGACATCGCCCAACCGGTATGTGAGACTGACCGCCAGTAGGGCTCATGCCAAGCCACTGCTCAGCCAACGCCTCTCAGAAGTCCGGATCACGTTGAATAGCGCGCAGCGAGTCAGATGAAGGAGACGATTCTATGTCGATCTTAAAGACTATCCACAGCCCGGCTGATCTCAAGCGGATATCGCCCCACCGGTTCCCGGAACTGTGTCAGGAAATTCGCGAGCAAATTCTTGGAGTTGTCTCGAACGTCGGTGGACACCTGGCCTCCAATCTCGGGGTGGTGGAACTCACCGTCGCGCTGCAGTACCTATTAGATACGCCGAACGACAAGATTGTCTGGGACACCAGCAATCAGGCCTACGCGCACAAACTGCTGACCGGCCGCCGGGAGCAGTTCCATACGCTCCGCCAATACGGCGGGCTCAGCGGATTCTGCAAACGGGAAGAGAGCGTGTACGACACGTTTAACGCCGGCCATGCCGGCACCGGCGTGTCGGCTGCCTTCGGCATGGTCGAGGCTCGCGAGCAGCTGGGTCAGAAGCACAAGGTGGTTTGTGTGGTCGGTGACGGAGCCATGACGGCCGGGATGACGCTCGAAGGGCTGCACCATGCCGGCGGTCTCGGCAAAGATTTTCTCGTCATCCTCAATGACAATCAGATGTCCATCTCGAAGAACGTCGGGGCCATCTCCGCCTACCTGAGCCGGACCTTTACCGGCGAGTTCTACACCAAGATGCGCGAAGAAACCGGCCAGTTGCTCAGAAAGATTCCCCACATCGGCCACGACATGCAGAAGTTGGCCCGCCGTGCGGAAGAGCTGGCGAAGGGCGCGATCCTGCCGGGCCTGCTGTTCGAGGAACTGGGCTTCCAGTACAGCGGCCCGATTGACGGCCACAACTTCGAGCATCTGCTGCCGACGCTGGAGAATGTGCTGAAGATGCGGGGGCCGGTGCTGCTGCACGTCATCACCAAGAAGGGGTTGGGTTACGAACCGGCGATCAAGAATCCGGTCTGGTTCCATGCCTGTCCGCCGTTCGTGCGGGAAACCGGCGCTCCGGCCAAGAAAGCGGCGCGGCCCTCCTACACGCACATTGCGATGGAAACGCTGGTCAAGCTGGCGCGCGAGGATAAGCGCGTCGTGGCCATCACGGCGGCGATGTGCGAAGGCACCGGCCTGACAAACTTCGAAAAAGAGTTTCCCGACCGGCT
>OMJK01000072.1 GCA_900299325.1 Nitrospiraceae bacterium | reverse complement strand
GAACTGCTCGGGATGCGCGTGCCGCGCGTGCGGATCCCCGTTCGCCCCGGGCGCGACATGGGCGTGTTGCTCGAGGTCGCCGCGCGCAACCAGCTCCTCCGGAGGGCCGGGAAGAACGCGGCGCGGGACCTCGCACGCGAGCTCGACGCGCGGGCCCGCGTGTCTCCGTCGTCGGAGTGAGCGGGTTTGCCTCGGCGCAGGCGTTTGCCCACGAGTCTCATCACGCGCACCATCAGAAGGCCGCTCACAGCACCGTGCTCTGCTCCTGGATGTGCGCCGCCGGGCAGGTGTTGGATACCGGTCTTGCTCCGTATCCCGTCGAGCAGGCACCGGTTGCCGTCGCCGACGTCGCTGTTGTTCCATGTGCACCGCGCACGACTCTCGAGAGTCCGACCTCGCGCGGGCCTCCTTCCCATTCCATCCTCTAGCCGAAACCGTCGTTCAGTGTAAACGCGGAGCCGAAGACGCCTTCGACTCTGCGGAATTTCATGGAACGATCAACGAGGGAATCGTTATGACGCGATCCGTTCAGCACGCATCGCGAGGAATGGGAAAGGGTTGCACCGGACATGAACATTCGGCACCGCATCGTCGCAGCGAGTCTGTTTCTCGGTCTGATCAGTACAATGGTGATGACATCCAACGCCGCCGCATCCTGCGGGGCGGTCAGTTGTTTCGTAGTCATCGGGTCTCAGCAGCAGGTGCCACAGGCGGGGTTGCTGACGGTCAACGGCATCTACAACTATACGCCGATGCGGTTATTGAGCGGCACCAACGGCATTATTCCGGCGGTGGATCAGGCGAGCCGGCAGATGATCTTGGATCATCATAAGGAGATTCGGACAATCACTCAGCAAGCCACACTGGATTTGAACTATGGCGTCACGGACCGGTTTGGCGTGCAAGTCACGATCCCGTACATGTGGCGCACGCACAAACATATCGATGGGCTGGGAGAAGACGGCACGGATGGTGATGGAGATCCAACGTCGTTTTCGTCGAACGGAATTGGGGACATGCGCGTTGGCCTGAAGTACAATGTGTTGCCGACCATCCGGAGTATGGTGGTCCTAGGGTTTGGCGTCTATCTTCCCACCGGCAATACGCATGCGCACGACAGCGCCGATAACATCATGGAACCCACCACACAGCTCGGGCGCGGGCAGGTCGGGCTCAACCCGACGATTTACCAGACGTACGAGTTGATTCCCCATCTGCTCAATCAATTCGCCTCGGCCAGTTACCGGCATACATTCCGCAATAACGACGGGTACCAGTTCGGTGACGAGTACATGCTCAATGCCGGACTGAATGTGGTGGCGCAACCCTGGCTGATTCTGACCGGCCAGGTGAACTACCGTTACCTGGTACACGACAATTTCAGTTCGTCATTGTTGCAGTCAGCTCCGGTCGGCACAGTGGGTGGTGCACCGCTCACTGTTGTCGACCCCACCATTAAGAATCGTGCGGTGCCGACCACGGGCTCCACGTACCACGCGTTTGCACCTGGCTTTCAAGTGAATCTGGGGCAGTTGGTGGAGTCGAGTTGGGCCAACATGACTTCAGCGTATTTCTATGCACAGATTCCGTTCGCGCGGGACTCCAATAATAGTTTGGCGCAAGGAACGAGTTTTGTGTTCGGTGTGACCCGTTCGTTCCAGATGACGAATCCGTCGTAACGACAGGACCGGAAATTGAGGAGGCTGACATGAGTTCAAGACGTACCATCGCCGCGATCGTCGCTGTTGTGCTCCTTGCCGCGTGGATCGGTCTCCCCGATCTCGACGGTTGGAGTATGGGCTCGCGGGTGCCGGCGGTCGGCATGCCGGTCGAGGACTTCCAACTGGTCGATCTGAACGGGACGCCTCAGCGGCTCAGCCAGTATCGCGGGCAGATCGTCCTCCTCAATTTCTGGGCCACTTGGTGCAAGCCCTGCACGACGGAGATGCCGGCGATGCAGGCCAGTTTCGATAAGCTGCGCAACAAGGGCTTTGTCGTGTTGGCCATTAATGAATTGGAAGACGAGGCCAAAGTCCGGGAGCACATTGCGACGTACAAGCACACCTTCACGGTGTTGATGGACCGGGACAATCGGGTGGCGAATCAGTTCGGCGTGTTCGGTCTGCCGGTCAGCGTGTTCATCGATCAGGAGGGCCGTGTGCAGGAATACATCAAGGGCGGATTGCTGACCGAGCAGAAAATCGAGGACACGGTGGCTCGCATTCAGAAACAGGAACCTGTAAGATCGGCGTCCATTCGTTAATGGATACAGGGATGCAGGTGAGTCGATGAGCAGGATGGCGGCGGCCATGTGGTGGCAATCCCGTGAGATGGCTCAGGGGTGGGCGATCTCCGTCCTCGTGCATGGCGTACTCGTTCTCACTGCCGTGACGGCGCTGCCGAGGCTGACGGTCTTGGATCCGCAGGAGACCTTCAAGTGGCAGGTGGCGCTGGTCGAGCCGGCGCCCGAAGCGCGGCGTGAGGAACCGCCTCCGTCCGTCGTGAACAAGCAATCCATTACACCTGCGCAGCCGGCGCGCTCTGTTGAACCCCTGCAGGAAACGGTCATGGCGCGCGTGGCTCCGCAGCAGAGCGCGCAGGTGGTCCATCCGACGGTCGATCGGGTGAAACCGGCTGAGCCGATGGTCGAGTCGATCGCCTCGCCGGCGCTTGACACACCCGTGACTGCACCGGCCAAAACGGCGGAACCGGTTGTGCCTCCATCTCACGCGGCGGTTGCCGAGCCTCCCGTCGAATCACAACCGCTGCATCATGAGCCGGTCCGTCAGGCTCTCGCCGGAATGCCCGCGCGGCCGGCTGAGATTTCCCCGTTGGTTTCTGCATCGGTCGCACCGTCGCCGGTTGTCACAGAGCCGCCGGTGCAGGTGGCGAAAGCCGTCGTGCCGGGCACGGACGCGAAGGCCGATATTCAGTGGGTGGGCGATTCGCTCAGGAATCGTGTGGCGGAACTGCAGCGGTATCCCGTGGCCGCGCGGATGAACGGACTGGAAGGCAAAGTGATCGTGAAGGTGGTGATTCTGTCCGACGGGTCCCTCGCCGACGTCGCCGTGAAGAAGAGTTCCGGCCATCATGAACTCGACGCCGCCGCGCTGGAGACCGTGCGGCAGGCAACGCCGCTGCTCATGACGCAGCCGTTGAAGAAATCCGAGGTGGTCATTAATCTTCCGATTGTGTACAGCCTCTCGAATTGAGCGCCTGAATCGACGGGCGTTCTCCTCTCCGCAGCCGATTGATTTCATCCCCGCCCCCTTATATAGTCCGCCTCAGCCGCACGCTGGAGACGAAGGATGGACTGGGTGACGATCGGCCGCCTGCTTCTGGTTGTCCTGGTCCTCCTGCTCTGGCCTGCCGCGTGGCCCGTTGTCGAATCCGCCGGTGCCGCGCCCCAGGCCGATCCTGCACAAACCCAAATCGATCAAGGCAAGGGCTGGCTTCGCCAGGGCGACTTGCCGGCTGCCGCCGAGGCAGCCCGGAAAGCGATTCAGCTGAATCCGGCCTCGGCGGAGGCCCAACATTTGTTGGGCGTTGTGCTGCTCAAAGAACGTAAAGCGGACGAAGCGGTCGACGCGTTCAACAAAGCGCTCAAATTGAAACCGGCGTATGCCGATGCATTGAACGATCTGGCCGAGGTGTATGTCATCCAGGGCAAGTCTGCCGAGGCCGAGCAGGCGCTGACGCGCGCCATCGACGTCGATGCGAAGCACGTCGCCTCGTATCTGGATCTGGCCAAGCTCTACGAGCAACGCCGTGATGCGGCGGCGACCAAGAAAACCTATCAAGCGCTGTTGGCCGTCGTGCCGAATCAGCCCGATGCGCTCTTCGGCCTGGCGATATGGTACGATCGACAGGGCGAGGCGAAAGCGGCCCGCGACACGCTCAGCCGCCTGACGAAAATCTATCCCAAACATGCCGATGCCTGGTATTTGAGCGGCCGCATCGCCGAAAAAAATAACGACCTGATCGAAGCGGCCTATGCGTACAAGCAGGCGATTGCCGCGAAGCCTGATCTGGTCGACGCGCATTACAATCTCGGGTTCATCTACCGAAGCCAGAACAAGCCGAACGAGGCGGAGCGGGCGTTTCTCGAAGTGCTGCGCTATCGTCCGGAGTATGCCGAAGCGCACATGAATCTGGGCGTGGTGTACACCAGCGTCAGCAAGCTGGACGACGCCGAGCACGAATACGAAACGGCCGTGTCGCTGAAACCGGATTATGCCGAGGCGCATTACAACCTGGGCGTCTTCTACGAGCTGTACCGCAAGGACATGCCGCGGGCGCTGGCGCAGTACCGGCGGTATCGGGAACTGGGCGGGCGGGACGATCGGGTGGAGCGGATTGTCGGCTCGACGTTTCGGTGAGACGCGCTGTTACCAATAGGGCCAGGGATTCCAGTACGGACCCCAATACGGGCCTCCGTAAGGCCGTGGTCCGATGTACGGCCGGATGTACATCGGGGCGGTGTCTTCCTTTTTCCACACGCGCAGATTCTTGATTTCGATGATCGGATAGGTATAGTCCGTTTCATCGAGGGGCAATGTCATTGCGCCCGCCACTTCTCCGGTGACCGTGACGAAGGTACCTTCGGGAATGGTGGCCGGGTCCAGGAATTCACGGTGCATGGCGACGAACCGGCCCTGAGATTGGGTCAAGTCGGTTATGGGATACAGGGACGAGGTGAGCGGCAGTTGAAGGATTTCGATGCGGGTGCTGTCTTTAAGACGTCTGGCGCCGAGCACCTCTCCGCCGAACACGACCGGTTGCCCTTTATACGAATCGGGCTCGGCTTTGACCTGCAGGAAGCTCGGCTGCGCCGTGCCGGCCTGATCGTGTTCAGGGAGTTGTCCGTTTGATGTGCAGCCGGCGGCGAGGAGCCACGCGGCGCCCAATAAGAACGCTCGCATCCGAAAGTCCATGGCGGTATTGTATCAAGAGCCGGATAGGCCCGCATCCGCTATAATGGGTGGCGGCCTCTTACACGGTGAAAGGAGTGTGCGATGACACGTTGGCGAATCGGTGCCCTGAGCGTGGCGGTGATCGTCGGGTTGCTGCTGACTGCGGGCCGTCCGGTGGACGGGTTTGCAGAGAAGCCGGAACTGAAAGGCAAGTTCGAGCTGCTCAAAGATGAACCGTCGACGCATCGGCCGGGCAAGGTGAAGCTGGTCGAATTCGCCGATTTTTACTGCCCCCATTGCCATCACTTCGACGGCGAGGCCGTGCCGATGCTGGAAAAGGAATTCGGCAGCGCGCTGGAAGTGGTCATGGTGGGCTTTCCGGTTATCCGCGGCAAGTTGCCGACCCCCTTCGATATGTACGAGCAGGCGAAGGCGATGGGAAAGGGCAACGAGATGAAGAAGGTGCTGTTCCGCACGATTCATCGCGACCGCATCTCCGGCGTGCTGGATCGCATGCTGCGCGAATCGCTGATCAAGGAAGTCGGGCTGGATCCGAAGGCGTTCGAAGAGGGAATGGCCAGCGGCAAACCGGCGAAAGCGTTCGAGGACGGCCGGAAATGGGGCGAGCGGATCAACGTGCAGCAAACTCCGACGGTGTTGATCGACGGGAACATCAAAGTGGAAACCATCGATCCGGAGAACATCAAGACGATCATCCGCAGCATCCTGGATGCTGACGGGAAGAAATGATGAGTGATCGGTGATGAGTGATCGGTGATCAGCATGTCGGAGTCACTAGACCGATCGCGCTCTCGCTCATCACGCATCACGGCTCACGCGTCACGAGGTTCCGATGGCGATCGATCCGATTTGCGGCATGACCGTCGCGCCCGATCGGGCGGCGGGGCGCTGCGACTATCAAGGGGTGACGTACTATTTCTGCGCCGTTTCCTGTCTGGAACAGTTTAAAGCCAATCCTACGCGAGCGCTCCAACCGGTTTCCTCCGGGCTCATTACACTAGGCGCACACCGTTCCGCGTTGCCGATGAGGCCGGTTCCGGCTTCGGGCGGAGCGGACTGCATCGATCCGGTCTGCGGCATGACCGTGCAACCGGCGACTGCGGCTGGGAAGCATGTTCATGACGGGACGACCTATTATTTTTGCGCCCAGAGGTGCCTGCAGAAATTTCGCGACGATCCGGCGTATTACCTGACGCCACCGGCCCAACGGGCGCCTCGCCCCGCCGTCGTTCCTGCCGGTGCAACGGTCGACTACATCTGCCCGATGGATCCCGAAATACTCGAGACCACACCCGGCGCGTGCCGGATCTGTGGAATGGCGCTCGAACCCAGGGTGGTGACGGCGGACGACGGGCCGAATCAGGAACTGCACGACATGAGCCGGCGGTTTTGGTGGGGGCTTGGACCGGCGCTGCTTGTGATGGCATTGGCGATGGCTGAGATGGTGCCCGGCGCGCCGTTCCACCGCCGGTTCGGCGGGGCCGCACTCAACTGGTTCCAGTGTGCCCTCGCGGCGCCGGTTGTTCTTTGGGGCGGAGCGCCGTTATTTCACCGGGGCTGGTTGTCGATCGTCCATCGAGCGCCGAATATGTTTACGCTCATCGCGCTGGGAACCGGCTCGGCCTTTGTCTATAGCGTGCTGGCCACTGTTGCCCCGCACCTGTTGCCGGCGGCATTCCATCGACCGGACGGATGTGTAGCGGTCTATTTCGAAGCGGCGGCGGTCATTACCGTGCTAGTGCTGCTCGGGCAGGTGCTGGAGCTGCGGGCGCGCCACCAGACCGGATCCGCCATTCGCAGTCTGCTCAAACTTGCTCCGGCGCTGGCCAGACGGATCGATGCCGGCGGGCGCGAGGAGGACGTGCTGCTTGATCGCGTGCAGATCGGCGACCGTCTCCGGGTTCGCCCCGGCGAACGGGTGCCCGTCGACGGCATCCTTGTCGATGGCGCCACGTCCGTGGACGAATCGATGATCACGGGCGAATCCATCCCGGTCGAAAAAACGGTCGGGTCGCCCATGACCGGCGGGACGGTGAACGGCACCGGCAGTGTTTTGATGCAGGCGCAGCGGGTCGGGCGGGAAACGCTGCTGGCGAGGATCGTACAGCTGGTCGGGGAGGCGCAACGCAGCCGTGCGCCGATTCAGCGGCTGGCCGATCGCGTGGCGGGCTATTTCGTCCCGTTCGTGGTCGGGACGGCCCTGATCACGGCAGCTGTCTGGGCTGTGTGGGGGCCTGAACCAAAGCTGGCGTATGCGCTGGTGAATGCGGTGGCGGTGCTGATCATTGCCTGTCCCTGTGCGTTGGGGCTGGCTACGCCGATGTCGGTCATGGTGGGGGTCGGACGAGGGGCCGGAGCCGGTGTGCTGGTTAAGAAGGCGGAAGCGCTGGAGGTGTTGGAGCGCGTCGACACGATCGTGTTTGACAAAACCGGCACCTTGACGGAAGGCCGGCCGAAACTGGTCACCGTCCGGACGATTCCTCCGTGGAGCGACAGCGACCTGGTTCGATTTGCCGCGAGCCTGGAACAGGGCAGCGAACATCCGCTGGCCGGCGCCGTCGTGGCCGGTGCGCACGCACGCGGGGTGGCGTTGTCGCCTGCACAGCAATTCCGGTCGGTGGCGGGACAAGGCGTGGCCGGAGTCGTGGCCGGTGTTCCGGTGGCGGTCGGCACCGCCGCGTGGCTGCAACGTGAGTCGGGAGTGAGGCCCGAAGCGCTCACCGGTCTTCAGCAGGACGCGGAAGCGTTGCGCCGGCGCGGGCAGACGGTGGCGTTTGTGGCGCTCAACGGGCAGCCCGGCGGGTTGCTCGGCGTGATCGATCCGGTCAAGCCGTCGACGGCCGAGGCGATCCGTGCATTGAAACTTGACGGCATTCGGCTCGTCATGGCGACGGGTGATCATCACCACACGGCCGAATCGATTGCGAGAGAATTGGAGTTGGACGATGTGGTGGCCGGAATCCTGCCGGATCAGAAAGGGCAGGTGGTGGCACGGTTGCAATCGGGCGGGCACAGTGTGGCCATGGCCGGTGACGGCGTCAACGACGCACCGGCCTTGGCGAAGGCGAACGTCGGGATTGCCATGGGCACCGGCACCGATGTGGCGATCGAGAGCGCCGGCGTAACGCTGGTGCGCGGCGATCTTCGCGCGCTGGTGCGCGCCCGACGGTTGAGCCAGGCCACCATGCGGAACATCCGGCAGAATCTGTTCTTTGCCTTTGCGTACAACATCATCGGGGTGCCGGTCGCAGCCGGTGTGCTCTATCCGTTGACGGGTCTGCTCCTGAGTCCCATGATTGCCAGTGCCGCGATGACGTTGAGTTCCGTCTCTGTGATTTCCAACGCCCTCCGGTTGCGCCATATCGAATTATAAGTGCGTGGGGGGAATGCTGCGTGGTAGGCTGACCACGCGTCCGGTGACAGGGTGTTGAAAAAGTCCGCCAGCTGCGTTCTCGCATCGCTCAGAGGCTCAACGTACCGGACAGAGTACGCCTCGCCTCTTCGCTCGCTGCGGCCTTGCGGGCGGTCTTTTTGAACACCCTAATGAGCGTCAGTTTGTGGTTGGATATTCTAGGGAGAATATGGCACGGCTCATACTGATTGGCACACTTGCCTGGTGGTTGATGGGGACGATGATCGGTCCGGGGGCATGCTGGGCCGCGACCAAACTGCTTCCGGTGGCCAACGGCCACGATCTGCAAAGCCAGGTGAAGGCCACCGCCAACAAGGTGATTCCGGCGGTCGTCAGCATTGCATCCACCGTCATGGTGCGCGATCAGGCGTTCAGCGACGACGCGCTGCCGTTCGGCCTCTTTAAAGAACCGCCGGCCCGCCGGCAATACGGTCAGGGGTCCGGCGTCATCGTTTCGTCCGACGGCTACATTGTGACGAACAACCACGTGGTGGCCGAAGCGGTGGATGTGGAAGTTGTGCTGGCCGACCGCCGGCAGTTTAAAGGCAAGGTCGTGGCCACCGATCCAAAAACCGACGTGGCCGTTGTGAAGATCAACGCGACCAATCTGCCGGCCGTGACGTGGGGCGATTCCAGCCATCTGGCGGTCGGTGATTTTGTTCTGGCCATCGGCAATCCGCTCGGCCTGAGCCGGACCGTCACCTTCGGGATCGTGAGCGCCGTCGGGCGCGCCGACATCGGGTTGGCGGACTTCGAAGACTTCATCCAAACCGATGCGCCGATCAATCCGGGGAACTCCGGCGGCGCACTCGTGAACATCAACGGCGAGCTGGTGGGCATCAACACCGCCATCGCCAGCCCGACCGGCGGCAGCGTCGGCGTCGGGTTCGCCATTCCCAGCAACATGGCCCGCATGGCGATGCAGAGCCTGATCAAGACCGGCCGCGTGGTGCGCGGTTTTCTGGGCGCGTCCACACAGGACGTGAGTCCGCAGTTGGGCAAGATTTTCCGTCTGCCGGACGTGAAAGGCGCGGTGGTGACGGACGTTCACGCAAAGGGATCCGCCGAACGGGCCGGTCTGAAGCGGGGCGATGTGATCGTGCGGTTCGACAGCCGCGACGTGATGGACAGCGGACATCTCCGCAATCTCGTGGCGCAGTCTCAGATCGGCAGCAAGCACCGGCTGGAACTCATGCGGGACGGGAAGTCCTACGTGGCGGAACTGGTGGTACAGGAAGCGCCGCGCGAGCGGACGAAAAAAAGCCAGGCCCTGTCGGCTTCGGCCTCGACGGTGCATCCCCTGTCCGGCGTCGTCTTCGACGACGTCACGCAGCCATTGGCCAGGCAGATGGATCTGCCGGTGACCAGCGGTGTCGTCGTGATGGATATCGAGGAAGGCAGCCTGGCGGAATCGTCCGGTTTGCAGCCCGGCGACGTGGTCCTCGAACTCAACCGCCAGCCCATCGCCAACTTCAACGCGTTTCAACGGCTGGCCGATCCGCTCAAACCCACCGACCTCGCGCTGTTACTGGTCAACCGCCAGGGCAACGTCCTCTATATTCCCATCCGGGTCGAGTAAGCCGCCGCGCGGTTATCGGGGTGTCCGCTTAAAATACGCAATAACGTTGCGAACTCCGGAATACTTGTCATACTGCTCTCAAGTGATCGCGTACACAGTCGTTGTCGATCTGCGCTGAGAGACCGGTATGCCGAAGCCCAAACGCAAGCAGCTGCTGCTTCCGGGAGCCTTCCAGACCCGATTTATCGTCACGAGCTTCCTCTATCAAGTCGTCATCGTGGTGGTGTTCGTATCGGCGCTGTTCCTGCCTTCCGTGCTCCGGATCGATGACACCGCCATTTCGCCGGAGGAAGCCTGGCAGACGGGCATTGAGTTGCTGGCCTTGCACAATCATGTATGGCCGGCGCTGGCCATTGCGTGCGTGTTGATGCTGATGCATGCCCTCGTGTTTTCGCATCGCATCGCCGGGCCGCTCTCCCGCTTCGGACACATTTTCAAGGAAGTGGGCAACGGCAATCTGTTGGTTTCGGCCAAGATTCGCCGGCGCGATTTGCTGCCGCATGAAGCCGAATGCCTGGGGGAAATGGTCCGTGCCTTACACGGAAAGATTGCGGCCCTCCAGCAACACCGCACCGAACTCTCCACCCATATCGATCGTCTGGCGCGGATTGTCGAGAAGACTCCTTCCAAACCGGTGCAGGCCGAACTGGCACAGCTGCGGCGTGAGCTGGATCAGATGACGCAGGCGCTGGCCGATTTTCGAACGTCCTACAATTTGCCCGACAAAGTCCGCTCGGCCCCTTCCAGTGTGAAAATCGCCGCCTGACTCTCAACCGCGTCCGCGCTCCTCGTTAACCGGTTCCGCAGATTCACGACAGCGACAGTGCATTCGAGGAACAGCGGCCGGCCGCCGGTTGACGTCCGTCTGAATATAGTGCTATGAAATCAATAAACGTGCTACTTAAATGGGAACCACATGAAAAAACTCGTGCGTTTCGGCGTGTCGCTCGACCATCATCTGCTGGATGCGTTCGACCGGCACATCGGTCAGCGGAACTACACCAATCGGTCGGAGGCGCTGCGGTACTTGATTCGCGACGACCTCGTCGGGCGGGAATGGGACCAGAATAGGGAAACGATCGGCACCATCACCTTCGTGTACGATCACCACGTGCGCGATCTCACCCGGAAGCTCACGCACATCCAGCACGATTTCCAAGGGCACATCATGGCGGGGATGCACGTGCATCTCGATCACGACCATTGCCTGGAGGTGCTGGTCGTGAAGGGGAAGGCGCTGGACATCAGGAAAGTGGCCGACACGCTGGTGGCGGTCAAAGGCGTCAAGCACGGCAAGCTGACCATGACCACGACCGGCAAAGGGCTGAGCTGAGTGCGGCGTGCAGGTTCAGCGACTTGCTTGCATGTGCGCGATCTTGATTCTTTGCCCGGCCGCAGCGCTCGCCCATGATCCCGATCTCCCGGAAGTGGACGTGTCCGAAGTCGCCGTCGTAGGCGAACGGCCCGTCGCCGCCTCCTCGCAGCAGTTCATTCCCGACAAAGAGTACCTGATGCAACCGCAAGGGCGGCCCGCCCAAGTCTTGCGGCTCATTCCCGGCTTTATCGCGGTGGAGCATTCGGGCGGCGCCGGCAAGGCCGATCAGTATTTCCTGCGCGGGTTCGACGCCGATCATGGAACGGACGTCGCGTTCTTTGTCGATAACATGCCGATCAATCTTCGCACGCATGGCCATGGCCAGGGCTATACGGATCTCAATTTCATCATTCCGGAAACGATCCAGGGGGTCGATGTGGTGAAGGGGACGTACCATGCCGAATTCGGCGATTTCGATACGGCGGGGGCGGTCCGGTTCAACACGCGCCAGGTGCTGCAGGAGAATGTGGTGAAGGGGGCCGGCGGGCAATTCGACACACAGCGCTATCTGCTCATGCTGTCGCCGACGAAAGACGCCGTGCGCACGCTGTTTGCCGCGGAGGGCTACTATACGAACGGGCCGTTCCAGAACGACAACCGCTATTTTCGCGTGAACCTGATGGGCAAGGCGACGCTCAACCCGACGGTCCGCTCGGAACTGAGCGTCACGGGGAGCTATCACAAGGCGAACTGGAACGCCTCGGGCGAAATTCCGTTCAGGGCCGTTGCGGACGGCACGATCGATCGTTTCGGGTCGATCGATCCTTCAGAAGGAGGCAAGACCGAGCGGGCGACGAGCCGAGTGCAGTATCACTACGAT
>OMJK01000071.1 GCA_900299325.1 Nitrospiraceae bacterium | reverse complement strand
CGGTGGTTGCCGCCCCGATTGTAGAACTCCACGACCTGCTCCAGCGTCGCGTAGCTGCCGTTGTGGAAATACGGAGCGGTCAGCTCCACGTTCCGCAGGGTCGGCGTCTTGAACGCGCCGTCCACGGCATCGCGCATCATCGGGCTGTCGATCGGAATGCAGGGCAGCGCCGACAGCATGCACGGATTCACGATGAAGGGATCCGGCACGGACTGTCCGGTCAGGGAGATCTTCAGCTCCCGCACGAAGGAGAGCGGGTACCCGAACGGATCGTCCCCGCCCACACCCAGATCGTTTCTCGTCGGCACGACGCCGATGTTATAGAACCCGTTGTCGTAGATGGCGAGGTAGTGGTCGCCCATCCCCATCCGCTCGATGAGGCTCTCCTGGTTGACGGTCTGCGTGAACTGCAGGGAGAAACCCGCCCCGGTGAAGTCCGGGCCTTTGTGGCAGGCGATGCACTTGCCTTTGCCGGAGAAGATGGCCATGCCGTTGACCTGCGATTGCGTCAACGCGCCATAGTCCGGCGGCGTCACGGTGTCCACCATCTGGAAGGTCGGCGCCACCGCCGGGTTCAACTGCCGGGCGATGGCCGAGACCGTGCCCATAAACTTGTCGAAGGGCGCTTGATCCGAGACCAGCGTCGACTCGTACATCATGATCGCCAGTCCCCAGAACATCGAGAAATTCTGTTCCATCAGTGTGTAGCCGTCCGGAGACGCCCAGCCCGGCGCGAGCCAGTAGCGGTCGTTGAACGCCGCCTGGATGAGCGCGGGATAGGTCGTGCCGGCCTTGAGCCCGTTGCCCATCAGATCCGCATAGGGCCCCAGCACGCTGTCGTCGCGCTCCACGGTCTGCCGGTACAGCGGCCGCGGAATCTGCGTGAAGAGCTTGCGCGCGACGTGCTGGAACGTCCGGCCGCCACAGGACATCTCCGTGGAGTTCAACAGCGGCCCCACCGCCTGCGACGCGAGCGCTGCGTTTTCCAGATCCAACACTTCGGGCGCCACGGTGCCGTTCGCCTGCCGCGCCAGGATACGCGCGTTCGGATCCCGGCGGCCGAACGGATTGACGCCGTTGAAGTGGTTGTTCGCCCGGCCGTCCCAGAACGACCGGAACTGGAAGATGGCGTTGATATTGGTCGGGGTGTTGCGGGGCGGTACGCGGCGGGTCAGCTTGCCGCCGGTTTTGAAAATGCTCGTCGCGTCGTTGGTGCAGACTTCTCCGGTATTTTGCGACGAGACGAACGCGCTGCCGTACGTACCCTGCGACGAGGTGACGTCGTTGCTGTCGAAGAGGACCGCGGAGTTCCGGTCCAGCGGGTCCGCCAGGACGTGGAACGGATAGTCGCCCGTCTTCAATTTATAGTTGACGCCGCCGCCGCCGGTGCGGGTCGGCTGGAACGTGGTGTCGCCCGGTTGGCCGTTCAACCCCGGATTCAGCTGGTTGACCGTCCGGTCGTCCGCGCCCGCGTGGAAGTGGCAGCTCGCGCAGGCCTGTCCGTCGCTGCCCGCCTGTTTGTCCCAGAAGAACGCCTTGCCCAGCACGATCGCCATCTGGCGATTCTTGATGATCGTGTCGATCTGCTTGGGCAGCGGCACCGGCACGCCTTTCAAGGTACTGACGCCGGGCGCGACCGGAAATACCACGGTCGGAATCGTGGGGCAGATCTGCTGGGCCACTGCGACGCCGGCCGTGACGACCAGGCCGGCCAGGACCCACACCAGCTGCGTTCTCGAACGTCTGAAAGTTGTAAAGGTGTTCATGGCGCTCCTCGTGCGATGCGTGTTCTGGTTCATGCCGGCACCTGCCGGGTGCCTTCGACCCATCCGACGTACTTGACGATTTCACTCGGTTCCGACAACGCCGGACAGGCCGCCCAGCGATCGAACCGCTCGTTGCCGTACAGCACGACGCCGATGTGCTGGGCCTTGTCGTTGTCGATGGCCGGATCCGGATCGCGCAGGCCCATGCGGCGCCGCAGCGTCGTAATGTCCGCCAGCGACCCGGTCAGAAACGTCCAGCCCGGCTGGATCCCGTAGTTCTTGGCGTATTGCTGAAGGACCTGCGGCGTGTCGTGCTCGGGGTCCAGCGAGATCGAGTACATGAACACGTCGCGCCCGATCCGGTCGCCGAACAGCCGCTGGACACGCGCCAGGTTGGCGGTGAACGTCGGGCAGCTGTTCGTGCAGGTGGCGTACATGAAATTGATGAGCACGACCTTGCCCTTCACGAGATCCTGGTAAAAATTCACCTGGGCGCCGTCATGCGTCATGAGCGTGACGTTCGGAAACCGTCCCGCGCTCGGCCCGCTCGCCGGGCTTGATGCCGCAACCGGCTCGCCGGCCAGGCCCGCTCGTGTCGCGAGCACGGTCTGAACGAGAGAGATTCCCATGCTGGTGAGGAACGCGCGTCGTTTCATAACAACTCCTCTTCAGAGCCTGCGCTCGTAGTCCAATCGGTTACGACACCACGTCGAACCGCACCATCATGGCGTGGTCTTCGTGCAGCGTGTTGTGACAGTGCATGACGTACTTGCCCGTGAAATCCCGGAACCGGATGTAGATCTTCACTTCCTCGCCCGGCGCCAGCAACACGACGTCGTGGCGGCCCTGGTCTTCAGGCGCCGGCAGCTGGCCGTTGCGCGTGAGAATCCGGAACTCCTCGAGATGAATATGAATCGGGTGCACCCATCCCCCGCCGCCGTTTTTCAGGGTCCAGATTTCCGGCTGGCCCTGCTTGACGGTGAAGCCGGGGTTGGTGCTGTCGTAGAACGCGCCGTTGATCGCCCAGGCGCCGCTCTTCCGTTCGAACGAGAAGGTCCGCTGATGCGTCTGTGCGGCAGCGAGCTCCATGGGCGGCATCGCGCGCAGGCTGGCCGGCACCTGGCTGAAATCCTGTTCGGCGCCGACGGCGTCGCGGTCCACGATGAATTTCAGGACCGGCGAACCCGGCAACAGCAGTTTGCCGGTCTGCATGCGCCCGTTCTTCTGTTCTGCGCGGTTTTCGAGGATGATCTCCGTGCCGATCGGATATGCGGAGAAATCGATGATGATGTCGCGCCGCTGGGCCACGCCCATCGTAATGGCCTGCACCGGAACCGGCGCCGGCAGCAGATTGCCATCGGTGGCGATGAGGGTCATCATGACGCCGTTGCTCAACGCAAAATCGTAGACCCGTGAAGGCCCGGCATCGAGCAGCCGGAAGCGATATTTCCGCCTGGCGACCTTGAGGTACGGCTGAATCTTGCCGTTGACGCACCACTTGTCGCCCAGGAACCCGTCGAAGTTGAACGGATCGAACCACAGCTTGCCGTTGCTGTCGAACGCCTTGTCCGAGAATATGAGCGGGATGTCGAAGGCGCCGCTCGGCAGACGGAGCGCTTGCGGATTCGGATCCTGTTCGTTGCCGGAATCGATGTCGTCGAACATCATGTGGAAGCCGGCGAGGCCGCGATAGACGTTCTGCGACGTGAAATCGAACCGGTGATCGTGGTACCACAACGAACCGAGCGCCTCGCGCTGGTCGTTGCCCGCATAGACGATGGGATAGTGATGGTCCCGGTACTGGCCCGAGTACACGATTTCGGTCGGGTGTCCGTCGCTGTAGGATTCCTGGTGCCCGTTGTGATTGTGGGTCGACGTCTCCGGCACACCGAAGCCCACGTAATCGATCGGGAGCTGATTCTGGAAGCGCACGATCTTCGGATGGCCGTACCGCGAGACCATGGTCGGGCCGGGGACGATGCCGTTGTAGCCCCACACGTCCTGCGTCGGCAGGTCGGGATGGAAGCTGTGCATGCCCGGCTTGATGTCGATCTGATACAACTCGTTGGCCGGACCCGGATCGTACCCGAAGCCCTTGTTCATCTGATGTTCGTCCGGATTGACCAGAGGATTGAGCGCCGAAACCTGCTGCAAGACCGGCGGAATCGCCAGCGGCACGGCCCACGGCGTCGTCGCAGGGCTGTGCGCCGGCAATCCCTCCGCCAGTGGCATGGGATCCAAGCCCGGTGGAACCGTGGGAAGCAACGGGCACACGGGAAGGGATTGCGCGGAGGCCGGCTGGAGATTGCCGAGCCCTCCTACGAGCGCGGCCCCTCCGGTCACCAGGCTCCATTTCATGAATTCGCGACGTGAACTCCTCATGGCATTGCCTCCTGACTAGACTGCTTCGGTTGTGGGCTCGTCGTGATTCGCTTCCTGATGTTCATCTGCCTCATGCGTCGAGCGAGGAACGTCGGCTCTTCGCTCCGCGTATGTTTCATGCATCGCACGCGATCCGGTTGGGCGACATTCCGCAGTGGTAGGGAATCCCTTACCCCTAAAGCGGGGCGCGGCTCCGGTTGTTCGCTCATCGTGTCTGCTTCCACTTGTAGCCTTCGATGCGGTGCTGCCGAATCGGTCGGCTCGCTGTCTCGCGTACGAATTCCTGTATCGCAGATCAACACACAGGCTCCATTCCGCATTTGAGGGGAAGCACGTACCTCGAAAGCGGGCCACCAGTTCTTACGTATGTAGTCGTACGAGCCGGGCCGGTGCGCGCGCGGGTCTCGCGAGGCCGGGCCCACGCGTGGTAGGCTGCGGTGCAACCGTTCCTGCGCGCGCATGCGATGAACTGTCCGATTGCCAATCTCGACGATCTACGGTGGCTGATGGCCCACACCGGAGGATTTCGTTCCGGCTATGTGACGGACGTGCAGATGTCCAAGCGCCGGCTGTTTGATGAAACCTCGGGGCGGGACGTGCTCGCCGGCACCACGGTGACGGTGACGATTCGGTATCAGGTGCGCGGGCTCGTACGGGTGGCCAAGCTGGCGATGGCCGGCGTGACGGATTTCTCGATCTTCGAGCAGGAGGGTGCGGACTGTTCCGCGCTCAGCGTCATGCAGGCCGAGCACAGCGCGGGCAAGTTTCGCTTCTGGTTCGACCCGCAAGGAGAGTTGTACGTGGTGTGCGACGAGGCGCGGCTGGAAGAAGTCTCGGCGCCGGTGCTGGACGGACGGCCCGCCGATGAACTGGCCCGCTGGACATTTCAAAGTCCCGCGCCGGATGCCCCGACGACGGATTGGCTGCTGGCCGAGCTCGACCGGGCCGGCGTGCCCTGCCGCTGGAGCGCGCTGCCGAAGCAGCAGGCGATCCACCGGTCGGTGCAGTGGGAAGGACGGCTGACGCTCGCCGGCGGGCCGGCGGACGGCTCGCCGAATTCAGTGCACGTGACGCTGTTTGAATCGCCGGACGAGGAAGGATTCGGGATCGTGCTGCGCGTGCTCGGTGCGCAGGACCCGCCGATGAGCCGCGTGCTCACGGCGCTGGCCAACCGGATGACCCAACGCTACGCCGGCACCTGTCTGGTCGGCACCACCATTATACCGGGGCACGAGTGGGAGCAGTGGCGGTCGAAGGACGTCGCGCGCGACCTACGATGAGGAAGAGGAAGCCAGTGTAATGGGATCGATCGCCCGTCAGTGGGCGTGTTCCGGAGAGTAGCGGCCGTTTCCGTTGGCGTAGTGCCCATCGCCGTGTCCGTGCGCATACCAAGCCGTCCCGTGTCCGTTGCCGTTGATCACGGTCCAGCCGTGCTTCGCATTGACGCACTCGACGAGGGCCCAGTACCGGAGCGGGTTCACGCTTTGCTTGCGGGCGACCTGGAGCGCCGTGCCTTCCAGCACGGTGGTGAGCGAGAGGTCGGTGCGCCATCCCAGTTTCTTGGTGATGGGCGAGATGACCTTCTCGACCGCGGCGATGAGCTTATTCCCGTTGCTGAAATGGTTGAGCATGATGATGCGGCCGCCCGGACGGCAGACGCGGATCATTTCGTTGACCACCTTGCGATAGTCCGGCACAGCCGTCACGACGTAGGCGGCCATGACGGTGTCGAAGCTGTCGTCGGAAAATTCCATGGCCCCGGCATCCATACGCTGCAGCCGCACGTGCGTCAGGCCTTGGGCCTCCGCCCGCTCCCGCGCTTTGTCCAGCATGCCTTCGGAGAGATCGATCCCCACGATCTCGCAATGGCGGGGATACAGGGGCAGCGCGAGGCCGGTGCCGACGCCGACTTCCAGGACGCGTTCGCGGGGTTGCAGGTTCAGATTCCGGATGGCGGACTCCCGCCCTTCGTGGAACACCTTGCCGAAAATCCGGTCGTACACGCCGGCATAGGATGTGTAAACTTTCTCGACTTTCTTCAGATCCATGCGCTTCTCCGTGCCCACAAGCCTGGCTGTCTGCGCTGCCCG
>OMJK01000070.1 GCA_900299325.1 Nitrospiraceae bacterium | reverse complement strand
TGTTCGCCTCGCGCTACATTCAGTACATCTCGTCTCCCGAAGACAGTAAGCGGCTCAATACGATGCGCGGCCCCTGCGTTATCATTTCCTCTTCCGGTATGTGCGAAGGCGGACGCGTTGTCCATCATCTGAAGCATGCGATCGAGGATCCGGCCAACGTCATCGTCATTGTCGGCTTTCAGGCGGAACATACGTTGGGCCGGAAATTGGTCGAGGGGTGGGACATCGTGCCGATCTTCGGCGTGCCGACGCCGAGACGCGCACAGGTGGTGAAGTTCAACGGCTTCTCCGCTCATGCGGACCGCAACGATCTGCTGGCCTACGTCCGCGCCATCGATCCCTTGCCAGGGAAAATTTTCATTGTCCATGGCGAAGAGAAACAGGCTCTCTCGCTGGCCGCGGCGATTCAAGCCGAACATGCCGGCACTGAGGTCGTGGTGCCGCACTTGGGATCCGCTCATGAGATTTAGCTCCATCCTCACAGCCTCGCTGCTCTGCGGGATCCTGCTCTACAGTGGTGTCTCGGTGCCGGCAGCAGAGACCGCAGAAGCTCGGCAGCGCATCCGCGATCTCGGTGTGGTCATTGGGAATTACCCGCCAGGCCCGTTGAATGCGATCACCGACGTTGCCGGCGTGAAGGTCGGGCACCGGACGCTGGTCTCCGGCGAAGGCCCGTTGAAACCGGGCCAGGGGCCGGTTCGTACCGGCGTGACTGTGGTGATTCCGCGCAACGATGTCTGGCACAGGAAAGTGCCGGCCGGCGCGTTTGTCTTGAACGGCACCGGTGAAATGACCGGTCTGGCGTGGGTGGCGGAGTCGGGTTTCCTGGAATATCCCATCGCGCTCACGAACACGCTGAACGTGCCGCGTGTCGCGAACGGCGTGATGAGCTGGATGATCAAGCAATATCCGGCCATCGGAATCGAGGACGATACGCTCACGCCGGTCGTCGCCGAATGCGATGATGGACGGTTGAACGACATCCAGGGCCGACACGTCTCTGAGCAAGACGTCATGGCCGCGCTCGATGGTGCCAGCAGCGGCTCGGTGAAAGAAGGCACGGTCGGTGCCGGCACCGGCATGGTCTCATATGGATTCAAAGGTGGGATTGGGACGGCATCGAGGAAATTGCCGGATAAGGAAGGCGGGTACACGGTCGGCGTGCTGGTCAACGCCAATCATGGCCGTCGTCCCGAGTTGATCGTCGGCGGCGTACCAGTCGGCAAACTCTATGAAACGCCGCAACAGATGTCGGAGGCACTCACGCCTGGCCAAAGCGAAGGCTCGATCATCGTCGTTATCGCAACCGATGCGCCATTGGATAGTCGCCAACTCACGCGACTCGCCAAGCGGGCGACGCTTGGTTTGGCCCGTACCGGCTCGACCGCCCGCCATGGCAGCGGCGATTTCATGCTGGCCTTCTCGACGGCCAACGTCATTCCCCACTATCCCAAAGAGCCGACCTACACTCTCACCCACATGGCTGACACCCATCTGAATCCGGTGATCACCGCCACCGTCGAAGCGACCGAAGAAGCCATCCTCAACGCTTTGACGACGGCTACCACGGTGATAGGCCGGGACGGCCACCGTGTCGAGGCCATCTCGCTCGCACGCCTCAAAGCATTGCTCACTGCCTCGCATCCGTGATGGCGAGTATCGCTGATTGTTCTGTCGCATGAGAGTCCGCTTGAATTTCTTCCATCGGCTCGTTATCCTGCCGCGAGTTGTCCAGTAGAGGAGTCTTCTGCAATGAGCGAGTATCGAATCGGCGGCGGGCTGCAACTGCTGACGGCGGTGGAAAAGACGCAATCCTTCGGGGAGTTTCTCAAAACCCGTATGGTCCAGGCGCTGGAAGCGGAAGACCCGACGGAGCTTCACTATCTCCTGGCGCAGATCGACGACTATCATTCCTATATCTGGCGGTACTATAAAAAACTCGCGCAGACGCGCGCTCAACGCATGGATCCCGGCGTCTAACTCCGACATACGTCACGCACGCGCATGCCCAGTGTATCCTCCACATCGTCACAGCCGACCACTGCCCTGCAGTTTGCCGCGGCATTGTCCAAGCGGTCCGACACGGAGGCGGCGGCCCGCGATTTGGCCGACGAGGTTCGGGCGCGGCTCGGAACCGCGAGCGTGGATCTGGCCTGCCTGTTCTTTTCCTCCCACCATGCGACGAGGGCCGAAATCCTGGCGTCGATGCTGACGCAGGCGTTGCATCCACGTCTGCTGATCGGCTGCAGCGGGGAGGGGGTCATTGCCGGAGGGGAGGAATTGGAAACCGCGCCGGCGGTGGCCCTGTGGGCGGCCTCGCTGCCGGATGTCACCCTGGATCCGGTTCGCCTGTCGTTTTCTTCGGCGCACGATCAATTCCAGTTGTCCGGGTGGCCGGCATCAAACGACGCCGGAGCCTCGTTTCTGGTCATGGCCGATCCGTTCACGACGCCGATGCGGGATGTGCTGGCATTGTTGGAGGAACGCTATCCGGGTACTCCGGTCATCGGAGGGCTGGCCGGAGGCGGACAGGATGCCGGAGAAAACCGGCTGATCTATCACGACACTGTGCTGACGAGCGGTCTGGTCGGAGTGCGTCTCGCCGGTCCGGTGAACGTTCGTCCGGTGATCTCGCAAGGGTGCCGGCCGATCGGTGAGCGGTATGTGGTAACGAAGGCCGAACACAATCTCATTCACGAATTAGGCGGCGAGCCGGCGCTGCAGCGGCTTCAGGCTGTCTTTGAGTCGCTGGCGGGCGAGGAGCGGCGCCGGGCCCACCGGGCGCTTCACATCGGCATCGTGATCGACGAACATCGGAACCGTTTCGAACGGGGCGATTTTCTCGTCCGGAACCTGGTTGGTGCCGATCAAACGATGGGGGCCATCGCGATCGGCGACGTCGTGCAGGAAGGGCAGACGGTGCAGTTTCACCTCCGGGACGCGCAGTCGGCGAGCGAAGACCTCAATCTCTTGTTGGCGGCCGACCGGACGATGCATCCGCGGAATCCCATCGGCGCGCTCATGTTCAGTTGTTGCGGTCGCGGGCAGGGCCTCTTCGGGAAACCCCATCATGATGCCGCGGCAGTGGCTGATCGCCTTGGTGCGATCCCGCTGGCAGGATTCTTCGCGCAGGGTGAAATCGGACCGGTGGGTGGGCGGAATTTTCTGCATGGCTACACGGCGAGCATGGCCCTGTTCGCCGAGCCGGATTCCCGATCCAGGCACGAATAAGGCAGCATGAATTTTACAGTACGATACCTGGTTAGAGGTGTACGATGAGACCACGCTCTGTTCATGGAGTCATTCTGGCGCTGGCGTTTGTGCCGGCACTTGCTTATGGAGAGACTGCGGCGATGGCAGACAAAAGTTCAAACGGAAGCGAAGTGACCACGGCGTCGGGACTGAAATATCTTGATCAGACGGTGGGCACCGGCGAGGTGGCTGTCGCCGGGAAGACCGTCACGGTGCACTACACGGGGTGGCTTGTGAATGACGGAAAAAAAATCGACAGTTCCGTCGACCGCAACCGGCCGTTTTCATTCCCGCTGGGATCCGGAAAAGTCATCAAAGGGATGGATGAAGGGGTCGAGGGGATGAAGGTCGGCGGCAAACGCAAAATGACCATCCCGTCGAATCTTGCCTATGGCTCGCGCAGTGCCGGCGGCGTGATTCCGCCCGATGCAACGTTGATCTTCGACGTCGAGCTGCTCGAGGTTAAGTAACTCCCGTTCATGCTGCGCACACCCCTGATCGGTCAGCACCAGGCCGCCGGCGCTAAACTCGTCGATTTTTCCGGCTGGGACATGCCCATCCAATACACGGGTGTCCTGGACGAATATCACACGGTTCGCAGCAAGGCCGGCCTGTTCGACGTCAGCCATATGGGACGGCTGGTAGTTTCCGGCGGCGGCGCGGCGGGATTTCTCCAGAGAATAACCACCAACGATGTGCGTGCGCTGACTGTGGGGCAGGCGCATTACTCGATGGTGTGCAACGAGCAGGGCGGGATCAAGGACGACATCTTTGTCTACCGGATGGCCGAGGCGGAGTATCTGCTGTGCGTCAATGCGTCCAATCGCGTCAAGATTCTCGATTGGCTCATGGGGCATCACCGGACGGATGATCACTGCCGGATTGAAGACCGGTCGGCGGCGCTGGCGCAGATTGCGATCCAGGGACCGGCTTCGCGGGACATTCTATTCGATCTCGGTGCGGCAGATCTTGCCATGCTCAAACTCCATCATGCGCGCGACTATGTATTGTCCGGGATCACCTGCTTTGTGGCCAGAACCGGCTACACCGGCGAACTCGGATATGAACTCAACGTGTGGGCAGAGCGGGCAGCAGAATTGTGGACGCGGCTTATGGAGTCCGGACAAGCCCGCTGTCTCAAACCGGCCGGCTTGGGCGCGCGGGATCTGCTGCGCCTGGAGATGGGCTACCTGCTCTACGGAAACGACATAGGAGAAGACGTGACGCCGCTCGAAGCCAATGCCGGCTGGGTCGTGAATTTCCAGAAAGGCCAATTCATCGGCAGTCAGGCGCTGCAGGCACAGCGCCAGCAGGGAGCGAGTCGTCGGTTGGTCGGGTTCGAGTTACTGGAGAAGGCGGTGCCCCGCCACGGGTTCAAGGTGCTGTCGGCGCAGGGTCAGCCGATCGGCGAAGTGACCAGCGGCAATCTCTCCCCATTGCTTCAGAAAGGGATCGGGCTGGCCTATGTGCCGGTTCACTATGCGGAGCCCGGTACGGCCATTCAGATCGATGTTCGCGGAAAGTCGGTGCCGGCACATGTGGTGAAGCCGCCATTTTATAAGAAGCCAAAAGGTTGACCAGTGTACACAGCGGCATGATCAAGCCCATCTACAAAGGCAAAGTCATCACCCTGAACATCGATACGGTGACGCTGCCGAACGGCGTGACGATCGATCTGGAGATGGTCCGCCATCCCGGCGCCGCGGCCGTGGTTCCCTTGAAAGAGGACGGCACGGTGGTGTTAATCCGGCAGTTTCGCCATGCGGCCGGCGGGTTCATCTATGAAATCCCGGCCGGCAAGCTGCATCATGGCGAAGAGCCGACTGCCTGTGCGGTGCGCGAGTTGGAGGAAGAAATCGGTTATCGAGCCGGCCGGTTGGAGTTACTGTCGAGTATCTTCACCGCACCCGGCTTCACCGATGAAGTAATCCACATCTACAAAGCCACTGGACTCACGAAGGGCCGCCAGCAGTTGGATCGCGACGAAGTGCTGGAGGTCATCGAAATGCCGCTGGCCGATGCGATCGGAAAAATCCATGACGGAACGATTCGGGACGCGAAAACGATTGTGGGATTACAGGCAGTTTCTCTTCAGGGGATTACGCAGTCGGGAGTCGCTTGAGAGGCCTCCCGCAAGAAGCGGGAGGCCTCTCAAGCCAGCTAGCCTCG
>OMJK01000069.1 GCA_900299325.1 Nitrospiraceae bacterium | reverse complement strand
GTGGAAACGTTCCAGTTCACGCTCTACGGGACGATTCCGGGCAAGGTGTTGAGTGTGTCGGACGATGCGGCGTCGATTGAGAAGGTCGGGCTGGTCTATCCCACCCGGGTCAGCATGGACCGCTCGACGATGCTGGTCGAAAACAAGCAGGTCAATCTCTCGCCGGGGATGGCGGTGGTGGTCGAGATCAAGACCGGTAAGCGCCGCATCATCGAATATCTGCTGAGCCCGTTGCTCAAGTCCGTCAAAGAAAGTCTGCGGGAACGCTGACCGGGCGTCGATTCTCATGCGCCATTTACCTGCCAGAGCCCGATGGTGTCGTGTCGTCGGGCTGCTGCTACTGGCGCAGTCGATCGCCGGACCCGGATGGGCCGCAACCGAGCCGGAAGTCCCGGCTAAGCCGGCGCCGCTGCCGACGTTGCCGCTTTCGCTGCGCGGGGCTCTTTCAGCCGCGGCCGACAATAATCCCGACGTGCAGTTGTATCGCGAGCGGATTGCGGCGGCCGAAAGCCAGGTCAACACTCAGTTGGGCGCGTTGCTGCCCAATTTCGCCTCGAGCGTTAAACAATCCAGACAGACCCAGTTCCTCGGCACATTCGGCTTGAGCGCGGTGCGGTCCGATCCCTTCAGCATTTTCGATGCGCGCGTCAACGCGTCGCAAAATCTTTTGAGCGTGAGCCTGATCCGGAAATGGCGCGCGTCGCGCCAGAGCCTGCAGGCGACCGAGTACGATGCGGAAAGCCGCAAGTACGATGTGATGGCGAGCGTCGCCCTGACGTATATGGAGGGGCTCAAAGCGCTGGGGATGGTCAAGATGCACGAGGCCAACCAGCAGATCGTGAGCGACCTGCTGGGCATGGTCAAGCAGCGGCAGAAAGGCGGCGTGGCGACCGGGCTGGATATCGCGCGGCTGGAGGGACAGCTGGCGAGCGAACGCCAGCAGACGGCGTCGGCGCGGTACGAGGTTCAGCATGCCAAACTCACGGTGCTCAATTTTCTGAGCCTGCCGTACGAAACGCCGGTCGTGCTGACCGACGAGTTCAAGAACGACGTCGATGTTCTGGTGTCGTCGCAAACCGCGGTCGAAACGGCGCTGGCCGACCGGCCGGAAGTCCAGTCTCAGGTAAATAAAGTCAAAACCGCCGAACTGACGTACGCCTCCATTACAGGAGAACGGCTGCCGTCGTTGGTTGCGCAGGGCGATACCGGGATGATCGGCAATCGGGTCGGCACCACGCTGCAAACCTACAATATGGCCTTGCTGCTCCAGATTCCGATCTTCGACGGGGGACAGCGCGAGGGCCGCATCGGCGAGGCCAAGAGCCAGTTACGGCAGGAAGCCTTGCGGCTGCGGTCGGTGATGAATCAGGTGAGCATGGAAGTGCACGACGCGCTGGCGTCCCTGGCGGCTGCGAAAGAGCAGGTGGCCATCGCCCAAGCCGGTCTTCAGGCGGCGACGAAGGAACTCGATCTGGCGAAAGAGCGGTTCGTTGTGCTGACGGCGTCCAACTACTTCGAACTCACGAACGGGATCTCGTCCGTCGCGCGGGCGCGGGAGAATCTCGTCAACGCCCTCTTCCAACTCAATTCGGCCCGCGTGCATTACGCCCGCTCGACCGGGTCGCTGAAGACACTCAACTAGCGCTCACTTCACCAGCCATACGTGGTAGGTTTTGGCTGCCCGCGGTTTGGCGACTTTCAAGACCGCCACGGCGCCGGGGCTCATGACGTCTTCTCCGGTCGGGGTACGACGGGCTTCATACCGTTCGCTGTGCACCAGCAGCCCCTGGTCGTCGAAAAAATCCACCATAATATTGGCAGAGTCCCGCAATCCGCCCTGATAGTGTGTGCCAAGCCAATCCAACCGCTTCAAGGCCTGATACTGAATCGCGATCGTGCCGCTGCCTTCCTCTTTCACGCTGAGCAGCCGGAGCACGCGATTCTGGTCCAGCCCCTCCGCGGGGGCCGGTCCGCTGGTCAATTGCGTGCGGATGACGCGCGCGCTCTCGTCGGCCGGCAGCCGGCCCTTGACGCGGCACGAGACGACGTGGTCCCGTTCGGTTTGTTCGACGACCTGCCGATCCTGCACGTAACTATTGGCCAGCGTGTACGCCAGGTCCCGCAGCAGCGGGGAATCGACGACCGACGCCGTCTGCTCGCGGTACACGGGCGAGTTGACGACCGCCAGGCGAAACGCTTCGCGGCAGGCGAGCGCTTTGGCGTCGTCCGCCGGTTCGAGTTCGTGAGCCTTGTAGCGATAGTCCGCTGAGATGTCGATCCGTCCATCGAGCGGTTCCGCTGCCGGTGTCGTGGTCGCCGTCAGTGCAAGTAGAGAGAGGCAGAACGCCGGGCTGATGGTGCGGTGGGCTGACATGGACGCCTCCTCGTGGAATCGGGTGAGCAGGGTCGCCGTACCAGGCGCAGCTATGCTACCACGCGCCGTACGGCATCAGGAAGAAGGGGATGGGGCGCCGGTCAGCGCGTCGCTGATCGCCCGGACGGTCGCAGGGCTGCAACCCTCCGAACGGTTGTTCACGAGCACATAGGACGCGACTCCCTGGCTGACGGCCTGTTGCACGAGATCGACCGTGTCGGTGCGCATGCGCGGCTGCGGTTCGACGATGCGATTGTAGGGTGTGTACCGTTCCACCGCCTGTCCATGGGCGAGTCCCAGCGGAGTGAGCAGGCGGATGACAAGATGCGGCGCCGTGAATGTTTGTCCAAGCAAGCGGTGTTGCTCAGACAGGGGCGGCATCGCGGTCCAATGGTTGTACACGTGGGCAACACCGTGCGCCGCCAGGATGTCCCGGTAGCGAGTACTCAGGATGGCGGGATTGCGGACCTCGACCGCATACGGCGGGCCGGCGGGAAGGTGCTCTAGAAATCGATCGAGTCGCGGGAGAAATGAATCCGGCTCGATGCCCCACCGTTGAAACTCGAACAGCACGGGGCCGAGTTTATCTCCCAGTCCGTCCTGGAGGGGCGCGAGGACCAGATCGCGAAATGCCGCGGCGTCCAGAAACCGTGCATTGGTCCGGCCGGCCTTCGCGCCGTAACGCGGCAGGTTTGCGTAAGTCGGCACGGTGATGTCCTCCCACACTTTCGAACAAAACCGAAAGGTATCAGGTACCTGGCCGGCGTAGTGTGTCAATTGCTTGACGCCGGCCGACCGGTAGAAGGTGTGGTCGATGCCGACGGTGCGAAACAGCGGCGCGTCGCCGACGGTATAGGTCGCGTACTCGGCGAGTGTGTCCTGACTGAACCGGACTTTGGAATAGCGGCGGTGATAGACCAGACCCTGCCAGCCTTCGTAGGCCCATGAACTGGTTCCCAATCGTATCAGCGACGCGAGCGCGGTCATCGAAAACCGTCAGAAACAAGCGTAGAAACAAGGGGATAGCTTGACTTGATACAGGTCTTCACTCACACTCACATCCATGTACGACCAGCCGGATGCCGAACTGCTCCGCCTGTTGGCAGAGCGCGCCGGCATCGTCGCAGACTATCACGACATCACCGGAGCCCGCCATGTCACGACCGACGAGACCCGTCGGGCGTTGCTCGCGGCGATGGGGTTCCGCGTCACCGATCGTGCCGCGCTGCTCGACGAGTTGACGGCGTGGGACGAGCGTCCGTGGGTGCAGGGGTGCGACCCTGTGCGCGTGATACGGATCGGCTCGGCGCCCGGATCGTGGGCGCTCCATCTGCCGTGCGACAGCGACGACGAGGCGCGGCTGCAAATCCATTGGCTGATTCAGGCCGAGAACGGAGACAAGCGGTTCGAGCGGCAGGAAGGTCCCGGGTTGCGGGTCGACGAGACCCGCACGGTTCACGGGCGCCGCTACATTCGAGTGACCTGTGCGTTCCCGGGCGATCTCGCAGCAGGCTACTACACTGTGAAGGTGTGGGCGCAGGGCGGGAATGCGTCGGCCACTGCGAAGTTTCGCCTCATCGTGGCGCCGGGCCGGTGCTATCTGCCGGATGCGATCCAGCGCGGAGTCAGACTCTGGGGATTGGGGCTGCAACTTTATAGCCTCCGCAGCGAACGCAATTGGGGCATCGGCGACTTTCAAGACCTGTCGACGCTTGTCGAATGGGCCGGCCAGAACCTGGGGGCCGGCGTGGTGGGGC
>OMJK01000068.1 GCA_900299325.1 Nitrospiraceae bacterium | reverse complement strand
GTCACCGGCTGGCTGACGGCCAATGGTACCTGCCCGATCGTCAGCATAACGCCGACGACGAGGGCAGTGAGAAGAATGCCGAACACCAATTTCTTGTTGGTTGTCTGCACTACTCTCATACGACTAATCCCTCCTCTCAATTAAAGATTAATAACGTCGCCCGGAAATAACCCTTCAATGACAGCTAAAAAACCGCTCGGGAATAATGACTCGGACCCTAGGCGGTTCCGACGGGTCCCCCCTCCTCTTTCTCTTTGTCCTTGTCTTTCATGTCCATGAAGGACTGGGCGCCGACTTCGTTCAGCAGCACGCTGAGTTCGTTGCCCTGGTCCTGCGCGCCACACTCGTACGTCTGGCCTTCCGGCGCGTTGAACGTCGCCGGGCGGTAATCGGTTTCCGTATAGGGCTGCGGCGTCACGCCCAAAAACGCCGTTTCGAACTCCATCCAGTCCCCCGTCATCTCCGCCACGATCTTGAACAGACCGGAGTCCGCCTTCTTCATGAGCATGCGGCAGAACAGCGGCACCCAGCGGCCGATGTGATTCTTCACGAATTTCTTTTGGGCATCGACGACGATCTGGGTTTTTTCGGCGCTGTCATGGCAGCGGGAGTAGGATTCTTTGTAGGCCAGGAAATGCATGAACTCGAATTCGACGCTCAGATGATCGAGTCGCTCGTGAATGTCCTTCGACAGTTCGACACCGAACGCCTTGTAGAAGCCGGCGATGTCGCCCATCACGTGCGATTGCGCGAACACGTGGTCGTTGCCGAACAGCGTTTCGTACGGCGGACAGTCGAGCGTAATGACGTTGCTGAACACGCGGCGGTGTTCCGCCTGCAAATCGCTCAGCTGCCAGTTCACACACTCGGCCGCAATCAGTTTTTCGATCTGATCGAGTTGCTTCTTCAGCGAAGCGATTTTCTGCTTCGCGCGGTCACCGCCCTGTCCGTCCAACGCCGCTACCAGCGCATCCAGCGCCGCGCGGCCGTCTTCGACGAACTCGCCGCATTGCAAGTAATCCAGAAATTCCTCGTCCTCCGGATAGAGCAGACTCCACGACACGAGGAGGTAGAGCTTGCTGCGGTTCAGCGCCCGTTCGACTGCGGGAGAATCTTTGATGGTTGAAGGATTCGGGATGACGGCGGTCGCGGAAGCGGACGAACTCTGCACCGGCTGTTTACTCGTCATGATGTTGATCTCCTGAGTTTTTCAACTCAGGCCTTACACTTCACACAAGTCCTGCGCGAACCATCGGTTTTCTCGCGAAAGCCCGCGTATCATAGGTAAAGGTCCAGGGGATGTCAAGCAGGAACTCATGCACCAGGCCGCTCGACCCAACCTGCTGTTTTTCAACTTCATTTCTTGTGGATTGGCACATTTCAGCCAGGCCGAATAACTTCAAGATTTCGATCATGGATTGCGTTCAGCCAGTTGCCGTGCCGGCACGACGCGAATCGCCACGTGATCGTTTACGGTTTTACACACCGATTCGCATATTCCACAGCCCACGCAGGCCTCAGGGGCAATCCGTAAGCGCAACTCGCCGAAATCCATCGCCAACGCGTCGGTCGGACATTTCGATACGCAGGCGTGGCACCCCTGTCCCGCCGTACAGAGCCGCTGGGATACCGTAGCCATCCCCATGCGGACGTCGTGAATCCGGTCGACCGGCAGCAGCGCGTCCGTCGCGCAGGCGGCAAGGCACGGCAGATCGTCGCACAACAGACAGGGCGATTGATCGGCAAAGATAATCGGCGTGCCGTCCTGCGGGTGACAGACAAGCGCGCCCGGTTCGCAGGCCTTCAGGCAGTCGCCGCACTTCGTGCACCGCTCCAGAAACAGCGCTTCCTCGACCGCCCCGGGCGGCCGCAGCCAGTCCGTGCGCGGCACGGGCGCCGCCGGCTCCGGCTTGGCATCGACATGTTTGGTGAATTCCTGCGCCGCCTTGGCCACGGACAGGATGGAGTCTTTGAAGAACGTGCGGCGGTTGTATGAGGGATCAGTCGCCACGGTTTTCGTTGGTCATCGTTCCGAGCAGATGGTCAAAATGTCGGCCAGCAAGGCCGCAGCGAGCGAACGGCCGACGCGTACGTTTCTCAGTACGTGAAGACCTTGAGCGATGCGAGAACGAAGCTGGCAGGCATTTTCACCATCTGCCGTTACATCACTCCGTCTGCGCGCAACTTATAGACTTCCACGCAGCGGTCGCACGCACCGAATTCCACATCCCAGCCCGGATGGTTTTCGCGGATGAAGTCGAGCACGTAGGGCTCGATCTTGTTGATCATGTCTTCCACCCACGAATAGGTCGGGAAGCGGCACAGCGGGCACGGGAAGCCCGGCATGAGCATGATCTTGTTTTCGGTTTCCGGCAGCTCGCCGCCCTCGACGTCGACCGCACGGTCCATGACGCGCAGCGTGTCGGTCGCCATTTCGATCAACTCGGAGTGCGTGAAATAGGACGTCTGCCACAAGCCTTCGAACACCGACTTGAGCTGCGGCGGCGGAATTTTGCGGTACCAGGAACGGAATTCTTTGAAGCGGGATTCTTTGTCGAGCATCGGCTCTTTCCCCGCCGCCACCAGCCGGCTATCCACGCTCAAACTCCAGAGCACGCGGTAGCGCTGGAGGATCAGGGTTTCTTCGCCGGGGTTCTGCCCGACTTTCGTGTCCGGATCGTATCCGAAGACCGGATCCAGCATGTCGGAGATGTGCATGAGCTCGTGCCGGCAGTAGCGCGTGAGCGCGGGATCGTAGAAGCGGCGCGGAATCAACTTGATGCCCACGCCCTTCATGCCCTTTTCTTCGAACTGCCGGGCCATCTCCTGCTCGACCGAGCCCCACTTGCGCAGAATGTCGACACCTTCCTGGTCCTCCTTCAGCACACCCTTGACCAGCACGATGCCGACCCTTTCCTTAAGCAACGGATACTCGTTGAACGAGTCGCGGATGATGTCGGAAAACCCCCAGGTGCCGAAGAGGTACTGATAGAGCTTTTTGAACTCGCCTTCCCGGTCCTCCAGGATGAACTTCTCGTAGATGGGGTCGGCGTGCTCGTGGAACTCCTTATAATAGGTGGGGTCGCCTTCCCGTTCGGTCTTCTCGACAAAGGAGTCGATGACTTCCTGCAGCAATGCGGGCTGAAACCGGATTTCCATGGGCTGGGCCTCGAATCGTGAAAATGGCGCCTATAATTAGGAGGCCGACCCGCGCCCAGAGCCGTCTTGACTTGGCTGCTGAGCATCTCTTACGATCAGCCGTTCGGCCGAATTATACTGGCCGGAAAAAACGATTTGCAATCAAGGGTCGGCGACGCCAGACCCCGAGTAAGGAACGGACCTCATGCCGGAACACACGATGACCCCGCCGATGCCGGGCGCGCTCCCGGGCCTGCCACCCGGCACAACGCCGGAGCCGCCGGTCGATTTTCTGGAATACTGGAAGGCGGGCTGCCGCGACGTGAAGACCTTTCGCGGCCATTCGCACGGGGTCTGGACCGTGGCCTTTTCTCCGGACGGGTTGACCCTTGCCAGCGGCGGCGCCGAGCGGCTGGTGCGCGTGTGGGACATTGAAACCGGCCGGCTGTTACGCTCGCTGCGCGGGCATACCAACGATATCCGCGCCATCGTGTTCACGGCAGACGGGCAGACCATGGCCACCGGCAGCGAAGACCGGACGATCCGGCTGTGGAATCCGAAGACCGGCGAGCCGACCAAGCTCCTCTTCACCCGCTACGACCACAACGTGTGCAGCCTGTCCCTCTCGCCCGACGGGCTGATGCTGGCCCGCGGCAGCCACAACAAGGACATCAAAATCTGGGAAGTCACCACCGGCACCGAGCTCATGACGCTCCTCGGCAAGGACCAGTACGACCATCACTGGTCCGTCTGCGTCGCCTTTTCACCGGACGGTATCCACCTGGCCAGCGGCACCGACATCGGCAAGATCAAGATCTGGGAAGTCTTGCCGAGCGGCGAGGAAAAGGTGCTGCACGACGGGCACTGGCGGAAAAACGAGGACGACACCACGGAGACGCGCGGCTATTTCGTCGAGGACGACGGCGGCTTCCAGAAACCGATGGACTATTGGATCGGCGCGATGGCGTTCACGCCGGACGGCAAAACACTCATCACCGGCAGCCGGGACAAGACGATCAAACTGTTCGAGATGCCCACCGTCGTCGAGAAGAAAGCGCTCACGGGCCACGCCGGCTGGGTCCGCAGCCTCATCGTCTCGCCGGACGGCAAGGTACTCGTCAGCGCGGGTGACGACAACACGATCAAATTCTGGGATCTCGCCACCGGCCGGAACTTCCGGACCGTGAAGAGCCACACCGCCGGCGTCCGCTGCGTCGCCTTCTCGCCGGACGGCAAACGGCTGGCCAGCGCCTCCTGGGACCGCACGATCAAGCTCTGGGAAGGCGGCCCCCAAGCGGACGTCTAGCGAGGCGAATCCGTTCGCCTCGGAACGCCGGACCGTTCTCCTCGTTATGCCGAGCGGGCAGGTCCTTGCGCTCAGTCTCTCGCTGACAGTCCTTCTCAATCTGACATCCTGCGACCGCCCGCACACCGTTTCGCTCACCGCTGAAGACTTCCGTTTCGCGCCGGACTTCGTGCGCGTCTCTTCGACCGCACCGATTGCCCTGTAAGTGTACAACGCCGGGCGCGAAGTCCACGAGTTCGACAGTCCGACCCTCGCCTATGCCGCCAAACCGCCATCGACCGGAAAATCAGACGGTCCCGGCATCGTCATCGAGCCGGGCCAATCCATCCGACTCGTCATGGCGCCCCCGCCCGGCACGTATCTCTACATCTGCCGGCGCAAAGGCCACGCAAACATGACGGGAACGCTGGTGGTGGAATAGTGCGGGAAGAACGGCGCGTTACCGCATCACACGCCCCGGCTTCTTAATCGACACAGGCAAACACATAGTCCCGCTCGTCCTCGATGCTCGTGCCCCCGTGAGAGGTCGGCTGATACACCATCTGCGCCCGGCGGTTGTACCGGGCGCACTCCGTATCGGCGAGTTGCTTGGATTTCTCGGTATTCATCGAATAGGACTCGATGGTCACATGATTTTCGCTGGAGTCTTTGACTTTAGGCGCAACGGAGCATCCGTGCAGCATCACCATCATTCCGATCACGGCAACGAATCTCATCCCTTCTCCTGAACAAGCAGCCGAGGCGCGCTAAGCAAACTTAATTCGGCGCGATTTCGTAGACGAGCGTCACGGTCGCTTCGATTTTCATTTCGCCCGAGAAGATCGGCGGCTCGCCACCGCCTGCGTCCATTGCCATCATCGCCCGACCGGCGTGCGGCGCCGGCCGCACAACGTGACTCCCCTCGTTCACCGTCAGCACCCGCACAAGCTTCACGCGCAACGCTTCACCGAGCGCCGCCGCTTTTTCGCGCGCTTTGGCGGCGGCGTTTTTGATCGCCGCGAGTCTGGCCGGCTGTTCGTCGCGCAGCGCCCAGTGCAGCCCCTGAAAATGATTGACGCCTGCGTTCAACGCCTCCTCGATCACGGTCCCGACCTTCTCGAGATTCCGCACTTCGACCGTGATCGTATTGCTGATCACATACCCGATGATCTCCGGGGGAGCCGGCGGCGTATCGGCCGGACGCTTGGGCGGCGGCTTGTATTGCGGCGACACGGTGAAGGACGACGTCTGAATGCGCTCCTTGTCGATCTGCAATTCGCGTAAACGATCCGCGACTTTCTGCATGACGGCATTATTCTGGCGCTGCGCCTCGGCCAGCGATTTGGCCGCCGTCTCCATGCCGAATGTGACAAACACCGTGTCCGGCGATTGCGCGAGGCTGCCGGTGGCGCTCACCGTCAACGTCGGCGTCTCCGACTTCGTCTCGTCATGCGCATGCGCGGTGAACGGAAGTGCCCACAGCGCCATCAGCAGTACGACCCACGGCATGTGCGTCCCTCCTGTGATCACATGATTGACCGATCGGAATCAGCCTACCCGCCGGAACGCAACCGGCGCAAGCCGGGCCGGCAGCTCCGACAGGAAGATGATGCCTGCGTGCCGGGTATCGAAGCGCAGATCGCTAGCGACGTGCGGTGTGCGACGCGGAGCGGGTACGGCCGGCATCGAGCAGAATGGCCACGAGCATGTCGCTCATGACGTTTACGCCGGAGCGGGCGCGGGCGATAATCCAATCCACCGTCATGATGAGAGGAATGGCCGCCAGAATGACCTGGTCCGGCAGCCCGGCCGCCGACAGCACCAGCGGCAGAACGATCATCCCCGCTTCCGGAATGCCGGCCACGCCGGCGCCCGCGATGATGGACGCCACGACCACCACGATCTGCTTGGACATCGGCAGGTCGAAACCCAGCGCCTGAGCAAGAAAGAGCGCCGCCATCGCTTCGTAGAGTGTGATGCCGTCGTTGTTGAGATTCGTGCCGACACAGGCGGCCAGGCGGGCCGATTGGACTGACACCCGCATGCGCTCCAAGCAGCGTAACGTCACCGGCACCGTGGCCAGGCTGCTGTTGCAGGAGACCGCCGTCGTGATGGCATCCATCCCCTGCCCTACATATACCTTCGGCGGGATCTTCCCGACGAGCCAAGCGGCCAGCGGATAGTAGACGAATGCATGGAGGGTGAGCCCCAGCAGCATGGCCGCAAGAAACGTCCCAAGGATGGAAAAGACGCCGAGACCGGACTTGCCGACGACCTGCGCGACCACCCCGAACACCGCGAAGGGCACCGCCAGGATGATCCACCAGAGAATCGTCACCAGCCACACATAGATTCGCTCGACGCCCCGTACAATCTGATCGACCGGTCCAGCTCCGCGACCCGTTCTCGTATGGCTCCATCGCAACACCGCGCCGAGCACGAGAGCCACCAGCACGACGCCGATAATGTTATGGCTCGAAAACGGATCGGCGAGGGTACGGGGAATGTAGGCCAGCAGATCCTCCAGAGGATGCTCCGACGGCGTAAATGTTATCGTGGGCCTGGTACCGGGCACGAGGTGCAGCAGCTCGTCGACACGGCCGTACCAGGAACGGCCCGGCTGCCAGCTGTTCATGATGGCCAGGCCGATCAGCATGGCGACGGACACGTTGATCAGGCAGATGCCGAGCAGCTTGGCTCCTTTGCGAAGCGGCAGGCTGGTGCGGATGAATGAATCGAGGATCGCGAAGAAAATGAGCGGGATGGCAAGCGTCTTGAGAAGCCACACGACCAGCAGACCGAGTTGGCCCAACTGCTCGTTGCGCACACCGCCGAGATACGGTTCCTGCCCGAAGAGCACACCGAGCAGCGCGCCGCACCACACGGCGATCAGGACCTGGATATACAGCGGGAGCAGCGGTTCGCGGGGTTTCAGGTGCGTTCTTCCTCGTCGGCCTCTTCCCGCGCGGAGGGAATGCCGTAGCGTTTACACTTCTCCCACAGCGCTTTGCGCGACAGGCCGAGAATCTTCGACGCTGTGGTGCGGTTCCCGTCGACCCGCTCCAGCACCGACACGATATAATCTTTCTCGAACCCCTCCCGCGCCGTGGCCAGCGCGGTGAGGGGCGCCTCTTTTTTCTTGCTGCCGAGCGTCAGGCCCTCGCTGCAAAATCCGCAGGAGTCCTGCGGCGCGCCGTCCAGATACGGGCAGGACTGAAATCCGCAGAGGTCGGCTGGTTGAATCGATTCGCGCTCATGGCCCAGCGCCACCGCGCGCTCGACCATATTTTCCAGCTCGCGGACGTTGCCGGGATAGGAGTACCGCAGCAGCAACTCACGCGCGGGCTGGGAGAAGCCTCGCAGCTTTTTCCCCATTTTCGCCGAGCAGGTCTGCAGGACATGGTCGGCAATGACCATGACGTCCTCCTGCCGCTCGCGCAACGGCGGAATGACCACCTGCACCACGTTGAGCCGGTAGAACAGATCTTCTCGGAAACGGCCCGCCGCGACTTCTTTCCGCAGATCCTTTTGCGTCGCGCAGACCAGCCGGACATCCACTTCGATGGTTTCGTTGCCGCCCACCCGCTCGAACTTGCGCTCCTGCAGCACACGCAATAATTTGACCTGCACCAGCGGCGAAATTTCACCGATCTCGTCGAGAAACAGTGTCCCGCGATTCGCCAGTTCGAACCGGCCGCGCCGCTGGCGCAACGCGCCGGTGAACGCGCCCTTTTCATGGCCGAACAACTCGGCCTCCAACAGCGTTTCCGGCAGGGCGGCGCAGCTGACTTTGATGAGGGGATGGTCGCGCCGGGGGCTGTTCTGATGCACCGCGTTGGCGGCGAGTTCCTTGCCGGTGCCGCTCTCTCCGAGTATGAGCACGGTCGAATCGGTCGCCGCCACGAGCTTGATCTTGTCGAGCACGGCGCGCATGCGCGTGTTGGCGCCGAGAATGCCGCCGAAGCAGAACTTGTCCTCCAGCGCATCTTTCAGATCCCGATTCTCGCGGCGCAAGGCGATGACCGTGCCGGCCCGCTCCACAATCAACAGCAACTCCTCCATCTGAAACGGCTTCGTGATGTAGTCGAACGCGCCCAGCTTCATGGCACCGACCGCCGTTTCCACCGACCCGTGGGCGGTGATGACCACCACCTCGGTTTCGGGGTGCGCCGCCTTGGCTTCTTTGAGCACAGCCAGCCCGTCGGCGCCCGGCAGGCGCAGATCGGTGATGACGAGGTCGAACGTGCGCCGGGTGACCATCTCGATCCCTTCCGTCCCGGACGCCGCAGCCTGCACCGTATGCCCGACCGCCTCCAGCGCATCGACGATGGACAGCCGCATGAGCGGCTCGTCGTCCACGATGAGAATGGCCAGCGCCGTCATGACACTTTCTCCACCGGTTGCCGCTCTCTCGACACCGGCAGGCACAGCGTAAAGACCGTGCCATTCCCGACCTCACTGTCCACCAGGATCTTCCCGCCGTGCCGCTCGACGATGCCGAGACTGACCGACAGCCCCAACCCGGTTCCTTCCCCTTCGCCTTTTGTCGTGAAGAAGGGGTCGAAAATTTTCGGCAGCACGGACGCGGGAATTCCGGATCCGGTATCGCGCACCTCGACCATGCAAACGCCTTCTTCGACGAATGTCCGGATGGAGAGCTGTCCGCCGTCCTTCATCGCCTGCACGGCGTTCAATATCAGATTCATCAGCACCTGCTCGATCATGTGGCGGTCGATCATCAGGCTCGGCAGCGCATGGCCGAGCGCGGCGTCCAGCACGATCCGGTTGGGTGCGAACAGATGGGTCGTGAGCACCAGCACGCGATCGATGACCTGGTTGATGTCGGCCGGAGAGAATTCCGGCTGATGCTGCTGCGAAAAGTCCAGCAGCTGGCGCACGATCTTCTGCACCCGGCGCAGGCCGTCTTCCATGGAGGCGAGATATTCGTCGCGCCGCGCCGCCGAGAGCGTGCCCTTATTCAGGTTGTAGAGACAGTTCAGGATGCCGCCGAGCGGGTTGTTGATTTCGTGCGCCACGCCCGCCGCCAGCTTGCCGACGGACGCCAGCTTCTCCGAACTGCGGATCTGCTGCTCGAGTTTTTTCGTGTCGGTCATGTCGCGCGCGATGCCGAGGACGCCGAGGATTTCCCCTTCGGCCCCATGCAGCGGCGACACGCTTACCATGACAGAGCGGGCCTCGCCCGTCCGCGTAACCACCTCGACCTCGTAGACCTGCTTCGCGCCGATGTCGAGCGTGTTCTTGAGCCGGCGGCCCCGGTGGCGCTTGGAAAGCAGCGAGAGATACGGCCGCCCGATCAAATCGTCTTTGCGGTACCCCCAGGCGGCGACCTTGCTGTTCACGTAGGTAAACTGCTGCTCTGCGTCCAGGGTGTAAATGACGTCGTTCGCGTTCTCGAGCAGGTTTTCCAGATACTGCTTGGTGGCCTCGATTTCTTTCGTGCGCTCCTGCACTTTCACTTCCAATTCTTCGCGGTAGGATTGCAGCTGGCGTTCCAGCCGCTTCCGGTCCGTGATGTCGCGCAGCTGCACCATCACCAGCGGCCGCTCGGCATCGCCGACACGGATGAGGTCCATTTCCACCGGCAGCTCGACACCCGCCGCGCTCCGGACGGCGATTTCGTGCGTCGGCACCTGGCGCTGCCCGCCGGCCAGCTCTTGCAAAAGATTGCGCAACCCGCCCGCAAACGCCGGCAGCACCACCTCGAACACGCTGCGCCCCGCCACCGCCGCTTCGGTATAGCCCAGCGCCTGCTCCTCCCGTTTGTTGACGGCCACGATAGTGCCCTGCGGATCCACCATGAACACCGAATCGGCCACCAGATCGAAGAGCGCCTTGTACCGCGCCTGCGAGGCCACCAGTTGCTGCGTGCGTTCGGACACGGCGACTTCCAGATTGGACGTGTACTGCTGCAGTTCCTGCTCCAACCGCCGGCGCTCTGTAATGTCCCGCACGAATGCCCGCGAGTGCACAAGCCCGCCACGCTCCTCGTCGAACAGGGCCGTGGCATGCATCTCCACGTCGACCGCGCGGCCATCCTTGGCGAGAAACACCGTTTCAATCGTGCTCCGGCCCTGCGCGACCAGCCGTTCCAGGTAACCCAGCACATCGGCCGCCCGGTCGTGCGGAACGATCTCCCAGATCCGCATCCGTAACATCTCATCGTGGCTATAACCCAGCTTGTCGAGCCCTGTTTGATTGACGTGCACGAACTGTCCCGCACGATCCAGCTGGCAGATCATCTCCGGCGAGTGCTCGATCAGGTCGCGATACTTCTCCTCCAGCCGGCGCACCTCGCTCATCCGTTGTTCGATCTGGGCGAAGGACTGCTTCAGATTCGTCGCCATCCGGTTGAACCCGACCGCCAGATGTTCGATTTCGTCGCCGGTCGCAATGTCCAGCTGCTGATCGAGCCGCCCGCTGCCGATTTCCTGCACGCCGTCGTGCAACACTTTGATAGGTCTGACGATCCGACGGGCGACGAGCAGTCCGATGCCCCACAGCACCGCCAGCACCACGGCGCCGTACAGCATCACCATGGCCACCAGCTGCGCCAGCGGGGCATAGGTCTCGCTTGGATCCTGCCGCACCACTGTCACCCACTGTTTGCCGCCCATGCTGCCCGACGCGAGCGCCTCGCTGAACCGGACAGGGGCAAACCCGATCAACGCCTCGCGGCTGCCGTGCGAATCGTCGGTCACCACCGCCCATCCCGCCTTCTCGCCGGCAATCGTGCGTACGAAATCCGGACGGACGGTATGTTCCTCCGGAGACAGCACGGGACACATGAGCGGTGTGCCGTCCGC
This sequence comes from Nitrospiraceae bacterium, assembly GCA_900299325.1. GTDB lineage: Bacteria > Nitrospirota > Nitrospiria > Nitrospirales > Nitrospiraceae > Nitrospira_D. Next base: position 40,289 of record OMJK01000068.1, on the reverse strand, counting down.
GGCAAACAGCATGGCGTGACCGGACGAGCCGACGGCGACGTCGGAGATCGAGTGGAACAGCGTATCGCGCCGCAGGAGAATGGCGACGGCACCGATCACCCCGCGCTGCCCTTCTTCGAGGATCGGCGCCGCCACGATGACGACGTGGGTGCCGAACGAGGGATCGAAGGCGATGTCGCCGACATAAGGCTGCGGCGCCGGCGATTTCACCACCGCCGTCCACCAGGCGGTTTTCCCGTAGAAATACTCCACTTGCGGGATCGAGCTGACCACCAATGCACCGCGCGCATCGGTAACCAGAATGCCGACGTAGTCCGATTTCCGGATGTCATGCCAGCGGATGAGGTAATTGGTGACGATGCGGTTGATGAAGAACGGGAACTCGCTTCGCCGTTCGCGCTCCCGCCAGCGACGCTGCCAGTCCTTGATCATGGCCGCGATGGAGGCCTCGTTCTTTCCCTCGTAGGTCCGGTTCGCTTCAGTCACCGCGGTCCGCAAGAACGGGGTCGTGGCCAGCTGCTGCGCCTCGTTCACGCCGCGCATGACGTGCATTTCAATGCGGCGCGACGCTTCCACGGCTGTTTCCTTGAAACTCGCCCCGGTGGTTTCCCGGAGCGTACGCCGTTCTTCGAGATACGTGAGCAGCACCGAGAGGCTGAGAGGCAGGAGGCCGACCATCACGATAGCCGCGATGATCTTCTGCTGGAGACTGTGAGACCGACTCCAGAAATTCATGGCTGCGTCCCAAGACACCGTGGATCGCAACGCGTCCGGATCGACTGGCCGTACGGCGCGAGGCGGCGTTCTGTCACTGTCCGGCTAGCTGCGCTTCAGCAGACGGCCCGGCGCGCCGGGCCAGATCAACAGGAGCGGACTGGCCACAAACACCGACGAATAGGTCCCGAAGATCACGCCACCGAGCAGCGCCAGCGAGAAATCGTGCAGCACTTCGCCGCCGGCCAGCGTCAAGGGAATCAACACGAGCACGACCGTGAGGCTGGTGACGATGGTCCGGCTCAACACCTGATTGACCGCGTTGTTGATCGTCGCTTCTTCCGTGTCGCGGCGACGCAGGCGGAGATTCTCCCGGATCCGGTCGAACACCACGACCGTATCGGTCAGCGAATAGCCGGCCAGCGTCAGCAGGGCCGTGACGACGAGCAGTGTGATCTCCTTGTCGAGGACGTAGAACGCGCCGAGCACCGCCAGCACGTCGTGGAACGTCGCCAGGGCCGCAGCCACGCCGAACCGCAACTCGAACCGCGCAGCGATGTAGAGAATGATGCCGGCAAACGAAATGACGATGGCGATCAGCGCGTCTTCCTGCAGCTTCTTGCCGATGGTCGGCCCGATCTCCGTGGTGGCGTCGATGACGAAATGGTTATTGGGAAACTCCTTCGTAAACACGGCGACGACGCGTTCCGCGGTTTTTTCCTCGATCGTCGTTGAGGTTTTCACGCGAACAAGCAGCTTGTTGTCCTGACCGAATTCCTGGAGTTCGGCGTTGGTCACACCGTTGGCATCCAGCGCCTTGCGCGCCTCCTGGATGTGAATCGGCTGATCAAACTTCAACTGCACGGCCGTGCCGCCGGCGAAGTCGATCCCGAGATTGGCCGATCCTCTGGCAATCTGCACAACGGCGATCAGGCCGAGCAACACCATGATGCCCGAGAACACAAAGGCATACTTGCGCTTGCCCATAAAATCGATGTTGGTTTTTCCCAGAATCTCTAACATGCGCGCGCTCCCTTTTCTGAGCCATCGGCTATTAGCGATCAGCCAGCAGCTTCGTGCTAAATGCTCAGCGTCTCCACTTTCTGCCGTTGATTGAACAGATCGAAAATCACTTTGGTTCCGACCAGGGCGGTAAACAGGTTGATGGCGATGCCCAGGCACAGCGTCACGGCAAACCCCTTGATCGGTCCCGTCCCGAAGAGAAACAGGGCCACGCCGGTAATCAACGTCGTGACGTGCGAGTCGATGATGGTCAGCAGCGCCTTGTCGTAGCCGCCGTCCACCGCCAGGCGCACCGGCTTGCCCTGCCGCAGTTCCTCGCGGATGCGCTCGAAGATCAGCACGTTGGAGTCGACGCCCATGCCGATGGTCAGCACGATGCCGGCGATGCCCGGCAACGTCAGCGTCGCGTTCAGCGCCGACAGGGCGCCGAGCAGACAGACGAGGTTCAGCACCAGCGCGAAGTCCGCGATGGAGCCGGACATCCGGTAATAGATGATCATGAAGGCCACGACCATTGCGCCGGCGAACAGCGTCGACTGCACGCCCTTGTCGATCGAATCCTGGCCCAGCGACGGGCCGACGGTCAGATCCTGAATGATCTTGAGCGGAGCCGGGAGCGCGCCGGCGCGCAGCACGATGGCGAGATCGTTCGCCTCCTGCGTCGTAAAGGTGCCGGTAATCTGCGCCCGGCCGCCCGTGATCCGCTCCTGAATGACCGGCGCCGAATAGATCGTGTTGTCCAGCACGATCGCCATGCGCTTCTTCACGTTGTCGCCGGTGATCCGCTCGAACTCACGGCCGCCCTTGCCGTCGAACGAGATGGACACGTAGGGATCGTTGAACTGGCCGATCGACACCCGCGCGTCGCTGAGCACGTCGCCGGTGAGCATCACCCGCTTCTTGACGAGAAACGGAATGCGGAACTCGCGGCCCGTGTCTTTGTCCACCAGACGCTCGAAGAGAATCTGGTCGCCTTCCGGAATCTTGGTCTCGAACTGCTTCAGCGTCTCGGCTTCTTTCTCCTTGGGAATCCGGGCGGGAAAATCCATCTTCATCTGATTGTCTTCGTCGAGCATCTTGAATTCGAGCAGCGCCGTTTCCTTGATCAGGTCCTTGGCGCGCTTCGGCTCCTTGACGCCGGGCAACTGGACGACGATCTGCTTCAAGCCCTGCCGCTGCACCAACGGCTCCGCCACGCCTAACTGGTCGATCCGGTTCCGGATAGTCTCCAGCGCCTGATTGATGGCCGAGTCTTTGATGCGCTTGATCTCCGTGTCGCGCAGCTCCCATACCAGACTGTTGGCGGAACCGGCTCCTTCGACCTCGAAGAACGTGGGATATTCGTCGAGCAGCTTCTGGATCTGCGCCTTGAGGTCCGCATTCGCAAACTGGATGGTGACCTGATGCGACGCCGTCCGCTTGACCGACTCGGCCGGGATCTTTTTGTCCACCAGCATGTCCTGGAGCGAGACGACCGTACGGTCGACTGCAATCTCCACCGCCCGATCCTCATCCACTTCCATCACGAGATGGATGCCGCCCTGCAGGTCCAACCCCAGCGTAATACCCTTGTCCGGCAACACTTTGCGCGCCCAATCGGGCAGCGACTGATAGAGCGGCTTGTACGACGGGAGAAAGAAAATGACCGACACGACGACCACAAGCGCGAGCGCTGCCAACCGTCCTCCGACTTTTTTCATAGCGCGGTAACCCCTTTGCCTCGACCCGGTTAGTCCTTGTCTTCCTCATCCGCGCGCAATCGCGCGATATGGTCCTTCTGGATCTTGATCTTCGCCGTATCGGCGATCTGCAGCGTGACGGTGTCTTTACCGAGATTCGTGACAGTTCCCCAGATGCCCGACGCCGTCACGACCTTGTCGCCCTTCTTGAGTCCTTCGAGCATCGCCTTCTGCTGCTTCTGGCGTTTTTGCTGCGGAAGAATCAGGAGGAAATAAAAAATGACGAAGATCAGAACGAACGGCACCAGCGACAACAAGCTGTTCGTGCCGGCACTCCCGCCGCCTGCTCCCTGCGCCCATGCCACCGATGCCATCATAGACTGCGCTCCTCCTCCACTCCGGTTCGCCGATTCGTTTCGTCGTCCACCGCACGGTCGGCCTCGAACGGCGCCGCCGCGCGGAGCCGGTAAAACTCTTCGCGGAACGCACTCAACGCGCCCCGCTCGATCGCCGACCGCATCCGCTGCATCAAATCGGCAAAGTACCAGAGATTATGAATCGTATTCAGCCGCGATCCCAACATCTCCTTCACGTTGAACAGATGGTGGAGATAGGCCCGTGAATAGCGCTTGCAGACCGGGCAGCCGCAATCCGGATCGATCGGCCGCTCGTCGCTTCGATACCGGGCCTGTTTAATCAGCACGCGGCCGAAGCCTGTAAACAGCCAGCCGGTCCGGCCATGGCGCGACGGCACCACGCAATCGAACAGGTCGATCCCGCGGGCCACGCCTTCGATCAAATCCTCCGGCATCCCGACGCCCATCAAGTACCGGGGTTTCTCCTCCGGCAGTTCAGGAGCGGTCACATCGAGCATCCGATACATATCGGCTTTGCTTTCTCCCACCGACAGGCCGCCGACGGCATAGCCGTCGAACCCCAGCGTCACCAACTCCCGCGCCGACGTTACCCGCAAATCCGGCTCCAGCCCGCCCTGCACGATACCGAACAACGCCTGATCGGTCCTCCGGCGGGCAGCCTGGCAGCGCTCGGCCCAGAGTTTGGTCCGTCTGACGCCTTCGCTCACCGCCGCTCGATCCGCCGGCAGGGCCACGCATTGATCGAAAGCCATGATGATGTCGGCTCCCAGCGCCTCCTCGATGTCGATCGCCGTCTCCGGCGTGATGAAATGCGTGGAGCCGTCGAGGTGCGATTGAAACGTCACGCCCTCGTCAGTCACCTTGCACAGCTTCGCCAGGCTGAAGATCTGAAACCCGCCACTGTCGGTCAGGATCGCGCCGGACCAGCCGGTGAACGCATGCAGGCCGCCGAGTTCCGCCACCACCTTGTGGCCGGGACGCAGATACAAGTGATACGCATTGTTCAGCATCAGCCGGAATCCGAGCTGGTGCAGATCGTCCGGCTCCAGCCCCTTGACCGGTCCCAGCGAACCGACCGGCATAAACGCCGGCGTGTCGATGACGCCGCGAGCGGTCCGCACCTGGCCGAGTCGGGCTGCCGTGTGTCGATCGCGTTGTCGAAGCGTAAACTGCGCCACCCAGGTCCCCCTGTCCGTCACATCTGATCGGGCGCGGACATCCCCAGCACCGTCAACCCGTTTTTCAGCACCTGCTGCACACCCCGCATCAAAACCAGCCGGGCCGCCGTCCGGCCCGGCGTGAGCGTCTCCGCCGGTGAGCCGGATTCGGGTTCCCCGGCTGCGGGCAAAATCCGGTGTTTGTTGTAGAACGTATGCAGCAGTGCGGCCAACTGCTGCAGATAATAGGTCATCCGGTGCGGCTCGAATCCGGTGGCGCTGGCCTGCAGCACCTCCGGGTAGGCCGACAGTTTGCGGATCAGGCCCAGTTCGTCGGGATCCGTCAGCACCGCCAGGTCGGTCTCGGCCGCAGCCGGACAGGCAATCCCTCGCGTCGCCGCCACACGCCAGAGGCTGGCGATGCGGGCATGGGCATACTGCACGTAATAGACGGGGTTGTCGGCCGAGTGCTGTTTGGCCAGATCCAGATCGAACTCCAGATGGGTCTTGGCGTCGCGCATGAGAAAGTAGAACTTGGCCACGTCCGAGCCGACTTCGTCGACGACGTCCCGCATGGTGATGAATTCTCCGGCGCGCTTGGACATCTTCACTTCCTCGCCGCCGCGGAGCAGTTTCACCAACTGGACGAGCACGACGCGCAGCCGCTCCTTCGGAGAGCCGTACGCCTGCATGACCGCCTGCATCCGGGGAATATAGCCGTGGTGATCGGAGCCCCAGACGTCGATCAGCAGATCGTAGCCCCGCTGAAGTTTGTCGCGGTGATAGGCGATGTCCGAGGCCAGATACGTGAATTCGCCGTCCTGTTTGCGCACGACCCGGTCTTTTTCGTCGCCGAACTTCGAGGACCGGAACCACTGTGCACCGTCCTCGTCGAACAACAAATCGCGGCTCCGGAGATCGGCGCAGGCCTGTTCGACGGCGCCGGAGGAGAGCAGCGACGCTTCGCTGAACCAGGATTCAAACTCGATGCCCAGCGCCTGCAGATCGGCCCGGATCAATGCGAGCAGTTCCCGGTATGCAAAATCCCGGCACCGCGCTTCCGCCTGCTCCGGCGGCAGCGCCGCCAGCGCCGCACCTTCCGACGCTGCAATCCGTTCGGCAATGGCCCGAATATATGCGCCGAGATACCCGTCTTCCGGCATTGTTGCCGGTTGACCCGCAAGTTCCCGATAGCGGGCGTACACCGACGCCCCGAGCAATTTCATCTGCCGGCCGGCGTCGTTGATGTAGTACTCGCTGACCACGTCGTAGCCGACGGCCTTCAGCATTCTGGCCAGCGCCTGCCCGACCGCCGCGCCGCGCCCGTGCCCGACGTGCAATGGACCGGTCGGATTGGCGCTGACATACTCGATCAGAATCCGCTGGCCGGCGCCGAGATCGGTCCTGCCATAGCGCTCGGCCTGCTGCTCGATATCACGCAGCACTTCCACCCAGACCGACGGTTTGACGGTCAGATTCAGAAATCCCGGCCGAACAATCTCGACCCGCTCGAAAAGCTGATCGCGTGCAGGCAGGTTGTCGATGATAATCTGGGCGATGTCGTACGGAGCCCGTTGCTCCGAGGCAGCGAGCGCCATGGCGACGGTCGTGGCGAGGTCGCCCCATTCAGGACGCTTGGGGGCATCCAGCGTCAGGGCCGGCCAGGTTTCGATTCGCAGCTGCCCCTTGGCTTTGGCGCCGGATAACGCTCCACGGAGCGCACTCGACACCTTTTCCTGTACGACTCCCTGAGCCACCAAATCTCCTAAGTCGTTAGTTGGAAAGGGAAAAACAATCATGGACTGTATCATACGGCAGGGCGAGTAACAAGGTGACGGCTACGATTTTGTTACCGATTGGTAGCGGGCTATCAGTGCGATCGCTACCTTTATAATGGTGTCGGCTGAGATCGAGAGACAGGGCCTGTTTGAACAGGCCAGAACCTGCTCCCAACCTATACATTCACACGGCCTTCCGGACACCACCGTCACATGCCTGCCCTGTGGCGCCCATTGGCACGGATCCGTCGGGCCAAAGAACGCGAGGGTCGGAATACCGATGGCAGCGGCCAGATGCGTGACGCCGGAATCGTGGCCGACGAACAACGCCGCCTCCGACAAAACCCCGGCCAGCACATCGAGCGGTTGATGACGGAGAACCGCCACGTTCTGCAGTCCACACGCGATGACCTGTTGCACGAGTTCGTCGTCCGCCGGCCCACCGACGATGACAGGTTGCATCCCGCTGTACGCGAGTTGTCGAATCACCTCCGCCATCACATCCGGCCTGATACATTTGGCTGGGCTCCCGCTTCCCGGATGACAGACCACGATCGACCGCACGTCCCCGACACCCATTGAACCGAGCCGTTCGACACCGACCCGCTTCACCGACTCCGGCAGAGCGAGGAGGGCCGGCTGATTAGTATTGGTATTGGCATCGAGTTCATCCATAACAGATAAAAATCGACGGCTTTGGTGCACCGTATGCTGTGGCGTAGGCGACTCGATGACAATCCGGAAAATACCTGACCTGCTCAAGGTCTCACGCAGGACACCGTCATGGTCCCGGAGCCATCCGACCACTACATCGCACCGGTCCAGCCATGATTGAAATACGGGCGAGAATGCTCGGTCGCCGGCAAACAGGCGAGTGAGGTCCTGCGAATCGATGGAGATCCATTCGTCGATGGCCCGGCACATGTGAAGCAATCCGCCGATGTCCGGCCGGGATACGAGCAGCATGCGGTGAGAGGGATAGCGGGCACGGAGCGCCTGCATCGCCGGCAAAGCCAGCAGCATATCGCCCAGTGCGCCCGGGTGAATCAGCAGAACGGTCCGTGTCTCGTCGTGATTCACAACGATACGGGCCCGGCCTTGACCGCAGCCCGAGCGGCAGCCAGATCATCCGGGGTGTTGACGTTCTGAAACGACCGGTTGGCCGGATCGAGATGCCTCCATGCCGCCGGTTCCAACACGACGGGGCGGAGCGCCGGATCGGACACAATGTCCTGGATCTTCAAACGGCGCGCGTGCGCCATCCGTTCGAACACAGGCAGAGTGCGCGTGTGATAAACCGCATGCAGCGGCTGCAATCCGTCCGGCAACAAGGCCATCACCATGTCCGCCGAGGGATCCCGCTCCACAAAAAATCTGATCATCTCGTGATTCAGAAACGGCATGTCGCAGGCTACGACGAAGATCCGGTCATGTGTTGCCGCGCGAAGCCCCGTGTAGAGTCCGCCCAAACTTCCGCAATCGGCAATGGCATCCCGCAGAACGCGGCAGCCTTCCGCCTGCAACGGAAGGCTGTCCTGTGCAATGACGACGAGCACCTCGTCAAACGCCGTCTTCATCACGGAGAGCGACCGCTCCAGTAACGTCGCCGTGCCAACGGTGAGGAAGCGCTTGTCCTCTCCCATCCGTCGGCTCTTACCGCCGGCGAGTACCACTCCGGTGACCTTCACAGCACAACCTCGCCCATGTGTCCTATCTTCCAGGCTGTTCAAAATGTTCGATCAGCAAGGCCGCAGTAAGCGAGGAGGCGAAGGCGTACGTTTTTTGTACGTTGAGCCTCCACGCGAAACGAGAACGACGCTAGCGGACATTTTCAACAGCCTGGCCAGAAATGCGAAGGGGGTGGGTTTGACCCCACCCCCTCCAGTATGCATTCACTGCAGGCGCGCGAAGAAGGTTACAGCGTCTTCCCCTTCTTCTTGTTCGCCCGGCGCGTGAGCACCCATGCTTCGAGGATCACCACACCACCCGCGATAAAGAGCGGGTAGATGTAGGTCTCCCTCGGAATCGGCGGCTCCAGGAAGGTGTAGTAGAAGGCCGACACGGCCATCTTCCGGCCCGCATCGCCGTTGTGCCCGTCCCACGCGAAGAAGACGGTCGGAACGTACTTCCCACCCTCGAAGAACGTGTCCTCGTCGTAATCCTGCTCCTTCTTGTTGCCAAGCGGGCGCTGAATCATGACATACCACCGGCCGTTCTTCCATTCGCTCTTCAACACCTTGAGATTCTCTTCATAGGTGTCGCGCTCTTCGAAATCCTTGTCCCACCCGGTGCCCTTGAAGGCCCGGATGGATCCGTCCGCTTCCCACTTCACGATATCCACGGGGAACTGATCGTTTGTCCCGAAGAGATACCGCGGCTTAATGGGAGCCGGCAACTCCTGCCACTTGACCGGAGTTTCCATGGCGATGGCGTCGTTGTACACGGCGTACTTGTTCTGATTCGCCGCAATGGATCCTTCTTCGCCGGTCTTGGGATCCTGCTCTTTCACATCCACATTGACCTGCGTCGGTTTCCACGGCAGTTTGCCTTCGGCGACGCTCTTGGTCCGGTCGTCCCACTCCAAGAGATAGACCACACTCTTGTCGTTATAGAGAACCTTCACCCAGATATCATCGAGACGATTGACGAAATTTCTCGGCTTGTGGGTGATCTGGCCGCCCATTGCGACGTAGCGTCGCGGCGTGCTCTTCCACATCTCATTTTCGGGATCGTTCGAAATTTCGCCTTCCACCGCCTTGCCGGGCAGCACGAAATTGATTTTCGGCTTGTCCGTCAACGGATCGATCGGCAGCGGATTGCCTTCGGCATCCCGTTCGCAGAGCGAGTTGACGAAGTTCGCAATGTCCCACCGCTCGTCGACGCTGGTGCTGTCGGCGAATGACGGCATCGGCGTGCCGTTCACACCGGTCGAGAAGGTGCGGAAAATGTTCTTCACGCTATACGGATCCTGGCGGCTCCCTCTGAAGTTCCAACACTTGTGCCAGTTGGCCGGCTGGATGGCAAAGCCCCAGTCGTCTTTCAGATTGAAGGCATTGCCGTCGCCGCGGCCTTCCATGCCGTGACACTCGATGCACTTCTTTTCAACGATCAGCTCGGATCCGCGCTTCTTGCTTTCGTCGGACGCCGCCTTCGGTTTCAGATCGGCCAGCTGTAGGATGGTCTGCGTTTCCGACTGCTTGTCGGTAAACTTCCGGTCCTTCACCAGCTGAGTAGTCACGAAGGACAGCACTTGCAACCGCTGCTCTTCGGTCAGAATACCTTCCCAGGACGGCATCGCCGATCCGGGCAAGCCGTGCGTCACGGTTTCGAACAGGTCGTTCTGGCCGGGAGTCGGCTTTTTCGCGTCGAACAGCGGCAACTCGCCGCTCGCTGTGTGACGAATCTTGAACGTCCCCTGGTTGAAATTCCGGGGGCGCGGCCACAGCCGATCGGCACCGGGCCCGTCGCCCGCGCCATCGACACCGTGGCACCACACGCACTTGGTAAAGTAGACCCGCTTTCCGGCCTCGATCATATCAGCCGGAGGTTCTGGAGCAAGGTCGCCTTTCTTAAACCCTTCGGGAAGCGCATCGGCGGCGTAGGTCCAGGCGGCGATGCCGGCTGAACACAGCACCAGCCCGAAGACGCCGGCCAGGATCAGCCCGGCTCGTTTAACATTCCACTGATTCTTCATGGTTATCCTCTCGTTGGTCCAGGTTATCCGTGACGCCGGTGACGATTAGTCCCAGGTCCTGGGGTAGTAACCCGTGTGCCAATATTCGAACAGAATGACTTTCCAGATTTCGTCCACCGTCAGGTGCTGTTCCCAGGGCGGCATGACGGACGCCCAGGGGAAGCCCTCGTTCGGCAACCCAATCCCGCCCTTCGACACGCGCCAGAAAATGAATGTCTCCTGCAGCTGCGCGATCGTGCCCGGATCCGTGAAGTTCGCCGGAATCGGGTTGAACGCAAACGCATGCAGGCCGCGGCCGTTCAGGTTGTCGCCGTGACAGAAGTGGCAGTTCTGGAAAAAGATCTCGCCGCCTTCCCGGACGTACTTGAGATATCCCTGGTTCTTGTCGTCCCACGGATTGGCGTTCGGCGCCATCAAGCGGCCCATGGACTGCTCGACGATCAGCTTGTTGCTGTATTCCTGGTCGTATTTCCCTTCCGGATTGACACGGTAGGGATTCTGCGAGGTCTGCAGCACGTAGGTCTTGCCATGCACCTTGGTGCTGGCGGGAGGAGCCGGGTGGACGGTCCGCAACTCGATCGGCTCTTCCGACTTCGGCTTCATCGCATTGTAGGAGAACCCGCCGATCAAGATCGGCAGCAGGATCAGATACGCGGTTCTCAGCAGCCGGGTGCGGCCGCTCTGCGCGTCCAGCACATTCATGATGGGCTGCTTGAACTTCTTCCAATCTTCCTCGTTCGCCGACATCCACATAAACACCGCAACGAGTGACACGGTGCCGTACATGGCGCGAACGCTGAAGGGAATAGGAGGATACACGCGGAACTTGAGGTACAGCAGGATGAACGCCCAGAAGGCGACTCCCTGCACAAACCGTGGAATCCCCTTGCCCATCGCGTTCAGCGTGTAACTCAACCCCGTAAAGCCTGCCACGAAGCAGGCCAACTCAAAGAGCATCTGCATCGGCATGTAGCCTTCGACTAAGCGCACGGTGTTCGACGGGACGATGTCGAAGATCATCCCGACCAGCAGGAGCAATCCGATTGCTCCGACCGCCGCGCCGACTGTCATCAATCCTTTCATAGGTGCACTCCCTTTGGTCTAAATAGATTCACGGCGCCGCTTACGAGATCTTCGGAGGCTCCTTGCCTTCGTAGACGTTGGACAGATAGTCCACGATCTTCTTGAGCGCGCCTGCACTGAGCTTTTGACCAAAAACCTTCGGCATCGTGTTATCCGGGAACGGCTTCACGACGTAGGTGCTGGGGGAAACGACGGACTCCATGATGTACTCAGGAGTTGATTTCGCTGTCCCCTTGTAGTCCTTGTCCTTGATACGGGTCGGCGCATTCGTGCCCTCGACCAGTTTGGGACCGATCGTGCCCGTCGCGCCCGGAATACCCGGGATCGTGTGACAGGACACGCACTGCGCTTTCGCGAAGATCTGATCGACCGGCTCGGAGCCGTCGGCCAGAAGCGCCCCGGCCACCGCCGGCTTGTCTTCCGTCATCTTCGGACGGTCGGCTTCCGGAATGAATTTTTCGTACGACTTCGTAATTTCCTCGAACGACGGCGCTTCCCGTCCTTCGCGGACATAGAGCCAGGTGTCGACCGCCGCCAACTCCGGCAGCGAGAGCGAGATCGGTGGCTTATGGATCTTAGGCATCGGACTTTCTTTATCGTTCGTGCCCTTCACGCCGTAACCCGACACCACATAGCAACTCGGGCAGGAATGCGATTCCGCAATATATTCCTGAGCCGTGGTGGCCGTTCCGCAACCAGGACAGGCTTCCTTGTCGGCATATTCGCGTTTAGCCGGTTCACCTTTGTGGTATTTCGGATCTTCGATACGCTCTTTCCCGGCGCGCTCCGGCAGACCGAGCAGGTTGGGCGCACGCTCACCGAGCATGCCGGCATGGAACGCGTGGCACAGCGGACACTGGCCTTTGCCGATCGCGCCCTGCACCTTATTTTGACCGATGCCGCCGAAGATGATCTTTTCGCCTTCGTCGGCCAGCTGCTGCGGCGTCATCGAGCTGAAGTCGAGCTTCTCTTCCTTCGGGGGAAATCCGCCTTCGACCTGCGGCAGCCAGTTCCCGTAGCCGGACAAGGCCGCGGCCACGAAGAACATGAACCCGCCGATCTTCAGCAGCGCGGCCAGGTTCGTGAAGTAAATACCCATCATGAACGCCAGCGAGGTGATCATGACCAGCGAAACCGGCAACAACCGGTTTTCGCCGTAGAAGTTTTCCTTGTAGTTGGCGATCGCGATGAAGAGCATCACCGCGGCGATGATGCCGATGAAGGTTTTGAACGTTGCACGCTTCTTGGCGACCGGATCCTTGATCGAAACCTGGAAGTAGACCAGCAGACCGACGAGCAGCGCCAGCGCCGGCCATCCGATGTCGAGTGCTTGCCCAATCAAATCACCCACGGTTGTGACCTCCTGCAGCTAGAGTCGGGGGCCGACGCCTCCGCGTCGACCCTCCGTGCTCCAGTTCTCGAATGAGTTAGTGACTCCCGGCCGGCTGCGGCGCCCCACCCGGCGCCGTGGCTGTCGCTGACACAGGAACCTTCTTCGCAGCCAGGCTGCCGAGCCAGAAGACAAACAGAATACTGACCCAGAAGAACAGCACGTTGAACGAAATCATATTGGCCGCGAATCCCACCGTGTGTGTATAGGCCCAGGGCGAGTTGTCGCGCATAATTTCATTCACGTGCCAGAACAACCGGACCGAGGAACGGATGTAGCCCATCAATCCCATCATCCAGGTAAACGCCGTCGCGAGCATGATCAGGGCGTACTGCGAACGCACCGAGATCTTGCCCCACTCGATCGGCCCCATCTGCTTTGCGCCCTTCATCATGACGCTGTTCAGCGCGAACATGAAGAAGAGGCAGGAGAGCGTGGTGGCCACCTGTGGCACCGACAGTCCGACACGGACGTTGGCCGGAATGTAATAGCCGTAGATCGCCAACCAGATAATGTTGACGTACGCGAAGAAGAAGAACACTCCCATGAAGATGTTCCCGAACTTCGCCCATGACAGGGTTGAGACCTTGTTGCCCCGCATGTACCACACGAAGCTCAGCACCGTCGTGGTAATGATGACGTTGATGCCGCCGTTTTTGGCCGACATGACGCCATAGTTCCCGAGCACCGGGTGCTGCTGACCGCCCATCGCTTTTAACTCGGCGGGGGTCATGACCATGGTGTGGGGCGTGATGAAGACGAGATAGCCGCAGCAGAGAATGAACACAAGATACTTGATGTAGCGCTGATACTTTTCCGCGCCACGCATCCGGCCCATCGCCTGCCACAGATAATAGTTGGTGCTGAGGAACAGGATGCCGATCATCGTCGCCTGGATGATGAAGAGCCAGGCGAGCAGACCGCCCATCAGCGTGATGCCCATCTGTTGACGATAGGCATACACTTCGCGCATCAGCCAATACCCGGCAAAGGGCAGCGGAATCAAGAACGCGACTCCGAGGGCCATCGCGATATAACCCATCCAGTCGTAGTGGGCCCGATCCTCGTCCGTCTTGGACGCGAGGAACCGGTAGGCCGCATACGCCGCGACGACACCGCCGCCGAACGCCATGTTGCCGAGGATGCGGTGGACGTTCAGCGGATTCCACAACGCGGTATGGATCACGTGCCAGATGTTCCCCAGGAACCGGCCCTGCTCATCGACGCCCGCGGGCGACATCATGAAGCCGATCCAGCTATTCGCCAGGAACATCAGCAACGTTCCAATGATGTTGAGGATCACGGACATGCTCAAGTGAATCCACTTGAGGAAGCCCTCTTTCATCTTGTCCCACCCGTAATAGTAGATGTAGAGGGTGCCGCTCTCTGCCACGAACATCAACGCATAGATGTGCATGACCGGACGGAAGATGCTGGACAGATAACCGAAGAATGCCGGATAGAGCGTGAGGAAGGTAAAGATGAGAATACCGCCGAGGATGGCGGTCAGCGAATAGGCCGTCAAGCTGATCTTGATGAAGTCGTAGGCCAGCTGGTCGTACTTCTTCGCGAGCGCCTTGTCCTTGGTCACCACCCCCATAAACTCGATGATCATGCAGAAGATCGGAACCGCCAGCACGAAGCTGCCGTAGTAGAGGTGCTGCTGGTTGGCGAACCAGAGCAGCACGCGGCTCTCGAAGTTGTACCGCGGATAGTCCTTGGGACCGTCCGTGGTCTTCGGGGCCGGCGCACCGACGACGATGCCCTCCGTCTTATAATAGACGTCGCGCCCTTTCTCGACCTTGGCCTCATCCTTCTTCGCCGCATCGGCCGCTGGTGCATCCGCACCGATCGCCGGTGACGGAATCGACACGATGATCGGAAGCAGGAGAAGGCTAATCATCGCGCAGAGCGCCATGATTGAAAAGACCTTCTTGCGGGTTACTGGACCCATGGCAAACCTCCTTGATGCATTCCGGATATGATCAACCGATTCAGCCCTGAAAACCATGCCCGCGTTACTTCCTGAACAGGTACCAATAATCCAGGCCCTGCATGTCCATCAGGAAATGATCGACGAGCGTAAAGTAGGTCACAGCCACAACGACTGAGACAATGACTGCGATGACGGGATTGTTCAATGCGCTCATTGCGTCCCCTCTCCTCCTGCCGCGCGCGATCCGCGCGGCGCACTAGATCAGATGAATGCCGGTTCGATTTTTTTCAGCACGGGCACTGAATGCCCGCAAACCAGTAGAAGAACCACAAACCGACGGCACAGGTGATGTAGAAAATCATCTTGCCGATCTTCACTTTCAACTCGCTGTCCGCTGTTGCCGTTGCCATCGTACCTCCTCTGTCCGCAACTCAAAATGGTGAAGTCACACCGGCCCAACCTTGACACACCGAGACCGGTATGTTATTGAAAATTCCTCGCGTTCAGACGTTAAATCGTGGACAAGACAATGACGAAAAACTCAAAATTGTTCGACATTATAGTTTTGGCCGGTATGGTTGTCAACATCATTCTGGCCGTGTTTCTCATCCTCTACTACTTTGATTTTCTGTAGGTTATCCGCTTTTCTTCGCTCCTTCATTAGCGCCGGCAATTTCTGAAATCGCGCACCGAAATCCGATCGTTTCATCGCGAAAATCCGCCATCAATTTACTCCGGCTGGTGATCCGCACATCGCCGCCGGTCGTCGTGTAACCGCCGCCGCGCATCACCCGATACACGCCGTGGTCCGGACTGGGCGGATTTTTTTCCGGCGCATCGGCGTAATACGTTTCCGAATACCAGTCCTCTACCCACTCCATCACATTGCCGGCTCCGTCCATCACACCGTACGGACTGGCGTCCGCCTTGAACGTGCCGACCGACGCCGTGGTCTCATAGCCATCGTCCACGCGGGCCCAGTTGGCCCCGTTCAACCGTTCGGTATTCCCCCAGGGCCATAACCGTCCGTCGGTACCCCGCATCGCTTTTTCCCATTCGGCTTCGGTCGGCAGCCGCTTGCCTTTCCAACGGCAATAGGCCTCGGCGTCCTCCCAGGACACATACACGACCGGCTGATTCGGGCCCCGCATCTTGGCGACGTTCTTGGCATACCGCGACGGGGGGCCGGCCTTGCGGTGACCGGTGGCCGCGATGAACTGCGCATAGTGATAATTCGTGACTTCGTACCGGTCGATGCGAAACGCGTCCAAATAAATTGTGCGCGGCGGTTTCTCATCGAAGCCTCCGGCATCGGTCCCTCGAATGAACGGTCCGGCCGGAATCGTCACCATCTCGTCCGGAAGAGGCTCTTCCTTGGCCATGGCGGCGGTATCGGGAGCGGACGACTCCGGCGGATCGGACGACGACTGTTCGAATGGCGTGAGAAATGTCCCGCGCAGAATGCCCATAATCGGCAGCGCGGCAAAGACGAGCACCGCAAGCAGGAAGGCGACCTTGAATTTGGTTTCCAGCATGACCCTACTGGCTTGCCGCGCCTCCGGGTTCCAGGTCGGCGGCGCAGCGAATGCCGATCGTAATGTCGGTGCGCCAGTATTTGGCCGCAAACCGCTTGGAGAGCCTGGCGTTCTGTTCCGTCTCCCGCCACGATCCGCCGCGCACGACCTTCAACTGGCCGTCGCTCGGCCCTTTGGGATCCCGATACACGGCTTTCTTGTAGATATTCTCTTCGTAAGAATCTTCGACCCACTCAGCCACATTGCCGGTCATGTCGTATACCCCATAGGGGCTGCGGCCGGCTTCGAACGAGCCCGGCGGCGCCAGATACTTGTGGCCGTCCTCCGCACCGTCGAGGTTGGCGCTGCCGGTTAGAAATTTATCGCCCCAGGGATACTTGCGCTTGCCCTCCCCCCGACCGGCTTTTTCCCACTCCGCTTCGGTCGGCAACCGCTTGCCGGCCCATTTGCAATAGGCCTTCGCATCTTCCCACGACACGCTCATGGCCACGAGTTCGGGCTTCAGCACTTTGGCCTGATCGTCTTCGAATACTTCGATCTTCGGCATCGGCCGCTTCGTCATCTTCGCGAACCGGGTGTACTCCTCCTGACTCACTTCCTTCTTGTCGATGAAATAGGCCTTCAAAAACACCTGGTGCTCGGGCGCCTCGTCGGGATCGCCGTCGTTGCTGCCCATCGTGAACGGGCCTTCGGGAATCTGCACCATCTCGCGGCCTTCGTCGCCCATTCGGGTTTTGTACATCGAATAATCCTGCGCGGCCGTTTTGCCCGCGACCGGACGGCTTTCCGTCTTCACGGACTGCACCAGTTCCTTCATTTTGTACGCTTTATTCGATTCCCAGAGCATCATGCCGATCATCAGCGCAAACGATCCGAACACAAAGATGATCGACCCGATCAATACGCCTTTGTTATCCATGTCACTCCATCCTTCCGGTCACCCGCACTCATCGCTCACGCGTCCGGTGTCGCCTGTCCGTCCGGCTGTCCCGCCAACGCCGCCTCGGCTTTCCTGGCCGCACGCATGTCGAGCAACATCGAAATCTGCACGCCGAGAAAGCCCCCCATCGCGGCGCCGGCTCCTGCGCCGACCGAAATCCGCTCCTCGCCGGCGACCAACCAGGCCAGCGCGCCGCCCAGCAGCGTGCCGACGAGAATGCTGCTCAGAAATCGCCGGCCGCCCCAGAATCCGATGATGCCGCCCATCACCAGACCCAGGCCGATCGCCACCGGCATAATGCCGCCGCCCATGATCGTACCAATGAGCGTGCCGACGGTGCCCATCACCGCGATGCCGAATGCGACATCGAAAAATTTATGAACGGGCATGGCCCCGGATTGCGCTGTGTCTGTCATCGCAAACGCTCGACGTCGATTACTTCGCGGACACCGCGACTAGTGGACCAAAATCGATTTCCACACCAGGACTGGCAGTGATCGATATGCCCCAAGCCTTCGGAGCTGGTTCATGCTTATGAATGCGCTTAAAATCCTCATACACGTTCACCCGCTCCTCAACCCACTGGCCGACCTCTTTCGTGCCGCTCTGTACGACGATCTCCGATCCGCTGAACATGCCGCCTTCCGTTAACGCCCCTTCCGGCTTTGTAGCGCTCCATAAATATTTGGTCCAAACAGGAATGAGCATGAGATCGGTATCGAGCGTCACGAAGATTGCGCCAATCTGCTCGGTGCCTTCAGGAGCTTTGTTGAGCCGCCATCGCCAGGTAAGGACTGGATAGGCTTTGGGATCCCAGTCTATTTTTTTGTTCTTAATCCGCTGACCAGCATCCTTCACGGTCAAAAAATTGCCGCCGTTTTCAGTAACAACTTTGTATGCGCTTCGCCCTTTCGCCTCGGAGCGCATTTCTTCGTGGCCCCATTTTGACGGAAACCCGTCCGATTCCTTGGCTTGAAAATCCTCCAGCACCAGCGTCTGGCTTTGCGCGGAGATCGACCCTGGCGCCAGCACGGCACACCACACGACACCGGCCAACCCGATCCCGCTCAGCCATCGACGACACATCATGCGGACAATGCCTCCTTAGCCTTCCTGCGAGGACGCCGGTTCGAGGACCGGCGCAGACTCCTCGTGAAACTCTTCTCCCATCACCGGTTGCTGCCCGCGCTGACAGAGCCAGAACAGGGTCAGCACCGCGCCCCAGAAGACGACCATGTTGAGCGTGACCATTTTCGCGGCGAATTCCAGATTCGGCGTGAACGACCAGGGCGACACATCGGCCATCAGTTCGTTCACATGCCAGGACAGCCGCCCCGAAGACCGGATATAGCCCATGAGCCCCATCACCCACGAAAACGCCGCCGCCAGCCCGAACAAACCGATCATCCCGCGCAACGGAATCTTGCCCCACTGTACGGGTCCATGGACCACCGCTCCCTTCAGCATGGCGCGATTGATCAGCAGGCTGACCACGATCACCGTCAATGTCGTCATCGCCTGCGGCGACGACAGCCCTACGCGCAATTTCGCCGGCAGGTAGAACCCGTAGACCGACAGCCACACCACATTCAGCAGGCCGACGGCAAACAACGCGCCGATGGCGAGATTGCCGGCGCTCACCCACGACACCGTCATCGTGCGGTTGGCCCGCCGATAGAAAAGATAACTGAGCGTGGTGACGAGAATCATCACGTTGACCGCGCCGTTCTTCGCCGACATCACCCCATAGTTTCCGACCACAGGATGCTGCGCGCCGCCCATCGCCTTCACTTCGCTCGGCGACATCAGCACGGTGTGGGGCGTGAGCCAGATAGACACCGCGAGCGTCAACACGATGAGCAGCGCCTGATAGTACGGCTGATACCGTTCGCCGCCGCGGATGCGGGCCATGCTCTGCCAGAGATAATAGTTGATGCCGAGAAACAACGCGCCGATCAGCAGCGCCTGGACGACGAACAGCCAGGTGAGCAGCCCGCCCATCATCGTCACGCCCATGCTTTGGCGAAACGCGTAGACGGAGCGCATCAGCCAGTAGCCGGCAATCGGCATCGGCAGGAGCGCGCAGACGGTGACGAACAAAAACACATAGCCGACCCAGTCGAAATACGCGCGCTCTTCCGCCGTCTTGCTGGTGAAGAACCGGTAGCAGGCGTAGGCCAGCACGACCGCGCCGCCGGACATGATGTCGGCCAGGAAGCGATGGACGTTCAGCGGATTCCAGAGTGCCGAATGGAGCAGATGCCAGCCGTTCCCGAGAAAGCGCCCCTGCGCATCGACGCCGGCCGGCGCCATCATAAAGGCGGCCCACGCATTCGCCAGCAACAATAGCGCCGTCCCGAACACGTTGGTCAGAATACCGATGGCGGCATGCACCCACTTGAGCGCCGGCTCGGCCATGCGGTTCCAACTATAATAGTAGGCCAAGAGCAACAGGGATTCCCCGACGAACACGACCGCGTAGACCGGCATGAACGATTTGAACGTTCCGCCCATATACTTCATGAAACTCGGATAGAGCGTAATGAACAGGGCCAGCATGAGGCTGCCGACCACCGCCGTGACCGACAGCGCGAGCAGCGCCACCTTGGCCAGGTCCCGCGCGAGCCCGTCGTACCGCAACGCCAGCGCCGGTTTCTTTGTCCGCAGGCCCAGGAATTCCAACAGCGCGCAGAAGAGCGGCAGCGCAAGCACGAATCCGCCGAAGTAGGTGTGCTGCTGCGTGACGAACCACACGAGCAGCCGGTTATCCAACGAGCCGTAGCGCTGATAGACCGTCTCCTCGGGAGCCGGCGCTGCCGGTCCGGCCGGCACACCGGGGATTTTGTAATAGTGATCGACGGCGTCGTCCGCGAACGACGCC
The DNA here is from genome assembly GCA_900299325.1 of Nitrospiraceae bacterium. Lineage (GTDB taxonomy): Bacteria > Nitrospirota > Nitrospiria > Nitrospirales > Nitrospiraceae > Nitrospira_D. Next base: position 20,102 of record OMJK01000068.1, on the reverse strand, counting down.
GTCTGCATCCCCCACAGCATCCCGCCGACGAGAAGACAGAGGACGACCGCCGTCCCTCTCCTGATCCAGTCGGTGTTGTATGGTGACCGACGCATAGTTATCCGCGCTACGCTTTCGAGCCTTGCGCTGCCGAGAGTGCGGCAGTCCCCGACGTTGACTTACTCAGAATCCCCATCACAAACGGACACCGCAGGAGGGCCGGACTTACACTGAGTCCCTGTTGCTCTTCGATTTGCCGGCGATGCCCGAGGTAATAGCCGTAGAGCGCCATCACGCCGCCGACGATCCCGCCCGCCGCCATCGCATAGCCGGTCGGCACACCCGGCTGGCGCAATACGAACACCACGATGCCGGCCGAGACCAGATAATAGGTCGACGCGAAAGCGAGGCCAGGCCACCACCAATATTTGAGCAACTCCGCCGGTTTTGTCTGGGACAAGACCGCTGTCCAGGAGACCTGCGGTCTCAATCCGCCGAAGTACGCGCCGAGCGCGATCGCTCCGCCCACTACAGTGACCGCCGACAACTGCACGATCGCCGTCATCTGTGGCCCTGCAGCAACCTGTCCCAACGAAGCGGCGGCAACTCCGGTCACCATCCCTGCAACCACCCAAGGAGTCAGCTGCACGGTCTGATGACTCAATAATTGCCGCAAGGGCACGCCGTTCGGAAAGGTGGGAAACGGCCGGCCCTGCAACGCCACGTTGCGCACATGGCCGATCTCAAACGCATCACGCGCAACCGCTGTGCAGGAAATGATCATCGCCATCATCGCGGGACCGTCCGGATGCTTCAGATAGTCGTAGCCCACCAGCCAGAGCAACGCCAGCACCAGCAGCGACAGCTGAATGCCGTATACGAACCCGATCCACCCGGCCATCCAAAACAGCAACTTCTTCCCGTCTTCTCTGAGCATCGTCTCCCAGCCGACACCGCGCCCGACACGATAGGTCAGCAATGCCGTGACCAATCCAACGATTCCACTGATCGCCAGAAGCACCACCGGCTCAGTCAGCGGCAAAACATGTTTCGCCAACCGGTACACGCCGAATGCCACCAGCCCCGGCACAAACATGACCAGGCGCTTCCGCCGGCGAACGGTATCTTCCGTCACAGCCAGACTCAGACTCGGCAACACTCGCAACGCCATCCGATGCAGCATTACCACTCCAGTGAAAGGTGATCAGTGATGGGTGATGAGCCAAGGAGACCTGCGAGATCCATTTCTAACTCATCACTCATCACCGCTCACCCATCACTTTTTCTCGAGCCCATCCCGAAATACTTGGCCTTGATTTCTTCCATCAGCGCGACCGTAATGTGGGTCTGCCCGCGCTCGGCGGCTGTCCGCTCCAATTCGATTTTCGCCATCGCCCGCACCGGCGCCGGCACATTGTCCAGCCGGTGCTCCGCGTCGGCGTCCCACACAATCCGCTCGCCGGTCCGCGGACGCAGCAGCGTGTCGTACGCGACCACGCGCTCGCCGCGCGCGCGCACGTCCTGCTCCACCTCTTCCTGAACCAGCGGCGCAAGATACGGTGGCATGCGATCCAACCGGTGCAGCGCCTCGTCGGTCCACATGAGACGATCGACCAGCCCGCGCATCTGACCGGCCGGCACGTCGACGCCGACTTTCAATCCGCATCCCCGGCATTCCGACCGAATAAACCACTGCAGCGCGCCATCGGCATAGGCCCGCTCTTCGATCCCCTCCGTGTGCATCCAGCGCCCGCAACCGCAGGTCAACATGCAATCAACCTATTTTCCCCGGAAAGAGAATGTAGAGCATCGTGTAGGTGGTGGTGCCGGTTATGAAGAGGATGCAGTAGATGATCATCGTGAACTTGCCGAGTGCGCGATGACGCCGGGCGCCGTTCGGCCAGATCCGCTGGATGGACATCTCGATCGCGAACACGATCGCCACCAAGAGCAAGAGCCCCGCGTACACTTCCATCTTCCGGACGGAAAATCCCGCCGAGGCGATGCGGGCCAGAAACAAGCCCATCACCAGCGCGGTGATCACGCCGAAGATCGTTCCGATTTTTCTCCAGGAGGTTTGCAACAGCGACTCGTTGAGCGACCGGATGCCGTTGACGACCTGCTGCGACCGAAAACCCAGCACGATCATATACACGGCCATCACCAGCCCGATGATGACGAGGATGATATGCAGCGTCAAAATCGGGATGAACACATAGTCGTAGAGCGCCTGCGATCCGCCGAACCCTTCTTTCCCTTCGACCGCCAGCACGCCGAGCTGCCGGAACAGATAGTAGGCGACGAAGAAACTGAGCATCGCGATCATGCCGCCGAGCATGAGCCAGTGGTGCGCATCGGCCTGGCGCTTGCGCGCCTGAAACCAGCCGACGATGAACAGCCCGGTGAACAACGTGGCCATGAGTTGACTCAGATCCGCGCCAATCGTCGCGTGTGTGCCGAGAAAACCGGGATCGCGCAGCCAGTTCATTCCGCTTCTACCCGTTCCCTTTCACGCCTTGCACTACGGCGGTCTTCTCCAGTTCCGTCGCCGAGGCAAAGCCCGCACTCTGCATCCACTGGATCGCCTCCGCGCACGTGTAACAGCCGCCTTGTTGCGTGTTGACGAGAATGTGCACGGCGAACGCGGTCGTCCAGGCCGGACCGGTTCCGGTGTCGTCCAGGAAGCGGTCCTTAATGATCAACCGGCCGCCGGGAACAAGATGCGCAAAGACTTTCTTCACCAACGCCGCGTTGGTGTCAAACGTCTGGTAGTGGAGGATGTCGGACATGAGGACGACGTCGTAGGGACCGCCGAGCGGATCCGTATTGAAATTGCCCGGCCGCAACGCAATGCGGGATTCTAACCCGGCTTCCTTCACCGTCTTTTCGGTAAGCCGCAATGTCGCCGGCAGATCGAACACCGTGGCGGTCAGTTCGGGATAGACGCGGCAAAAGGCGATCGCGTTCGTGCCGGCGCCGCCACCCAGATCCAATAGGCGGACCGGCCCGCTCAACTCAAGCCGCTTGGCAAAGTCCGGCCCGCTCTGCTGCCCGATTCGATGCAGCACGGCGAGCACATTGCCGCCCAGTTCAGGATCGGTCTCGAACACGTGCCGATCGACCGCTCGTTGCCCGGTTCGAATCGTCTCTTCGAGTTTCCCCCAGTTGTTCCATTCGGCGTCGTGCAGCAACAACAGGTGCCCGATGTATTGCGCCGAATGGCGGACCAAATGCGTGGCCGCGGCCGTCGAGTTGGCGTAGGTCGTTCCGTCTTTCGTCAGCAGCCGCAACGCAACCAGGGCATTCAGCAGGAGGCCGAGCGTCGGCTCGTGCGCCCCGATGCGACCGGCGATCTCGCGCGCAGTCTTCGGCTTGCCGTCCAGCGCGGAGAACAGGTCCAGCTTGACGGCGGTGAGGAGAATTTTGGTCTCCCAGTAGTAGCCGAGTTGGAAGATTTCCGCTAACGAGAGCTCGCGTGACACACCCATCCCCCTCTGTAAGAGAGCGTCGAAAGCGGGAATCTTACCCAGTTCAGAAACTGAAAGGCAAGGCAGCGACGCGCGGCGGGCGGGCGCTAAAAACACACAGGGCAGCGGATGACTCCGCTGCCCTGTGTGAACGGGTGAAACCCGTCTGAAACGGACCGAAGTTACTTGATCTCGGCCTTGAGGTTGGCCGTGCCGCCGTCGGTCACGTCCACTTCGAACTCGACCTTCTTGCCCTTGGCCGCGAACGGATGCCAGGCCACCACTTTGTGCTTGCCGGCCGGCACGTCCTTCAGTTCGAACGACCCGTCGTCCTTGACCACCGCGAAGTGGGCGTTGGAGACCGGGAGGAAGAAGGACTGCATGAATTCATGTTGATCGCACTGCAACCGATAATAGCCTTCCTTCTCGGCGCCGCCGCGGAAGGTCACCGGCTTATCGAGCTTGTCACCCTTCTTGGCGAGACCGATGTTGAAACCGGTCGCCGAGGTGGAGCCCTTCACCGTGAAGCTGTGCGGGTTGTGGAGCACGCCCGCCACCGACTTGGGATCGTCCGGATCCGAATCGGTGTTCTCGACCTTGAACGGCCGGGTGTTCACCACGACACCGGCGAACGGCAGGAACTGGCAGAACGCTGCGGTGACTTCCGTCCCCGCATAGCCGTCCATGAACGCCTTGTCTTCAATGTCCACAACGGCCACAACTGCATTCTTCAAGCCGCCGTCCTTAGACTTCTCAATGGTCTTGAGGAACCGCTTGTCGCCGTCCATCAAGCTCTTGTCCGGGTTCTTCGGGCAGAACTTGGGGTTGGGAAACTTGGAGAACAAGAATTCCTTCTTTTCCTCCGCGCCCGCATAGGTCACTTTGCCCGCGATCGTCCCGCCGGCATTGGCCGCCAAAGGCGCCGCGACCAGAGCCGCTGCGACCAGAATGAACACGACTGCAAACACACCCTTCTTCATGTGACTGCCTCCTTGTGATGAACACACACTGCGATTGATTGGCATTCCCAAGATTCTCATGACCGCACCGGCAGGTAGAGATCGTCTCCGCACCTGCTAACTCGATCTCTAGGACGAGATAGGCGAGGCCTAGACTTGGACCGAGTATCTATACAAAATTCTACCCGCCCCCGTCAATCGCAAACAAGGGGTCGCCGGCGGTCACTTTCCGGGCTGGTGCTTATCGGCCAGGAGATGCAGGAGCGCCCCGCCGGCGGTAGAGCGAACCGCTTCATTGGTATCGTGCAGGGCTTCTTTCATAATCGGGACGAGCGCGCGGTCCCCGATATGTCCCAGCGACCGGAGTGCGACAATCTTCGGACCGGGCAAGGGGTCATGGCTGAGGCCAACCAGGACAGAGACCGCTCCGGCCAGATTCGCCTCGGTGGCCTTTCCCAATGCATAGGCGGCAGAGGCCCGGGCGGCGGTGTCGTTCTGCCGCACCAACTCCGTCACCGTCCGCGCCACCACATGGAACGGTTGACCGAGTTGCAACAGCGCCGCCACGGTCGCCGCCCGCACAGTGAACGAACCGTCCGCCAACTGGCCGGTCAAGGCCGGCACCGACTCATCTCCGCCGAGGTCGGCCAGACTCATAGCGGCCGCCTCGCGCACCGCGGACACAGGATCTCTCAATAACAATTGGATCCTACTCCTGGATTCGATATCGCCAAGTTGCCCCAACCCTCGCACAGCGGCGCCCCGCACCGAGGGCTGCTTATCGGTGAGAAATTCCCGCATCAGCGCGCGGCCCCGCTGATCCTTCAGATCGGCAATGGTGCGCAGCGCATAGGCACAGTCCTCCGGATTTGCCGCCTCGGCCGCCTGCCGCAGTGATTCCCATGCCTCCTTGCGGCCCATTCGCACCAACGCGCCATACGCCGCCGTGCGCACTGTGGGCACGTCATCCTTTGTGGCCGCCTCGATCAACGGCAACACGGACGGATCGCCGGACTTCCCCAGAACCTTGATCACCCGCGCCTTCACCAGGCCGGCCTGATCGTCCAGCGCGCCACGGAGCTTTTTCGATTTACGCCCCGCCTCCGACTGGCTCAATCCCTCCACTGCCAACACGCGGACCGGACCGGATCCGTCGCTCAACCCATCCTCGAAATACGGCACGACCTCGTCGGATTCGACTTCCTTGAGCGCCGTGTACGCCGCGCCGCGCATCTGCTCGCGCATGTCTTTCACCATGACGACGATGAAGCCGAGCGCGAGTTCGCGGAGCACCGGTTCGTCGTCCTGCTTGAGCGTCCGCTCCAGCAGATCGTACTCGTCGAGCGCTTCTTTCGGCTTGCCCAGCTTCACGAGCGCGCGGACTTTCAGCCGCCGTACATCCGGCGCACCGCTCCTGGCCTGATCCAGCTTGGCCAATTCGTCGAGCGCCTGCTGGTACTGCCGCTTCTCGAACGCCGCCTGCGCGTCCTTCGGCACCGCAGACCCGGACGCGGCCGACGCCGCTCCGGCGCCGGACCAGAGAACCAGTCCGCACAACATGACCCTCGCCGCGCGTTGCGCGGACACAGGATGCGGCCCCATCTTGGCTGTACCTTCTCTAACCATGCGTCTGTGGCCCTGTCGGACTCATGCGCCGCTTGTATCCGGGCGGCTCGTCGAAATAGTAACTCGGCTGGGGAGACAGCCGGATCCGCTCGTACTCGAAGGACCAGTCGCGATCCCGGCTGACCAGCTTGAGAAGTAGACCGGTCTCCTTGTCCACCCATTCATAGAACCGCTCGAGCCGGCCATCACGATCGGTCCGTACTTCGTACAACTGCGCGGCCCGGCCGGCGGCCGTGGCATCGCCGACGAGCGTCCGCTCGCGCTCGCCGGGCAAAGACGGCCGGATCGGCAGCACATCGTCCGGATCCAGCGGCGTGACCAGCAGCTCTTTCTGTTGAGTCAGCAGATACCAGGCTTCCGACTGATCGAGCCGGATGATTTCGATGGCCGCATAGCCATAGTCCGTTTTGATCGCATATTTGTATTCCAATCGAAGACGATCGCCCTTGGCGAACACCTGCGCCTGATGTTTTTTTCCGTTCACCTGCTTGACGATGGCGCCGGAAAATTCTGCGGGTGCCGCGGACGATTCGCCGGCATGTGACGGAGACACCGCCGCGCACAAAGACAGGAGACAGACCAGATTCACGGCCTTCCGTGCGAGACACAACATCATCGTCGTCAGTGTTGGTGCTCGACTAATGGCTGGATATCGACCGGATACCCCAACGTCTCCGGCCCGAAGCGGGGATTGTCCATGACTTTGAATGCCGATCGGCTCCCTTTGGGAGCGGTCAAGGCCACCTGCTCCACGACGGTTCCGCCCGGTCGAACAGTGACCGTTCTCGTCACGCCGGGTCCGGTCTGCGGATGCCAGACGATGAGTTGGTACGTGCCGGGCGGAACGTGATCGATCGAGAACGATCCCCGCTCGTCGGTCAGCGCATAATACGGATTGTTCACGGCCATCGCCCAGCTTTCCATGTAGGCATGGAACCCGCACTGCATGTAAAACGTCCGGCGGCCCTTGTTCAGATAGATCGGCCCGATGAGCGACTTGCCCGGCGCATGGTTGTGCATCGCGTGCAGATTGCCCCGCTGGTGCTGGTGATTCATCACCAGCGGCGTATTGAAGAGGACGCGCGCGCCGGCTTCGATCGACGTTTCGTAGCCCTGAATGTCGTGCATCACCGGATCCATGTTGATGACCTCGACCGCATGCCCGTTGCGGATGATCGTCATGAACGGTTGAAACATGCAATCGCGGGCCTCGATCAACGGCACCGACACCTCGAACGGTTTCCCGGCCTCGATGCCTTCCAGTAACACGATCGCATCTTTCAGCCCCGCGTTCGGGCCGACGACAAAATCGTGCAGCAGCCGCCAACCGCGACCGTTCGAGATGCGACCGCAATATTGGGGATCCGGAAAGGTGATAAGGTTGAAGCCCTTGGGCTCCGGCACGGCGCCGTCGAGGGTCACCGTCCCTTCGATCGTTCCCCCGTGCTGAACCTCGACGACGTCGTAGGCCTGCGCGGACACCGCCACCAGCAGCGATAGGATACCCGTTCCCCACCCGACTGCGAGACGTGCTCGAATCACCCGGCGTGCCCTTGAAGAGATTGGTTCAGTGGTCCTGCTTGTGGACCATCGGATCGATGTCCTTCTTCTGCTCCTCCGTCACACTGAACCGCACATAGTCGTGCTCCAGCACCTCGTTCGCATAGAGCCGCCCCGTCGGGGCTGTAACCACGATCTTCGTCTCGGTGGTTCCCTTCGGGTCGATGGTGACGGTCTGTTCGTTTGCGGTTCGAATGTAGGGATGCCAGACCACCAGCTTATAGGTGCCCGGCGGCACGTCGGTCAGGGTGAACCGCCCCTGCTCATCCGTTTTCGCAAAATAGGGATTGTGCACGGCCACGCCCCAACTCTCCATATAGGCGTGGAAACCGCACTGCATCACGAAAATCCGGCGGCCTTTGCTGAGTTTGACCAGTTCTTTCATCGGCGCGCCGGCCATGTGCTTGTGATACAGCGCGGCATCGCTGCGATCTTTGAAATTGCGGGGGTGATTCGGGTTCATCGGCAGCGGGACGTTGAACAGCACGCGCGCGCCCAGATGCGACGTTTCATAGGCCTGAATGTCGTGCATGACGGGATCCATGTTGACCACCGTCACCGAGCGATCGTCACGCACAACGGTCGTGAACGGGAGAAACTGGCAGTCTTTGGCTTCGATGTGCGTGAGACTACTCTCCTCGAACGGCTTGCCCTTCCGGATCCCCTCGAGATAGACCACCACGTCGCGAAACTCGCCCGCCGGTCCGACGTTGAACGGCTGCAGAATGCGCCAGCCCTGCCCGTCGGAAATGCGTCCGCAATAGAAGGGGTCCGGCAGCGTTGTGAGATTGTAGCCTTTCGGCTTGGGAACAACCCCGTCCAGTTTCACCGCCCCCGTAAGGGTGCCGCCGTCCGTGATGCGGACCTCTTCGTAGCCCCACGCCGTGGCTCCGGCCATCAGCAGCCATCCGGCAATGATCAGTAGCAGCCCTCTCATATGCCCCTCCGCTATCAATCCGATCATATCAGAATAATTTTTGTATCGTATCAAAAGGATACCGCAAAACAAAAGGGGGAAGCCTTGCGGCCTCCCCCTTCCTGTATGCACTCCCGCCGCGAACGGCGGGCGCGTGTGATCTTACTTCGCCGCGACAGGAATCGCGCGCACCGCATCCTCCAGCGACGCGCTCTTCATCCCCGCACCGGCTCCATGCAGCGGCAACAACCGCTGGTCGCCGGACGGCAACACGCGGAGGTAGCCCCACTGGCCGGACTGCGAGTACGGCAACCGCTGGTTGCTGTACACATAGTCGCCCGGCAGGCGGTACGGTCCGCCGGCCGACGGAATGAACGCATCGATCGTCTCCGACCCGGAGAATTCGACGACGCTGATCTGGTCGGCGCCGCGCATGAACGGTTCGATCGGCCACTCGTGCTTCTCGACGCTGAACATCCCGTTCTGCTCGTTGCTCACGCCCAGGATATGGATGCGCACCGGATCGCCCGCGTGCGAGTAGATGATCGGGGTCGCCGGATCTTCCGGCTTGTCCGCTTTGCACGGCTGGAACACCTTGCCGAGCGAACAACCCTGCTCTTCGCGGAACTTGTACGGCTCGGACCGGTAGTTGATGCCGGTCAGACCCGCCACGTTCTGCACGTAGGGCATGAAGCTCGTGCCGATGATGTTGTCTTCGTCCTGGAAGAACAACGCCACGTCACGGTAGTTCGGACGGTTTTCCATGCCGGGCATGGAGTGATCGAGGATCACGTCCGCGGCCCAGGCATTCTTGTTCGTCAAATCCGCGCCGGTCTTCGGGTCGCGGTACTTCGCGCCCTTCGGACCGACGACGATGGCGCCGAACAACCCGTCGCGCGGATTGGTCATCACGTTGCCCCAATCCCACACCAGCGAGGTCGTTTCGCCGTTGAACGGATCCGCATAGTAGGTATAGGTGCGCTCGCCGCCCGGGGCGATCGTCTGATCCCCGGCGTTGTTGCCGACGTTGGCGCCCTGGGAATCCTTCGGATCGAAGGCCAGCCCGATCGCCGAGAACGACGCCTTGCTCGCCTTCATCTTATTCTTCAGATTGACCTTCACGCAGTCGCCCACGTTAACGCGAAGCGTGAGCGGCATCGGTTGCGCGCCGCTCGCGACCTTGGCGGTATCTTCTTCCAAGGCATAAATCTTCGCATCGGGGTTGGTCATGAGGATCTTCCGCTCGAAGTCCACTTCGATGGCCTCAGGCGCCTTCGCGTTGAACTTCATCGCCGGATAATCCATCGCCACCACGTTGAAGCTCTTCACCGGCGCATCGGCCGGACAGACCGGCAACGCCTTCGGGATTTCGCCCTTGATCGAGAAGCCCGCCGTGAGTTTTTTCAAATCCGGCTGTTCCTTATCGTAAACACGAATGATGCCCCAACCGCCCTCGGAGAATTTCGAGGACCGACCGTTGAAGTGGATGTAATCGCCCGCCTGGTGGCGAGGCCCGCCCGCTTCCGGCACCACGAGGTCATAACGCTCCGCAATCCCGATGTGGATCGAGTTCTTGCGGTTCGCATCGCCCGCATACCGCTCCGACAGGAAGGTATGGCCCGAGATGGTCCAGACCATCGACTCGTTCATGAGGGTGTGCAGGAGACGGAACACCATCGTGTCTCCCGTGTAGGCCCTCAAGGTCGGCGTATACGGATCGCCGTGAATCGCGCTGCTGAAGATCTGCGACGAATCCGGATTCGTCGCCAACCGCTGCGCGATCGGTCCCGCCCGGAAGTTCAAGCCGCTGCCCGTCGTGTGGGTCCCACCGTTCAGGAACGGCATCGGCGTCATGTAGATTTTTTCCGGCATCATGAAGGAGACGGTCTTGCCCGCCTCGAGGGCCACCTCGATCGGTTGTCCCGGAGGATTGCCCGCTGTCACGATGTTGACGGTGTGCGGCACGGTGTCGTGCACCTGCACCATCAATTCACGGAAGCTGTTGTTCACACCATAGCCCACCGGCTCGTTGGTGCGGATGTCGGCAATCGGTCCGCTGCGGATCGCCTTGCCGGTCTTCGGATCATGATAGGTCGAACCCACCGGCTCGGCGATGAACGTGCCGAACCCGCCGTGCGGCCAGGTGGTCGCGCCAAAGGCGTGGTCGTGCCAGAACACGGTGCCCACGTCCGCATCAACCCAGAACCGCTGCCGGACGAATTCCACCGTCACGATGTCGTTCGCCGGGTGATCGTTCTTCAACCCGCTCGTCAAGGTGATGGTGTTGCCGCTGATCGCCTTGACGCGGGAGATTTCATTGCCCTTCACGTTATCGGCACCGACCAGGATCAAGGTGCCGACATGGTACTGTTTGGCATTCTTGACCGTGAGGCTGTTCGAGCCCTTTTTCGCTGCCGCCGTCAACACGGTGTTCATCGGCATCGGCAGGCCCTTGGCATTCTTCTTTTCCAGCATCGTGAACGGACGGACCGACTGCTCGTACGAGAAGCCGGTGATCACGCCGTCCGACGACTGGTTGTCGAACTGCAGAAAGTGCCAGTGGGTATTGATCTTCGACGACTGGAAGTTCGTGTAGTCGTCGTCGTCCCACTCGCTGGTCAGCGTCCAGTCTACGCAATCGTAGATGTTGCCGCGGACCACCAGCGGATATTTCAGATCGTCGTTGGCGCGGATCGCTGCTTCTTCTTCGTGGAGCACGTAGATCAACCCGTTCGGGTCGATCACAGGCGGCTCCTTACCCTGCGCCTTCGCAATCTTGATCGGCATCTTCACGAAGTGCACGTTGTAGGACTTGCGGCCCGCATTCTCCGGGCACAAGCTCCAGTTGCCGTTCTCACCCGGGATCGCCTGATCGAGACTCTCCGACCCGTCGGTGTTCCGACGGATCATCTCCAACCAGGGCGCACCGACATGGTTCGGGGAGAACATCACACGTCGACCGAAGTGCGGTGTCAGATACGGCCAAGCCACTTTCCCGGTGAGCGCCTCGAACATGATCGGATGGCGCTTGCCCGGATGCGTGGACTTGTACTTGGGGTTCTCGACTTCGCTTTCTCTCTCGCTCATCGCCACGCTGCCGTTCCACGCCCAGTCGAGCACGGTGGCATCGTACGACTGCGTCTGACCCTTTTCATCGTCCTTGTGGCCGGGCTTGCCCATCGTCGGCAGCTGCATCTCGACCCAATCCTTCACCGTGACCGTGGCCGGATTGCTCTTCCAATCGCTCTTGCCCTTGTCGACGATCTTGAACTGCTTGCCGAACCAATCGAGTGTCTGTCCGACCAACTTGTCGGACGACACCGGCGCCCTGATGCGGCCCTTGCGATCCGGCAGCTCGCGCAGATCCGGCATCACATCGTTCCGCAGATCGCCCTGTTGAATCGTGTTGTACACGCGCCAGTACCCCCACATGCCCGCCACATAGTGGTGCGCGACGTGGCAGTGGAAGAGGAAGTCGCCGGCTAGCTGCTGGCAGAGACCGGAGCCGCACTCCGTTTCGAGGTCAAGCGCTTCGGACGGGCCGATGACTTCGACGTCGACCCGGTCGGTCTTGGCGCGGATCACCGGATACTTCACCGGGCCGTTGGTGCTGGTGGCCCAGAGGTTCATGTCATCGATGGCCCGCGGGCTGCGCGGCCAGCGGATCGTGCCGCCGTGCGGATGGTGGCTGTGGAACACTTCGGACCCGCCATGGACCAAGCGGAACTTCGCCGGGTCGCCGATGTAGGAACGCGGAACCGTCGGGGACGGATCGCCGAAAGTATAGGAACTGTAGCCCATCGACTCGTCCTCGAAGCCGAAGTACTCGTGCTGCACATGCATGTTGTTGATGCCGAACGGCTCGCTGCGATAGTTGATCGCACGGCCGCCCGGACGATAGGCGTCGGTCAGCGGATCGCGCTGCGGCAGGAAGTCGCCCTTTTTATTCAACGGACGGAACGCTTCGTCGCCGACTTCGTGATAGAAGAGCACGAACTCCCGGAAGTCCGGGCCCGTGCCGTTCTTGATCATGACCTGCCAGCCGCTGGTGGCCGGCGTTGCGTCGCCGCTGCCGAGGGGCTCCCAGTACGAGGATCCGCGCGGCTCCACGACGAAGGACCCGAACATGCCCATGACGGTCAATTCACGATCGTTGCTGAACGTATGGAACTGCCGGACACCCTCCTGGGTGTTCGGATGGATGTACCACTCGAGATCGATCGACTTGTCTTTCGCCGCAATCGAATCCGGGTTCGTGGTCGTGGCCGCGGCACCGGTGGCGCTCACGACCGTCGCAGAACCATGGATGTGCAGGCTGACGTCTTCGCCGCCCTCGAGCTTGTTGCTGAGCTTGATCTTGACGCAGTCACCCTGGTTGCCGCGGATGGTCAGCGGCTGAATCCACTGGGCCTGCACGCCGTTGATGACGGCGCCCGGATCGTAGCCTTCCTTCTCGCGGGCTTCTTTGTTCTTGGTTTCTTCCGCGCGAACCTTGTCGAGGTTCTCATCCAGCACATACATGTAGCCGGGATAGAAGTCGAGCCACTGATTGAGGGTAATCTCGACGTTGATCGCGGACACGTTGTACTGCTTCACCGGCGCGGTCGCGGGGCACTTGCCCCCGCCCGTCATGGCCACCGGTTCGACGCGGGGATCGGACACGAGCAGCATGTCCTGCCCGCCCGCACCGTACTGGTGCATCATGGACTGGGTGTTGTACATGCCGGTGTTCACGCCCTGCACCTGCGGATCATGCGTCATGTGCTCCATGATGCGCTGGTGCTGCTGTTCGACCATCGCCGAGCGCTCGCCCCGTCCGGACATCGTGTCTTCGACGATCGTCTGGCCCTTGAGCTGCTCCGCCCAGGCGGGTACCTGGTGCTGCATCGCCACCGGCTGTGCCGTGGCATGTCCCTCGTGGGACGACGTGCTCTCAGCCGACGCGACAAGCGGGAGCCACAGCAAGGCTCCGCCCGCGATCACGCTGAGGGCGCGGGTAGAGAAACGACTGTGCTGATACATGGACCGGCCTCCTTGAAAGGTGATTAGAGAATCACAGGCGTACAGAAGTTCGATAAAAGGTTCTCTATCTATACCTTCGCACCACGCACGAAGGGCGTGCTTAGAAGTAGGGGTCCGAAGATTACTCAAGACGACATTCGCTGTCAACTCCAAAGTTCCCCGCTAGGCTCCGGGTGACTGCCGCTCTAATCTCCGAGGGCCATGTGGTTCATCTGCACCAACCACGTTGCTGTCCGGGCAAGCCGGACGGCATAATAGGCGCCCGACGGGAGAGGAAAACCTTTCATTACGGTGACGGCCGTCGATGAGCGGGGACCGGCAATACATTCCGATCGCAACCATCGTCCTGAGCTTGACGCTGTTTGGGATCGATCTCATCCTCCCGCTCGGTATCGCCATCGCCATTTCCTACGGCTTTGTCGTGTTCTTATCGTCGCTCAGTTCCGATGCCCGCCTGCCCATCGTCACCGCTGCCGGCTGTTCGGTGCTCACGATCGTCGGCGCCGCACTCAGCCCCACCTTGCCCGGCCTGCCCTGGTGGCTGGGATGGAGCAACCGGTTTCTCAGCCTCCTGGCCATCTGGGCTCCCGTCGCGTTCATCCACCAGCGGCGCTGGGCCGAGTCGGTGCTGCGCGAAGCGAACGACGGGCTTGAACAGCGCGTCCAGGAGCGCACCGTCGATCTCCTTTCCATCCAGCAGGCGCTGCAACAAAGCCAGCGGGACCTCCTCGCCCTGACCGGCCGCATCCTGGCGGTGCAGGACGATGAACGCCGCCGCATCTCGCGCGAGTTGCACGACGACGTGAACCAGCGACTGGCGCTCTTGACGCTGAGCGTGCAGGCGGCCGAGAAACATCTGCCCGCCGCGCCCACCGAGGTCCGCGAGCAGGTGGCGAAGATCCATCAGGATCTGGTCACGCTCTCCAACGACGTCCGGCACATGGCCTACCGGTTCCATCCGTCGATTCTCGACGATCTCGGCCTCGACGCCGCGCTGCAGCAAACCCTGGACGACTTCACCGCGCACACAAAAATCAAAACGCTGTTCGTCAGCCAGCCGCTCCCGCCGATTCTCTCGAAGGAGATTGCGACCGCCGTCTATCGCGTAGTACAAGAATGCCTCTCCAACATCGCGCGGCACGCGCAGGCCACCCGGGTTGAAGTGGAACTGACCGTCGAGGGTCCATCGATGGAATTGGCCATCCGGGACAACGGGCGCGGGTTCGATCCCGACGCCGGCCTACGGAACGGACGGGGGCTCGGCCTCGTGAACGTGCGGGAACGCATTCTGGCCGTCGAAGGCATGTGTGACGTGCGGTCGCGGCCCGGATCGGGCACGGAAGTCCGCGTGCGGACTCCGCTGACGGTAGGCGCACCATGACGAAACCGACTCTCATTCTGGCCGACGACCACACCCTGGTCGTGGAAGGCTTCCGGCGCCTGCTGGAAGAGCACTGCACGCTGCTGGCTACGGTCGGCGACGGCCGCGCGTTGCTGGACGCCGTCGCCCGGCACACACCCGATATCGTGATCCTCGACATTTCGATGCCGGTGCTCAACGGCATCGACGCGGCCCGCCAGTTACGGGCGGCGTATCCGGGCGTGAAGCTGGTGTTCGTCACGATGCACGCGGACGCCGCCTACATCCGGGCGGCCTTCAAAGCCGGCGCCTCGGCCTATCTGCTGAAAGGGTCGCTCGGCGAAGAATTGAGCCAGGCGCTCCGCACCGTACAAGCCGGCGGCTACTACGTGACGCCGCTGATCACCAAAGAAGTGATCGACGCCCTGATGCAGGGCGGACCGGCCGCGATGACCCACCCGGTCGATCTCACCGCCCGGCAGCGCGAAGTGCTGCAGCTGCTCGCGGAAGGCTGCTCAGCCAAAGACATCGCCGCCAGGCTGAACATCTCGCCCCGCACCGTGGAGTTTCATAAAGCCCAGTTGATGGAACAACTGGATCTGCACTCGACCGTCGACCTGGTGAAGTACGCCCTGGCTAACGGGTTTGTCGGCGCGTCCTAACCGGCCTGAGCCGCATCCCCATCCCGTAAATTTTCACCGGTCCGACTCGTAACCCTACCGGTGCGCCGAACGGCGGCCCGCCCGTAAGATACACCCCGCGTCATCATCCCGGCAGGAGCCTGAGTCATGGAAGCAACTTCGCACCAGCATCCGCATGCGACGGGCGTCGACCGGATCGTGCCGATGTGCGATCTCTGCCGGCGCGTGTACGACGCGGCGCGAATCGATCAGCCGACGACCGCGTGGCAGGCGTCGGCCTGGATGGACCTGCGCACTTTCTTCAAAGGACGCGCCATTCATCACGCCCAGATGGCATTCGCCCGCACGTACTGCGACGACTGCCGCCGGTCCTGCGATCTCATCACCCGATACCGCGAGCCGTACTAGCCGCCCACTCGTTCGCGTCCTCTGATCCGTTCTACGCAGGCCGTCTTCATTTTCGTTCTTGCGGATAAGTATGCGATAATGCCGCATGCTCAAGCGGTGGTTCGTCGGCGACCCCTTGAAGACTGCGCAAGCCGCGCATGAACGGTTGTCCAAACGGCTGGCCCTCGCCGTCTTTTCCTCGGACGCGCTGTCGTCCGTCGCCTACGCCACCGAAGAAATCCTCCTGGTTCTGACCCTCGCCGGCACGGCAGTCGTCGCCGCCTCGATCCCTATCAGTCTTTCCATCGTCGGCCTGCTGGCGATCCTGACGATGTCGTATCGCCAGATTATTTTCGAATATCCCTCGGGCGGCGGCGCCTACATCGTCGCGAAGTCGAACCTGGGCGAGTGGCCCGGATTGACCGCCGCCGCCTCGCTCATGATCGACTATGTGCTCACGGTCGCCGTCAGCGTCGCGGCCGGCATCGCCGCCGTCACGTCGGCCGTGCCGGAGTTGCTGCCTCACCGCGAAGCCCTCTGCATCGCCGCCATCGTCACCGTGCTCGTCGTCAATCTCCGGGGCGTCCGCGAGTCGGGCAAAGTCTTCGCCGTGCCGACGTATCTGTTCATCGGCATGCTGCTGATCATGCTGGGCAGCGGGTTTTTGAAGATGCTCCTCGGTGGCGGGGCCGCGACGCCACCGCCGCCCTCGCCCGCCGGAGTGGCCGAACCGCTCACGGTGTTTTTGATTCTGCGCGCATTCTCATCCGGCTGTACGGCGCTCACCGGCGTGGAGGTGATCTCCAACGGCGTGACAGCGTTCAAGAAGCCCGAGTCCAAAAACGCCGCGCTCACCATGCTCGGCATGGCAGCCATCCTGGCCACCCTGTTCATGGGCATCAGCGTCATGGCCTATCACTACGGCATCGTGCCCAAAGAAGACGAAACGGTCGTGTCCCAAATTGCCCGCGCCACCTTCGGCACCGGCGCGCTCTATTATCTGGTGCAAGGGTCGACGATGCTGATCCTGGTGCTGGCGGCCAACAGCGCCTTCGCGGGCTTTCCCCGGCTGGCGTCCCTGCTTGCGCGCGACGGCTACATGCCGCACCAGATGGCGATGATGGGCGACCGGCTGGTGTTTTCGAACGGCATCATCATTCTCGGCGTATTCTCCTGCCTGCTGATCGTGCTCTTCCAAGGCGACACCCACGCGCTGATCCCGCTCTACGCCGTCGGGGTATTCCTCTCCTTCACCTTGTCCCAGGCCGGCATGGTGAAGCGCTGGCGGATTAAAAAAGGCCCGCATTGGCGGCACAAACTGGCCGTCAACGGCGCCGGCGCCGTGGCCACCGCCGCGGCGACGCTCGTCATCGCCAGCACCAAGTTCTCGCACGGCGCCTGGATCGTCATCGTGCTCGTGCCGTTGTTGATCGCGCTGTTTCTCGCCATCCACCGCCACTATCAGGCGGTGTCCGAACAGGTCTCGCTGTCCCGCGACCATCGTCCGCCCCGGCCGAGCCGCAACGTCGTGCTGATTCCCATCGGCGGCGTCAACCGGGCGGTCGTGCGCGCGGTGGACTATGCGCGGAGCCGCGGCGGCGACGTGCGGGCCGTGATGGTCTCCGTCGATAAGGAGGAAACTGCGCTGACCGAAATTCAATGGGCGCAGTGGGGCTGCGGCGTACCGCTGATCGTGCTCCCCTCTCCCTATCGATCGATTTTGGGATCGCTGCTGGAATATATCGAGAGCATCCTGGAGAAGGAGCCGGACAATTGGGTGACCGTCGTCCTGCCGGAAATTCTGCCGGCCCGCTGGTGGCAGAACATCCTCCATAACCAGCGCGCGCTGTTGCTCAAAGCGGCGCTGCTGTTCAAAGACCGCGTCATCCTCACCGACGTGCCGTTCCATCTGACGAGATAACAATGGCTCGTGAAGCGTCACTCGTGAAGCGTGAAGCGTGTCTCCGGAACCGCTACCTCTTGCCCCTCGCCTCGTGCTTCGTCCTCCTGGCACAGCCGGCCCTGGCGTTTAAGATCGTGTCGCCCGCCGAAGGCGCGACCGTGAAATCCGGTCAGACCGTCACCGCCAAGGTCGATCTCGGCGACGACAGCGGCATCGTCAAGGTTCGCTATTATTGGTACGGCGAACTCGCTGACACGCTGGTCCAGCAGGAAGACATCGAGGGTGGTCCGCCGCAGCAGGAAAAAATCGCCGATGACCGGTTCTTTCAGAAAGACAGCGTAACCGGCGCGCCGGTGGTGGCACTCGCTACGCTGGTCTCTACGAGCGAGCAGAACCCGCCCTTCGGCGGCACGCTCAAAGTCCCCAAAGATGCCGTCGGCCCGATGCGGCTGCTGGCGGTCGCCGATATCTCACGCGGCCGGCTGGGCACACGCAGCGTGTTCGACGAGGTGATTGTGAAGGTCGAGCCGGAAGCGGCGCTGCAGACGATCGACTTCGAAACCGACAAGCCGCTGCAGCTCGGCCGCGCCGGCCAATCGTCGGCCTACGGCCACATCGATTCGATGGGCAAGGTGTTCGAGCTGCCGGTGGTCGGGGAATTTGCCGACGGCGTGACGCGCGCGATCAGTTCGCCGTCCAGCGGCACCAGCTATCAGTCGTTGAACCCGAAGGTCATCAAGGTCCTCCCGGACGGCATGTTGCAGATCGTCGGCAACGGCAAAGCCATAGTCACCGTCGCGAATCGTGGCAAGCAGGCGCAACTCGATGTGGAAGTGAACGTGAACGACGAGCCGAACGAAGCGCCGGTGGCCGACGCGGGATCGAACAAAACCGTGAAGGCCGGCACGAAGGTGAAACTGAGCGGGCTCAAGAGCCGCGATCCGGAAGGCGAGGCCCTGTATTACGCCTGGAGCCAGGTGCGCGGCAACAAAGTGCCGCTGCTCGACGTGAATAATTCAGAGGCGTCCTTCCAAGCGCCGGTCGTGTCCGAGAAACGCACCTACCGCTTCAAACTCCGCGTGACGGATAAGAAAGGAGCGGACAGTTTACCGGCGTATGTGGATGTGACAGTGGAGCCGTAAGAAGAAGTGACGCGTGATGAGTGATGCGCAAGAAACGAACTCTCTTCTGTAGCCTCGTTGAATGCCCCTTTTCAGCAACCCGTAGAACCAAACTAATAGTTAGCGCGGATAGAAATTGCCGTCTCGATCCAGCTCCCAAGATTGCTCTTAATGTAATTATAAACGTCAGTGCTCGCCATATAAGGTGGATCATACGCTTTGACGATGCTCGAAAGCGCGGCTTGATCTCTCTTCATCGTAAAATCTTCAAACGGGTTTCTGCCCTTCCCAGATTGCATCTGTTCTCTATTTTTCAGATTGTGAATAAATATACCCAGCAAACCCTTTCCATCATTCCATGACTTCTCGATCTCGTATTTAATCCATTTCCTGCCTGCAGTATTTGCCCCGATCAATACAATCGTACAAGATTTTCCTTGCAGCTGGTTATCGATCCATTTCTGAATTGCATTGTCACCTCCTCGCGTGATTGTTTCCCAGTCGTTATCAGAGACGGGAGCGTCGCCATCAATAACCCCCATGTTACGTACTTGCGAGGCCCTCCAATTATCGGGCTGATAATGGAAACTATAGAACGCTCTGCGTGCCATGATTTGCTCTCCCTAATTTAGGCTCGCTACTTCATCGAAATTGTCACAAAGAGAATCGACCCGATGACGGCACCATAAAAAATAATAAGCGTCAGAGAAAATGCGGCGCTGATCCACTCACCAGCCTTGGAAGACACTGGCTGAGTATTCATTGAAAAGTCTATTGCCGTATCATCAAGACCCCTCACTTGGTCGTAGAGTGCTCGGAAGAGTCTCTCTTGCCACAGAAAATAGGCATCCAACATCCAAAACGAGAAAACAGGAAAGTATGCTAACGCAGCGAAAATGATTTCCGCTTTGGCCGCAGCAAGCGCGAACAAGGCAGACACAAGCGTTACCGACCATCCTTTCAGCAGAAACGAATTGCCAGCCATACGATTGATAACTGCCTGGATCATATTAAGGTGAGCTATCTTATTGTCCATACGCGCCCCACAATTATCAAAATTTTCATGACCTCAAAACCTCTCGACTGATCTTTTGGTACTCTGTTCTTCATGGTCTGCCAGTGTAAGCTCCCCGTGACTTGAGACACTCAGAGTGGAGAACT
>OMJK01000067.1 GCA_900299325.1 Nitrospiraceae bacterium | reverse complement strand
CACAGTGCGCTGGGCTATCGTCCCCCAGCACCAGAAGCGATCGCATCGCGTTGTGCGTGACTCACATTCACGCTGGTACAACTACAGGGGGCGGGTCACGCCGAAGATCATTTTCATTACGACTGATGATCGGCATCGTTCGCTGATCGGACGTTATTCGACGGCAGCCACGGCGAAATCATTATTTAGTTAGGATTATTAATCATTTTAAACGACCGAGAGCCTGAGCGGCGGTCGACCGAGGAGGGCGCATGTGGACCATCGGCGATAAGAAACTGCAGGCGGCCGGCGAGGACCAGAACTTTACGTTCCTCGCAAAAGGTGTCCACTTCAAGGGCATCGTCAATTCGGAAGGCACCGTGCGCATCGACGGCAGCCTGGAGGGCGAAATCCACAGCGCCGGCGCCGTCATTGTCGGTGAGCATGCTGTCATTCAAGGCGCGGTTTCCGCAGCCGTCGTGATGACCAGCGGAAAAATCAACGGCACGGTCACCGCCACAGACAAAGTGCAGATCCTCAAGCCGGGTATCTTCATCGGAGACATTCGAACCCCCTCGATCTCCATCGAAGAAGGCGCTCACTTCCATGGTATGTGCGATATGGGCGCGCAGAAGTGGACCGAGCGCGAATCCGTGAACGGTTCGACCGTGCATGAACTTGCCCCGTACGGCGAGAAGGTCGGCACGACCGACCTCTAGCCCCGATCCTCATTTCCCCAGTACAATAACGCCACTATGTCACGTCCGCGCGTGCTGCTCGGCATGAGCGGCGGAGTCGACAGTTCTGTCGCCGCCGCGCTCCTGGTGCGCCAGGGATACGACGTCCACGGCGTCACGCTCCAGGTCTGGGAACATGAGGACGACACCGTCGCCGCCTCCAAGAAGTGGCAGGAGCGGGGCTGTTGCAAGATCGGCATCGCGAAGTTCGTCGCCCAGAAGCTCAAGATTCCGTATGAGGTCATCGACCAACGCCGGACGTTTCGCCACAACGTGATCGACGATTTTCTTCAGGGTTATCTGGCCGGCACGACGCCAAATCCCTGCGTGCGGTGCAACGAGCGCGTGAAGCTGCGCGGATTGATCGATCTGGCCGCCGAGCGCGGCATTCCGTATGTGGCCACCGGGCACTACGTTTGCGTCCGGCACGAACCCGGCGGGCCGACACTCCATCGCGCAGTCGATCCTAAGAAGGATCAGAGCTATTTCCTGTACCGCCTCAGCGCCGCCTGGCTGCCGCAACTGCGGTTCCCCGTCGGGACCATGCACAAATCCGAGGTCTGGCAGGAAGCGGAGGCGCTGGGCCTGCCGGCTGATGAGTTGAAGGAAAGCCAAGAGATCTGTTTCGTCAGCCACGGCGATTACCGGACCTTCATCGAAAAGGAAGCCCCGGACGCAAAGCGGCCCGGCGCGTTCGTCGACGAATCGGGGCAGCACCTCGGCAACCACGACGGCATTGCGTTCTACACGCCGGGCCAGCGCCGCGGACTGGGAATTGCCGCTGGTCAGCGCCTCTACGTCCAGCAAGTCCAGCCGGCAACCAACACCGTGGTGCTGGGGCCGAAGGACTCGCTGCTACGAAGCACCTGCGACGTGGCCGATCTGAATCGGCTGGATTCCGGCCTGGGCCATAGCCCCGCAGAGGTTCAGGTCAAGGTGCGCTATGCGACACCCGCCACACCCGCCACGCTCCACCCCCTCGATGCGACGACAGTCCGCATTCACTTTCACACTCCGCAGCGCGCGTTGAGTCCCGGACAATCGGCCGTGTTCTATCGTGACGACCGGGTGCTCGGCGGCGGAATCATTCAGCCCTTTGCACCCGCGTCCTGCTGACGTTCGTGTTGACAGATTCCGCCCTTGAATGATAGGTTTGCGCGCCCTTTTCGTGCCTGCCGCACGGAAGTTCCCGTTCGTCTCAACGCCATAGCCATGAGCGGATCAGGACAGTGATCAAGACAGCAGTTGCGCGACGGTACGCCCAAGCACTCTTCGAGCTTCTGGATCAATCGAACATCGAAGCGACGCGGGGGACATTGAATGGCCTCGGACAGGCCATGAAGGATTCGTCCGCCCTGCGCCATGTCGTTGCCTCGCCGGCCTTCGGCGTCGACCAGAAGATCGCCGTACTGACCGAACTCGGCGGACGACTCGGGTGCCCGCCTGCCGGCAAAGCGTTTCTGGGCCAGTTGGTGAAAAAAAACCGGGTTGGATTTTTGCCGGACATCGCCGACGCCTTCGGCCGGCTGGTCGATCAGTCCAAAGGCACCCAGCAGGTCACCGTGTCGTCAGCCGCCGCACTGCCCAAAGCCGAACAAGACCGGATCAAAGCGCGCCTCCGTGAGCAGCTGAAGCGCGACGTCGACGTCACCTTTGAGACCAACCCCAACCACCTTGCCGGATTGCAAATTCATATCGGCAGCACCGTTGTCGACAGCACGGTCCGCGGGCGGTTGAACGACATGCAGACATTGCTGACACGAGACTAGTCTAAGGAGCTCTCATGCAGATCAAAGCGGAAGAAATCAGTGCGATCATTAAAGAAAAGATCAAAGGCTTCGACAAGCAGGTCGACGTCAAAGAGACCGGTTCGGTCATTCAGGTCGGCGACGGCATCGCCAAGGTCTATGGCCTCGATGGCGCCATGGCCGGCGAAATGTTGGAGTTCCCTGGCGGGCTGTACGGCATCGCGCTGAACCTCGAAGAGGACAACGTCGGCGCCGTGTTGATGGGCGACGACGTTGGGATTAAGGAAGGCGATCCGGTCAAGCGCACGGGCCGCATCGCGGAAATTCCCGTCGGCGAAGCCTTGGTCGGCCGTGTCGTCAACGCCATCGGCCAGCCGATCGACGGCAAGGGCCCGATCAAGTCGCAACACTCTTCCCGTATCGAAGTCGTCGCACCTGGCGTGAACACCAGACAATCGGTCCGCGAACCGTTGCAGACCGGCATCAAGGCGATCGACGCCATGATTCCCATCGGCCGCGGACAGCGCGAACTGATCATCGGCGACCGGCAGACCGGCAAGACAGCGATCGCAGTCGATACGATCATCAACCAGAAGGGCCTCGGCGTCTTCTGTATCTATGTCGCTATCGGTCAGAAGCGTTCGACCGTCGCCCGTGTTGTCAAAACGCTCGAAGAACACCACGCGATGGAATACAGCATGGTCGTCTCGGCCACGGCGAGCGACGCCGCGCCGATGCAGTTCCTGGCACCCTTCGCCGGTGCTGCAATTGGAGAATATTTCCGCGACAACGGCAAGCATGCGTTAATCGTGTACGACGACCTCTCGAAGCACGCGGTGGCCTATCGGCAGCTGTCACTGTTGCTCCGCAGACCACCGGGCCGCGAAGCCTATCCAGGCGACGTGTTTTATCTGCACTCCCGGTTACTCGAGCGGGCCGCCAAGCTGAGCGACAAGCTCGGCGGTGGTAGCTTGACCGCGCTGCCGATTATTGAAACGCAGGCTGGCGACGTGTCGGCCTACATTCCAACCAACGTCATTTCGATCACCGACGGCCAGATTTATCTCGGCAGCGATTTGTTTTATTCCGGCATTCGACCTGCGATTAACGTCGGCCTGTCGGTGTCGCGCGTCGGCGGATCCGCGCAGATCAAGACCATGAAGCAGGTGGCGGGTACGCTGCGGTTGGACCTGGCCCAATACCGCGAGATGGCGGCGTTCGCCCAGTTCGGCAGCGAACTCGACAAGGCCACCCAGATGCAGCTCGCCCGCGGCGTCCGCATGGTGGAGCTGTTGAAGCAGGGGCAATACAAGCCGATGCCGGTGGCCGACCAGGTGTTGTCGATTTATGCCGGCGTCAACGGCTTTCTCGACGATGTGCCGGTCGACAAGGTGCAGCAGTTCGAAAGCGACCTGCTCCATTATATTCAGCAACACCATCCCGACCTGAAGAAAGAAGTCACGAGTATCGGCAAGATCGACGACAAGGTCGGGGGCAAGCTGAAAGAGATGATTACGACCTTCAAACAAAAGATGGGATACGGCGCGAAGTAACGGCGTCCAGAACGTCTACCGATGCCCAGTTTACAAAGTTTGCGCCGTAAGATCGCGGCGTTTAAAAACACGCAGAAGATTACCAAGGCTATGAAGATGGTGGCCGCGGCGAAGCTCAAGCGTTCGCAGGACCGCATTTTGGCCGCCCGACCATATGCCCATAAGATGCGCGGCGTGCTCAGCAATCTCAGCCAGCGCGTCAATCGGTCATCGCATCCGCTGCTGCAGAAGCGAGAAGGGAAGAAGATCGAGGTCCTCGTTGTCACCAGCGACCGAGGACTCTGCGGCGGGTTCAACGGCAATATTGTCCGGAAGAGCGCCGAGTTCGTGCGACAGTGTGAAGCCCGCGGCGTCCGGGTCAATCTGAGCATCGTCGGCCGCAAGGGCCGCGACTATTTCCGCCGCCGCACCTGGACGATCCGGCAGGAATGGACCGGGGTCTTTGACAAACTGAGCTTTGAACATGCGATCGATATCGGCGGTGATTTGACGGACAACTTCGTCAAAGGCACCTTCGACGAGCTCTACGTCGTCTACAACGAGTTCAAGTCGGCGATTCAACAGCGCGTGATCGTCGAGAAGTTGTTTCCTGTCGATGCGACCGCAGAGTTCGGGACGGCGCAGGCCGAGGGCACAACCGGCGGCAGCTATCTGTACGAGCCGGACGAAGCCGACCTGTTGAACGCGCTGGTGCCGAAACATTTTCAAGTCCAGGCCTATCGGATTCTGTTGGAGTCGGCCGCGGCGGAACACGGCGCCCGCATGGCGGCGATGGACGGCGCCACGCGGAACGCCGGCCAGCTTATCAAGAAGGTCACGCTCTATTACAACAAGACCCGACAGGCTGCGATTACCAAAGAACTCATGGACATCGTCGGCGGCGCCGAGGCGCTCAAGTAGCCGATCCCGTTTCGTCGAAAGGAGTTTCCCGTGGCGACTGCAACAGGCAAAGTCATTCAGGTCATCGGCCCGGTGGTGGACGTGGAATTCCCTCCCGGCCATCTGCCGAACATCTACAACGCCCTCAAGGTTGTCCAAGAAGAAAACAAAGCGGCAGGCAAGCCGGCTGTAAAGATTACGCTGGAAGTCGCCCAGCATCTCGGTGAAAACCGGGTCCGTGGCGTGGCGATGTCTTCAACCGATGGTCTCACGCGCGGCATGGATGTGCAGGACACCGGTGCTGCGATCTCCGTCCCAGTCGGCCGCGAGACCCTGGGCCGTCTCATCAACGTCCTCGGCGAGCCGGTCGATGAAAAGGGTCCGCTGAAGGCGAAGAAGACTTATCCGATTCACCGCCCCGCGCCGAAACTCGAAGATCAGGAGACGAAGACCGAAGTACTGGAAACCGGCATCAAGGTCGTCGATCTGCTGGAGCCCTACAGCAAGGGCGGCAAGGTCGGGCTCTTTGGCGGTGCCGGCGTCGGCAAAACCGTCATCATCATGGAACTCATCAATAACATCGCCCTGCACCACGGCGGATTCTCAGTCTTTGCCGGCGTCGGCGAGCGGACACGCGAAGGCAACGACCTCTGGCACGAAATGCAGGAGTCGAAAGTCATCGATCCGGACGATTTCACCAAATCAAAGGCCGCGCTGGTCTATGGTCAGATGAATGAGCCGCCTGGCGCGCGTCTTCGAGTTGGTCTGACCGGTCTGACCGTCGCCGAATACTTCCGCGATGAAGAGAACCAGGACGTGCTTCTGTTTGTGGACAACATCTTCCGGTTCACACAGGCCGGATCGGAAGTGTCCGCGTTGCTCGGCCGTATGCCGTCCGCCGTCGGCTATCAGCCGAATCTGTCGACCGAGATGGGCGCGTTGCAGGAACGGATCACCTCGACCAAGCGCGGATCGATCACGTCGGTGCAGGCCATCTACGTCCCGGCCGACGACTTGACCGACCCGGCGCCGGCCACGGCCTTTGCCCACCTGGACGCGACGACGGTGTTGTCACGTCAGCTGGCCGAGTTGGGCATTTATCCAGCCGTCGATCCGTTGGACTCGACTTCACGTATTCTCGATCCGCAGATCATCGGCGAAGAACACTATAAAGTCGCGCGCGGTGTGCAGTCCGTGTTGCAGCGATACAAAGACCTGCAGGACATTATCGCGATTCTCGGTATGGACGAACTGTCCGAAGACGACAAGATGGTCGTGGCCCGCGCGCGGAAGATTCAGCGCTTCCTCTCGCAGCCGTTCCACGTCGCCGAAGCATTCACCGGTGCGCCGGGGAAGTATGTGAAGCTGAAGGACACGGTCCGCAGTTTCAAAGAAATTCTCGACGGCAAGTACGATCACCTGCCGGAACAGGCCTTCTATATGGTGGGCCCGATCGAAGAAGTGATCGCGAAGGCAGAAAAGATGGGAGTGAAGGTATAAGCGCACCTCGGCAGGGTGATCTCCTACCCGCGCTCGATAAAGCTGTGCTCGGTCAATGCGCGCACTTGAGATCACCCTGCCGGATGCGCGTGAGTAGAGGGGGGGAGAGAACGAAAAACAAATGGCTGGGAAGATTTTGTTAGAGGTCGTTACGCCGGAGAAGCAGCTGCTGAGCCAGCAGGTGGATGAAGTCATCGCCCCTGGATCGGAAGGCGAATTCGGCGTGTTGCCCGGCCACGCGTACTTGCTTTCGACGCTTCGCATCGGAGAATTGCGCTATCGCGTCGGCGACCAGACCGGTCATATGGCCATCCTGTGGGGCTATGCGGAAGTCACGCCGACCAAAGTGACCGTCATGGCCGAAATCGCCGAGAAGGCCGAAGACATCGACGTCGGCCGTGCCCAGGCCGCCGTGGAAAAGGCCGAACAGCGCCTGAAAGCGGGTGGCCTGCCCTCAGAACTCAAAGCCGCCGAAATCAGCCTCGAAAAAGCCCGCCTCCGCAAGAAGATCGCCGAGCGCGCCCGGAAGACCGGCCACGCGTGACTGGTATTGCCCAACGCACGTCCGTTCTTCATTGAAATCCGGTCTGCCTCTGCTATAGCGTGATCGTCCCATGATCACCGAATTCGTCGTCACGGCTGGAGAGCAACCCAAGCGGCTGGACGTCTTTCTCGTCAACCGCGAACGGGACATCTCCCGCTCCGCCCTTCAGCGGCTGATTGAACTCGGCCGTATTCGGATCAACGATCAGGCAGTGAAACCCAGCCAGAAGATCAAACCGGGCGACAAAATCACGATGGATGTGCCGAAGCCTGAACCGCTTGCCCTCAAGGGAGAAGCCATCCCGCTCGACATCTTGTACGAGGACGATCAGCTGCTGGTCCTCAACAAGCCGGCTGGTATCGTGGTCCATCCAGCGCCGGGTAATTGGTCCGGCACGCTCGTGAATGCCCTCCTGCATCACTTTCAAACCTCAGGAGGAACCATGTCGACGATCGGCGGGAAGGAACGGCCCGGGCTCGTCCACCGGCTCGACAAGGACACATCCGGCGTCATGGTCATTGCCAAAACCGATCACGCTCACCGGCATCTGGCAGGACAATTTAAGCATCACACAATCACCCGTGTGTATGAGGCGCTCATTTGGGGCGTGCCGAAGAAGGGGCACGGGGTTATCGAATTGGCAATCGGCCGCGATACCAAGGAGCGAAAAAAGTTTTCCGCCCGGACGACTAATCCCAAAGAATCTGTGACGGAGTACAAAGTCGACCAGCGGTATGGAAAGGTTGCCGCTCACGTCCTGCTGCATCCGCGCACCGGACGCACACACCAGCTTCGCGTGCATTTGAGTTCGCTGGGGCATCCGATTCTCGGAGATCCGACGTATGGAGGGCGAAAGGTGTGCGTGGTTGCGACCGTCGACATTCCTCGTGTCATGCTCCACGCGCGGACATTAGGGTTTCACCACCCGGTCACCGGTCTCACGCAGGAATTCACCAGCCAGGTTCCACTGGATATGGCCACTGTGGCGCAGGGATTGGAACAGCTCAAGCCGACCGCCAAAGCCAAGCAATCTTGACAGGTTCCCTGGTCAGCGCGTAAGCAGTGTCATCTTTAAGGAAATGTGATGCACACAGCTGAAGTCCTGGACGCACTCGGTGCGCTCGTCTCACAACTGAAATCCTATGCCGGCAAACTGCCGCCCATCGTCCATTTGGCCGCAGTGCCGACGGGGGTGAAGCCGAAGCTCGAAGCCGTGGAGGATTATGAAGAGGTCGTCTCGCGGTTCCGCCATCAGGCCGCCGGCACAGCCTACAAGGGCTTGAATGAACCGGTCATCGAGTCACTTGAGGCGTTCGAGGTCGGCAACCTGTTGGGTGCTGTGCAGCCGCTTCTGGCCGTACTGGATCATTTGGAACGGATGCAGCGGGACAAAGAAATCGAGGTGGGCCGGATCGACGAAAAACGCCTGTCTGAATACCGCGCCGCGCTCCACAAGATTTTGCCGGGGAATAAACCGGAACTGGACGGCGCCGGGAGGGGAATGTAACGCACCGCTCAAAATAGTTCGCCAACAAGGCCGCAGGGAACCCGACGACTGAGGCGTACGTTGTGTGTACGTCGCAAGGAGGAGGGTGACTGAGAACGATGTTGGCGGCTATTTTCAGCGGTGTGCTAGTGGCCCATTTTGGGGCCTGTCGCATTCGCGCCTTCGGACACCAGCTTGAACCGGACCGTTGCGCCACAGTGCGGACACTTTGCACGGATGGTCTCTTCGTCGGGCTGGTCGTATTCGTTCTGCTTCAGCCACATGAGCTGGAAGCATTTGGGGCAGCTACGGACTTGCGTTGTCATCGTTTTCCTCGTACACTGGGGCCGCGGTGACTGATTACCAACGATCAATAATTTAGTACAAGATGCCCACCGCCCTCAAGACCGTCGTTATATTCTCCGAGAAAAAAGACCTCGCCCCCGAACAGCTGCTCCGGCTGTTTCATCAAGCGCCGTGGGCCAAGGGCCGCACGCTCGAGGATGCGCGCGAGATGCTCAAACATACAGACGTGGCGCTGTGTGCCTGGGACGGCGATCATCTGGTCGGATTCGGCCGTGTCCTGACGGACTTCGTCTATCGCGCCACGATCTGGGACGTGATTGTCGACAAAGCCTACCAGAAACAGGGCATTGGCACGGATCTCGTCCAGCGCATTCTCCAGCATCCCCGGCTCAAGAAGGTCGAGTTGATCTGGCTCTGTACCAGACGGCCCGGCTTTTATGAAAAACTCGGGTTCAGCTCCAAAGAACAGACCGGCATGGTCTGGGTGCGTTCGAAACAGTCCCGTCTCGAATAGCCGCGTCGCACGCCGATTCCCCGCACGACCAATCCGGCCTTCGTCCAACGCTACGCGCTGAGCAGCGGACGGTTGATCCGTTTGGGAGAAAAGAGAACGGAGAGGAAAAACATGGTGGTCGCCAGCAGCACGATGGCGGGACCGGATGGAACATCCCACAGAGCCGAGATCATGACGCCCGCAACAGACGTTGTGACGCCGATCGCCACGGAATACCAGGTCAGCGTGGTGAGGCTATGGGTCAGTTGATACGCGGTCGACGCCGGGATCAGAATCATGGCGAACACGAGAATCGCGCCGACGGTCTTCATGGAGACCACCACCGTCAGGGCGATCACCGTGAGCAACAGAAAAAACATCCGCCGCGCGGGCACGCCGGACGCTTCCGCCATTTCCTGATCGAACGCGATGAAGTAAAGCTCTTTGGAAAAAAGTAGAATTACTCCCAATACCAGCAGGCCAAGCCCGCCGATCGTGCGCAACTCGTCACCGGTCACCGACAACACGCTGCCGAACAGATACCCGTAGACCTCGGCATTATAGGCCTTCATCAGGCCGATGAAGAGAATCGCCAACGCCATCGTCGTCGTGTAGAGAATGCCGATCGACACGTCGAGTTTCATCCGGCCCCGTTCCTCCATCCAGCCTGTGATCCACACCGTGGCCAATCCGAACAGAATCGCCAACCCCAACGGCGGCCAGCCCATCAGATAGCCGAGTGCCACGCCGGCAAAGGCCGCATGCGACGTCCCGGCACCAACGAACGCCAGTCCGCGCAAGACGACAAACACGCCGACCGCGGAACAGAGTCCGCCCACCATTGCCGCGGCAAGGAGCGAGCGTTGCATGAAGTCGTAGGTGAATAAATCAAGCATGGGGTGTGAGCACGCCTCCAGTTCGTCTTTCAATGGTGATGATGGTGGTAGTCCTCGACGATGAGGAGGTCTTTGTCCGTAATCACCAGATCTTTGCCGTAGACCTGACGAAGAATGTCGGGCTTCAGGACGTCGGCGGGCGGGCCGGACGCGTAGAGCCTGGTCTTGAGCAACACCAGCCGGTCCACACGGGACCGAATCATATTAATGTCGTGAGTGATCAAGAGTACGGTCAGCTTCAGTTCTTCATGGAGATGCTGCACCAGTTCGATGACGTTGTGCTGTGTCGTAATATCGAGACCCGTTGTCGGCTCATCCAAGAGCAGCACTTTCGGCTGCTGCGCGAGCGCCCGCGCGATGAACACCCGCTGCTGCTGCCCTCCTGACAGATGGCCCAGCGCCGTGTCCCGGTGCGACTCCATACCCACATGCGCTAGCGCTTCCATCGCGATCTCCCGGTCCTTGCCCGACGGCCGCTTGAGCAGCCCCAGTGCTCCGTAACGGCCCATCATGACGGTCTCCAGAACCGTCACGGGAAAGTTCCGATCGACGACGCCTTTCTGCGGCAGATAGCCGATCTGCGCGCGATGGTGGCACCGCAACTCGTCGCAAGCGCAATCGAAGATGTGCAGATGCCCCTCGAGCGGTGCCATGAGGCCGAGTACCGCCCGACAGAGCGTGGTTTTCCCGGATCCGTTGGGACCGATGACACCCACGAACTGGCCGGCGCTGATGGAGAGAGTAATATCCTTCAGGGCAATGATACCGGGAAAGCCGAAGGTCGCGCGCTCAAATTGAATGATGGATGATTCGGAGTTGGACACAGTCCTGTGTGTTCCTTCCTGACTGAAAACAAGACTCGAGCGCTGACTCAAGCCGCTTCCAGTGCGCCGGCCAATTGGAACACATTATAGCGGAGCATGTCGAGGTAGGTCCCGGTTCCCGCAATCCCGCCCGGCAGCGTGGTCAACACAACCACGCGCGCCCCGGTTTCTCTGGCCAGGAGTTCGGGCAGTTTCTGGTTGAGCTGGATTTCCGATGCGATCACGCGAATCCGGTCTTTTTTCATTCCGGCAATGAGGGCCTGGAGTTGTAAGGCTGACGGTTCTGCGCCCGATTGCGTTTGGATGACGCCCGCGACCGTCAATCCGAACCGCCGGGCCAGGTAGGGCCAGGCCGGATGATGGGCGATGAACCGGCGATCCGATAGCGGTTTGAGGCGCTCCACCAGATCCTTGTGAAGCCGGTCCAACTGTCCACTGTAGACCGCTTGGTTGTTGCGATAGTCGGCGGCATGCGCCGGATCAACTGCGACAAGCGCGTCGGCGATGTGTCGTACCATGATCGCCGCATTATCAGGGTCCATCCACACATGGGGATTTCCCCCGCTCACGGCGTGCGGCGCGGACTTGCTGGGATGATGATCCGGATGGTCGTGGATGAGTTCGATCCCTTTGGAGGTTGTCACCACAACCAGAGAGGGGCTGCCCGCATTTTTCACCAGCGACGAAACCCACACTTCCAGCCCGAGACCGATCTCGAACAGCACGCGGGCTTTACGCACGGCGACCAGATCGCTGGGCTTGGGGGAATACGTATGCTCGTTCTCGAAGCCACTCAACAGCGAGGTCACACGCACGTGCTGCCCGCCCACCTGTTCGGCGAGATCTTTCAGCACCGGAATCGTGACCACGATGGGAATCGGCTCCTCGGCCAACGCAAGCGGGCAGCCGAGTCCAAGCATGATCGTGCCAAGAACGAGAACATAGACAGATCGCGTGAGGCACCGCCTCGTCACAAGCATGGGCGGCGACGGTAACAAGGGCGGACGGGGATGTCAATGAAAGGCCCGCGACGTCTATCCATAGCTCGCCGGTGCGATTCTCGGCTTGACCGAACAGAGGAGTTCGATTAGCGTAGCACCCCCAGCAGGCACACTCCCTTCTCAACGAAAGGATTGTCTCGCAATGCGTGTGGTGGGGTTGATGTCCGGAACCTCCGGAGACGGAGTCGACGCGGCGCTCGTCGCAATACGGCGTGGGAAGGGAGGTCTCCGGGTCACCATGGAGGCCTTTTACCCCCTGCCGTATCCCCGGTCGTTGCAACAGCGGATCCTCGCCGCATCGGTGTCGGGAACGGTGGCCGAGCTCTGCCATCTGAACGCACTGCTCGGTGAATGGTTCGCCAATGCCGCGCTGGGCGTGATTCGTAAAGCCAAATTGCACCCGAAAGATGTCGACCTCATCGGATCGCACGGACAGACGGTGCACCACCTGCCGCACGGCACGAAAGACGCCGGCGTCGATGCGATCCGGTCGACGCTGCAGATCGCAGAACCCGCCATCATCGCCGAACGGACCGGCATTACCACAGTGGCGGATTTCCGTCCCCGCGACATGGCCGCCGGTGGACAGGGCGCACCGCTGACACCCGGCGTGCATGCGCTGCTGTTCCGTCATCCCCGCCGGGCCCGGCTGATTGTGAATCTCGGCGGCATCAGCAACGTCACGTACCTGCCGCGCGGGAAGGGATTCGGCGGACTGGTCGCCTTCGATACCGGACCGGCCAATATGGTGCTCGATGGCCTGATGTTCCGTTTTACCGAAGGGCGCGTCTCCATGGATCGCGATGGGCGCCTCGCCGCACGCGGGCGAGTCGACGCCCGGCTCCTGGCTAAGCTGCTGGCCCATCCATACCTGTCGCAAAAACCGCCCAAGTCCACGGGACGGGAACTGTTCGGCGCCGCGATGATCGACGACCTGCTGGCGACGCAACAGGCCCGGCAGCTGTCGATCGAAGACCTGTTGGCGACGTGTAGCCGATGGACAGCAGAAGCGGTGGGCACAGCGCGCCGGTGGATTCGAGGCGAGATCGACGACGTCATCGTCGGCGGCGGCGGCGTGAAAAATCGAGCCATTATGGGTCATCTGGCCGAGGTCTTCCACCCTGTGCCGGTGACCACGTTCGACTCGCTCGGATGGGACAGCAAAGCCTTCGAAGCCGTCGCGTTCGCCGTCCTGGCCTATCAGACAGTGACCGAACAATGGGGCAATGTGCCGTCGGTGACGGGAGCCGCGCACCCCGCCCTGCTCGGATGCATCGTGCCGAACGG
Source organism: Nitrospiraceae bacterium (assembly GCA_900299325.1). Taxonomy (GTDB): domain Bacteria; phylum Nitrospirota; class Nitrospiria; order Nitrospirales; family Nitrospiraceae; genus Nitrospira_D. The sequence goes on along the minus strand of OMJK01000067.1, from coordinate 25,216 downwards.
ACCGGGCTGGTCACAACGACTGCTGGCCCGCCACCGGACCTAGTCGACACATGGACACCGGATACCTCCTGGCTGCAGCATTGGCCGTGGCCCTGCTGCTGTGGTGGTGGCACTTCTCCCGCACCGCAGACGACACGCCGTCGGCTTCGGTTCTATCCGACGACATATCCCTGACTCCAGTCCCCTTGCTCACCGACGCGCAGCTGCTCATCTATAATCTTCTGCGACTCGCCGTACAGGATCGCTACCTGGTTTTTGTTCACGTGCCCTTATGGTCGTTCATCCAGATCGACGCAGACGGCCCGCTTCGCACGCAGATCTTTCGCCAGATCGCGTTCAAGCGCGTGGATTTCGCACTGGTGCATCCCGGATCACGTCGGGTGGAGCAGGTGGTCGAGATGATGGATGCCTTGCCCGCGTCTCAGGACACTGAACACCGGCAAATCGTCAAAACCGTGCTGGAGGCGGCGGGCATTCCGCTGCGGGTAGTGAAACCTCGGCAATCCTATTCGGTGGACGAACTCTCGGCTCTGCTCGAATTAGACGGAGAAGAGTAGCGGAGCGTGGACGCCGCGGGCGAATTACCGCGGCAGTTCTTCGGCTGACTCTTCGATAGGACGCAAGGATGTTTCCGTTTTCACCGAGGGGACTTCGACGGCCCGGCGAGCCACGCTGGCTTCGACACTGTCGGGATATTGTTCGATGACCCGCTGATACATCATGCGAGCTTTGTCGCGGTCGCCGAGTTTGCCATAGGACTGACCGATTTTGAGCGTTGAGGCGGGCATCTTGGAGCTGAGCGGATAATACGAAATCAAATTGTAGAAGGTCGTCAACGCATCCTTGTACCGGCCCAGCCGGTATTGACACTCGCCGATCCAGTAATGCGCGTTGGCCGCCAACAGCGAATGGCCGTGCAGTTCAACGAACAGACGGAAGCCAGCCAGCGCGGCTTCGTAGTCGCGATGTTTGTACTCTTCCATCACACGATCGTATAAGCGCCGCGAGGTGTCTTGTAGTTGGGCGGGGGCTGCAAAGGAAAGGTTTGCGACCAGCAATATCACGGTGAGTGCGGGAATGGCGACTCGTCCGAAGGTCATGATGCTCTCTCCGGGAAACGGGCCTGAGCGGCCCTCGGGGGACGTATCGCAATCGATATGCCATATCTGAAGCGACTGGCTGGAGAAAAGACGACTAAAAACGACAGCTTGCGGGAATGCCGCGTGCTTCACTCAGTTGGAGTGTTCCCCCCATCCTCCAACAGAGACAGATTTGTGCGGGTGCCGTGCGTGACGCACTACGTACATGCACCTGAATCGACGTTGTCTCGCGTCATGCGGAGCGGCTCGTGAGCGAAGAACAGATCCCCGCAAATCCACAGGGCGGAAACACGCTGATCGTCGATGCGCAGGATCCCGCGTGTTACCCGCGTCCCAGCGCGGCGCTCAAAGACGCAGCCGAATCCGATCAGATTTATATCCGTCCGGGCGTCTACGAGGACAAAATTTTCGTGACGGAGCGGCCGATTCGTCTGATCGGCGCGGGGCGCGATCAGGTGCAGGTCTTCAGCCGGCGCGGAGGCCCGCTGTATCTTCAGCGGGTCCCGGGAGGATGCATCGCCGGAATGACGTTTCGCTACATCGGGAGCGACCAGCACTCGGCCATCAACATCCTGGATTCCATCTGCACCATTACCCAATGCCGGGCGATGGATGGAATTCTCTCCGGTGTCGTTGTGTACGGACCGGAGTGCCGCGCGACCGTCACCGACAATGAAGTGTGCCGGAACCGCGAGTCCGGCATTTTTGTCTTTGCCGGCGCGCAGCCCCGTATAGCCGGCAACCGCTGCTTCGAGAATCACCATTTCGGAATTGCGGTCCGCGATCCCGGAAGCCAGCCGGAGCTGGTGCGGAACGAGTGCGACGCCAACATGCTGAGCGGCATCCTGCTGTTTCATCATGGCGCAGCGCTGCTGCTGGAAAACGACTGCCACGACAATCAGCACTGGGGATTGCTCATGACACCCGATGCTCGACCGAACCCGCCGCCCAGTGAACTGGTCATGATGAACCGGTTGCATGCCAATCCCCGCGGACCCTATACCGTGTCCGATCAGCCGCTGGCCGACATCGGTCGGTAGCGGAACGTGGGCTGGATGCTCCCGGTAGTGCGATCAGGAGTGTTTGGAAGACAGGGGGGCTGAGGTCGTCGCGTCGGGGTTATGAAACTCGAAGCCGCTGCCCCCGCGTTGTTTGGCCCGGTACATAGCCGCATCGGCGTGCTTCAACAGTTCATCCGTCCCGTTGTCGTCGGATGGATAGAGCGTGATCCCGATGCTGACCCCGATGGTGGCCTGGCGTTCCCCAAGTTGAAACGGCGCCGACAACGATTCCGTGATGCGCCGCGACACGATGACGATGTCCTGCTCCTGGGCAAGGCCTTCGAGGATGATAGTAAATTCGTCACCGCCCATGCGCGCGACGGTATCGACTTCGCGCACACATTCCCGCAGCCGGTCGGCAACCGCTTTCAGGAGCTCATCGCCTACGTCGTGCCCCATCGTATCGTTGACCGCTTTGAACCGGTCCAGATCGAGCAACATCAGCCCGATGGGTTGCTGAAGACGTTTGCTCCGCGCCATGGCCTGCACCAGTCGATCGCGAAACAACGTTCGATTGACCAGGCCGGTCAATTGATCGTACTGGGCCATGTAGGTCAGCCGTTCTTCCGTCCGCTTGCGTTCGATGGCGTACCGGATGGCCCGAGCCAATAACTCCGGATGGCCCTGTCCTTTCACCAGATAATCCTGTGCGCCGTTTTGCACCGCCTGCAACGCCAGCGTCTGATCGCTGACCCCGCTTAACACCACAATCGGGATGGTCGGACTGATGGCCTGAATCTGCTTCAGGATCGGAAGACCGAATCCGTCAGGCAGGGAGAGGTCCAGTAATACGGCGTCGACCCGCTCCCGCCCGAGATGCGCAAAGGCCTCACGCAGGCTGGGAACATGCGTAATGGCAAATTGTTCTACGCTCCACTCGGCCAAGATGTCTTGGGTCAGGTGGGCATCGACATCGTTGTCTTCGACGAGTAAGACTTTGATCATCGCGTCCCTGAGCAGACCGGCAACGCCGAAATCGACCGGGCGGAGCCCGTCAATTGATGCACGAAAACTTACAGGCATTATATCCCAAGCCCTCGTTTCACCAAGGGAAATGCTGAATCGTTCCGATACCAAGGCTTGGAACAGAAAGGGGGCTCCGAGAAGGAAAATCTGAAGAAGGCACGCAGGATGGCCGGAGGGTGGCGGCGTTATAGCCCTTGCTGAATAGCCCGACCTCCCATCACATAGCTGCCGGACATCCCCTGTTCCGGCCCGATCGCCGCTTCACAGGCATAGCCCGGTTCAAACGGCCACAAGAGGGAGCGTCCGATCGCCGAGCCCCTGACGTGGATATACCGAGCCGTGAATCCAAGACGGGCGAGATCATCTTTGACTCTGGCGAGGCAACCTTCGTAAGTCGACGCCCGCCGCGAAACGAGTAACGGGGCACCGCTCTGGCTGTGATACATGATGTATTCATCTGCACAGCCAGTCGTCAGAAACATTAGGAGGGCTATTCCGCAGGCGCTCTTCATATCCGATACCTCCCGATGAGCCGAACCAGGGCAGGACCACCGCCTTTTGCTCGTCTGTCCGCACAACGTTCGGCGGCAGAATACCACAGGCCATTCCGCACAATCGAGGTTGTTGATACAGCGCGACTCGCTCGACGCCCACAGTTCGAACACGACAAAGTGCGGCACGTGCGACAAAAAACGAGATGGGATCCCCTCACGGTTCCCTACAAAAGTTGGGATGGATGAGAAAACCTAACTCCATGAAGGACAAGCAGAGATGGCCTGTTTTGAGCGTACCGTCGATGGCACAAATTCTGCGGATTCAGGGGGTGTTCGCCGAGGGTTCTGACTAAACATAAATATCCGGCAACTCGGCAGACCCTCGAGACACGATAAGAAGAAAGGGAACGGCGATGAACACCACAACCAACAGATTGATGACAACCAGCCTGTGGCTGGGAGCCTGTGCCGCTGCCGCAGTTGTCGCGTTGTCGGCTCCGTCGGTCCTGGCCGATGAAACGATCTACCGGTATATCGGTGCCGACGGCACGCTCTATCTGACGGATGTTCCCGCTGAAACAGGGTTCGGCGCGGCGCGTCCTAGATCCCGTTATCACGTTGCTGTTTCCGATCAGGAGATTGAAAACGCGGTGGCCCGCTCGGCGCGCGATAACCGGCTTTCCCCGGCTTTACTGTTGGCCGTGATGAAAGCCGAATCGGGGTTCAACCCCATGGCCATTTCGAAGGCGGGAGCCGTCGGTTTGATGCAGTTGATCCCTGAGACCGCGATCCGGCACGGCGTGAAAAACTTGTACAACACCAGCGAGAACGTCGCCGGCGGCGCACGGCACCTCCGGTATCTGTTGGACCGTTTCCATGGCAACGTCCGGCTGGCCCTCGCTGCCTACAACGCAGGCGAACGGCATGTGGACCGGTACCGGCAGATTCCTCCCTTCAAAGAAACCCGGACCTATGTGAAGAAAGTGATGGGCTACTACCGCGACTATCGCACGACGAGTTTCGTGGATGTGGCGACCAGCTTTGAGGATGCCCCCGTACGACAGGAAGGATAACGCGTTAGGTTAGACCGGCTTCTCGGCGATGTACTCAATATACTTCCAAAACTGCTGAGCCTCCTCTTCGTTCAGGACCACCGGCGTATTGTTCGCCACCCCGACCATGTAGATCTTGACCGACACCGCATCGTGCCATGTCTGCACTTCGCAATGGGAGACGTTATCGAGATTGATGGCGCGATTGCCGACCCGAATGTAATGCACGCGACCTCGCGCTCACTGAATGTGACCGATCGTACACCACCTTCGCAGTCCGCCCAAGCAACTTGACGATCTGCGACAGTCCATTTTCACGCAGAAACATACCGGCGTAGCGGCCGTCTTGTGAAACCCGGAGGAGATTTTTGGTGGAGAGGAACCGCTGGGAGGGAAATCTTGGTTGCGGGGGAAGGATTTGAACCTTCGACCTTTGGGTTATGAGCCCAACGAGCTACCAGGCTGCTCCACCCCGCGCGCGGATGCTAACAAAGCGTTCCGCGGCAAGTCAAGCAAACCGGCACTCAGCCTGTTGCTTTCGGGTCTCGCGAATGCTAAAGCCAACGCATGCGGATCGTCTTCATGGGCACACCGGAATTTGCCGTGCCGTCATTGAACGCGCTCGTGCGATCGGACGATCAGGTCGTCGGCGTCGTCACACAACCGGACCGGCCCAAAGGGCGCGGCCACACGCTCACGCCGTCTCCCGTAAAACTGGCCGCGCAACATGCAGGCATCCCCGTCCTCCAACCGGTCAAGATCAAGACGACGGAATTTTTGAACGCGCTGGCCGAGTGGAAACCCGACGTGATCGCCGTCACGGCCTTCGGCCGCATTCTTCCTCCAACCGTTCTGGCACTCCCTCCCAAGGGATGCATCAACGTGCATGGCTCGCTGCTCCCGAAATACCGTGGCGCGGCGCCGGTCCAATGGGCGGTGATCAACGGCGACACGGAGACGGGCATCACCACGATGCTGATGGATGAGGGAATGGACACGGGCGCGATGCTGTTGCAGGAACGCCTGCCCATCGCACCGGACGATACGGCGGGCACCCTGGCCCCGCGCCTGGCGGAACTCGGCGGACGGCTCCTTGCCGCAACCATTGCGCAACTGAAAGCCGGAACCTTAACACCGCGTGCCCAGGATCATTCGCGCGCAACGATGGCGCCGCTGCTCAAAAAGGAGGATGGGTTGATCGACTGGTCGATGAGCGCGCGGGTCCTGGCCAACCGTGTGCGGGGCTTGACCCCATGGCCCGGAGCCTACACGTTCCTTGATCGTGATCGATGGACCATCTGGCGGGCTTCGGCAGCGCCCGGTCAAGCGGACGGCAATCCGGGAACGATTGTCCGCATGACACCGCATAGCATCCGCGTGGCAACCGGCGATGGGTTTTTGGACCTGATCGAGATTCAACCGGCCAATTCAAAGCGCATGACGGTGGCGCAGTATCTCGCCGGCCACAGCCCGACCGCCGGCCAACGATTCAGTTCCGGCAACGCATGAGCTGCTGAATCGACTGTTCGCATCAGAGCGAGAAAACGACCAAGCATTCTCGTGTCAACCGATCATCCGTCACAGAAGCCCCGTACCGCGGCGCCGACCGCCCGGAGCGCCGCCCTAGCTGCACTACTGGCCTGCCACAAGTCGGATGACGGACTCGATCAACTGCTCGACCGGCACTTCCGCAAGGCTCCGCCGGACCCTCGTGAACGGGCCCTGGCCATGGAACTCGCGTATGGGGTCTTGCGGAGAGAAGAAGCGCTCGACTGGCGCTTAGAGCCTGTCCTGCAGAAGCCGTTGCGCCGGCTTCCCATGGCTATTCAAATGGTGCTCCGCCTCGGCGCATATCAACTCTTCTTCCTAGACCGCATTCCCCCTTCAGCCGCCGTGAACGAGTCGGTCAATCTGGCCCGATCCTATGGGGCGGAGCTGGGTCGGGACTGGAGCGGGTTCGTCAACGCGGTCTTGCGCAACCTCCTCCGCTTGCCTGAACCGCCGCTGCCGGATCTGCCGACCCATCCGGCGCAGAACCTATCTATCCGTTACGCTGTTCCCCAGTGGCTCTGCGAACGGTGGGTCGAGCGACTGGGACCGGCACAGGCCGATGTCGCCTGCGCCTCCGCTGGATCTATCCCGCCTGTAACACTCCGGGTCAATCGACAGTATGCGACGAGGGATGAGTATCTTGCGCATCTGCGTCAACAGGGTGTGACCGCGCGAGCGACGGCTGTCAGTCCGGTGGGACTCACGCTCGAAGCAGGCGGACCGATTGCTTCCTTGCCAGGGTTTCAAGAGGGCGCCTTCTATGTGGAAGATGAAGCCGCCCAGCTCATTCCCCCGTTGCTCGACCCGCAACCGGGCGAGACGGCGCTCGACGTCTGCGCGGCACCGGGCGGGAAGACTTCGCACTTAGCCGAGCTCATGGAGAACCGCGGATGCATCGTCGCCGTCGATCGACAACCGGCCCGGCTTGACGTGTTGCGGGAAAACTGCCGACGGCTGCGCCTCACATCCGTGCGGCCGCTCCTCGGAGACGGTCGAAAGCCCCTGGATCTGCTCCGGGCCGCGCGCAAACCGGACCGTGAGCGTTCCACACCCCTGCTCCCGCAGGACCGTCTGTTCGACCGCATCCTGCTAGACGCACCCTGCAGCGGCATCGGCGTACTCCGCCGGCACCCGGAGGCGAAACATAAGAAAGATACCGCCGGACTGGCACGACATCACCGGCTCCAACGTGAGCTCCTCGAAGCAGCGGCCGGCGTCTTGCGGCCCAGCGGGGTGCTGGTCTATAGTACCTGCTCGACGGAGCCGGAAGAGAACGAATCCGTCGTCGATCAATTCTTGCAGGCCCACGCGGAGTTCCGGCGGGAATCCGTGGCCCCTTGGCTCCCTGACACAGGGCAGGAGCTTCTCACGAAGCGCGGAGACCTCTCGACGATGGGCAATCCCTACGCGATGGACGGGTTCTACGCAGCGCGCCTGATCAAAGTGGGATGATGGCCAGACCGACGCTCATTGCTCCCTCCATTCTCTCCGCCGATTTCGCACGCCTGGCCGACGAAGTCGCCGCTGTCGAACACGGCGGCGCCGATCTGTTGCACGTCGACGTCATGGACGGCCACTTTGTGCCAAATCTCACCGTCGGTCCGCCGATCGTCGAGTCACTGAAAAAAGTGACGAAGCTGCCGCTCGACGTCCATCTCATGATCACGAACGCCGACGCGTTCATCCCTGAATTCGCCGAAGCGGGAGCGGATTATCTGACCGTCCATGTGGAGGCCTGTCCGCACCTGCATCGCACGGTGCAGGCCATCAAAGAGCGGGGCGTGAAAGCCGGTGTGACGCTCAACCCCGCGACCTCGGTGCACATGCTCGAAGAAATTCTTCCCGACGTAGATCTGGTGCTCATCATGTCGGTCAATCCCGGATTCGGCGGGCAGAAGTTTATCGCCTCGTGCCTCAAAAAAGTCGCGGCGGTCCGGCAGATGCTCGACCGCATCGGCAGCCGGGCCCTGCTCGAAGTGGACGGCGGCGTGAAGGTCGACAACGCCGCGCAAGTGCTGGCAGCCGGCGCCGACGTACTGGTCTCCGGATCGGCCATCTTCTCCAGCCGGGATTACGCCGCTACGATCGCCGCGCTGCGCGCGGCGGGACAGCCGGCCGCTGCGCACCGATAGGCTTCCGGGTGGATCTTTCGTCCCTCATCGACAGCCTGCACCCTCTCGAAATCAGAGTGCTCAAGGCCTTTGGCGCCCAGCCGTCCGGATCGGCCCTGGAAACGGAACGGCTCGCCACTGCGACGGCGCTGGAACCCTCCCAGCTCAGCATGGCCATCGAATGGCTGCTGGCCAAATCGCTGCTCGACATCGACAAGGAAACGATCACGCCGGTCGTCTCGCTCACACCCGTCGGCCAGGACTACCACGCGAAGGCCGCGCCGATTGAACAGGTGCTGACCGCAGCCAGGGAATCCGCGAGCACCGGCCGGCGGTTGACAATCCCGGATCTCCAGGCGAAAGACGGGCTCGATCCCTCCGATGTCAGCAAAGCCGTTGGTAAGCTGAAAAAGGAAGGTGTGTTGCTGATCATCCAGGGCGGCTGTATCGAAGCCACAGGACGCCCCAGCCCGACCGCTGAACGGGTGCGCGCGCTGCTCCAGCAATTGCACAATGGCCCGCGTGAGTTGGAGCAGTTTACTGACTCCGACCGACAGATCATTCAGGACTATGCCGTCAAGCGAGGCAACGCCAAGGAGCCGTTCCGGGTGGACGACCGGGTCGCCCGCTCGTTCAAGCTCACTTCCACCGGCATCATGGCGGCAGACCATCTTGCCCGGCAGGGCGTCGCCGAAGAAGTGTCGCAGTTGAGTCCGGAACTACTGAAAGACGGCAGCTGGCGCAGTAAGCGATTCAGAAAATACACCATCAGCCTGCGGGCGCCGCGCATTGGCACGGGCAAGAAGCATCCCTACCGCGAGTTCCTCGATACGGTGAAGACGAAGCTCGTCAGCATGGGATTCCAGGAAATGCGCGGCTCGCTGGTCGAAACCGAATTCTGGAACATGGACGCGCTCTTCATGCCTCAGTTCCATCCGGCGCGTGACATCCACGACGTATACTTCGTGAAACAGCCGACGCACGCCACGAAGATTGCCGAGCCGTTCCTGTCACGCGTCACGAAGGCCCACCAGGACGGTGGCAAGACCGGCTCGACCGGGTGGAAATACGCCTTCAATATGGAGCGGGCCAAACGGCTGGTGCTGCGCAGTCAGGGCACGGCGGTGTCGGCGCGAACGCTGGCGGCGGGACCGTTGACGCCTGGGAAATACTTCTCGATCGCGCGCTGCTTCCGCTACGACCAGGTCGACGCGACACATGCCACTGACTTTTTCCAGGTCGAAGGCATCGTCCTGGGCAAAGATATTAATTTTCGAACGCTACTCGGCCTGCTGAATCTCTTTGCGCGCGAAGTGGCGCAAGCCAAAGAAGTGAAATTCGTGCCGGCCTACTTTCCCTTCACGGAACCATCGGTAGAACTGCACGTCCGCCATCCGCGGCTGGGATGGATGGAACTCGGCGGCGCCGGCCTGTTCCGTCCCGAAGTCACGTTGCCGTTGGGCGTGGACGTGCCCGTCATCGCCTGGGGACTCGGCCTGGACCGCATGGCCATGGTCGCCCTCGGCATCCACGACATCCGCGAACTGTTCACGGATAACCTGGAACTGATCCGGACGACCAGAGGTATTTTCTAGCGCCATGCCCACTATTTCGATCTTCAAAGAGGATTTCGAATCGCTGTTAGGCGGCGCCCGCGCGACACGTTCGATCTCGATCGAACAACTCGAAGAGTGGCTCATGCTTGTGAAGGGCGAGCTGAAAGGCCACAACCCGGAGAACGGCGAGTTGCGGATCGAGCTGCAAGACAGCAACCGGCCGGACCTCTGGTGCTGCGAAGGGATCGCGCGGCAAGTTCGCATCAAGCAACAGGGCAAGTCGAAGCCTTATGCCTTCTTCTCGAAAAAGACCAAAGCGACGCAGCGGCTCATCGTGGCGCCGGGGATCGAATCGGTCCGTCCCTATGTCGCAGCCTGCACCGCTACAGGGTACCGCGTCACGGACGACGGCCTGGCCCAACTCATTCAGACGCAGGAGAAACTGGCCGACATCTTCGGGCACAAGCGGAAAACGGTGTCCATCGGCCTTTACCAGCTGAAGAAGATCCACTTCCCCGTGACGTACGAGCTCGTGAGGCCGGACGAAGCGCGCTTCACGCCGCTCGGCATGGAAACGGTGATGACCCTGTCAGAAATCCTCATGGTCCATCCGAAAGGATTGGAGCATGGGCACATCCTGGCCGGGCAGAGCCGGCTGCCGATCCTGCGCGACGCGAAGAACCAGCCCCTCTCATTCCCGCCGATCATCAATAGCCGTGAGATCGGCGAAGTGCGGGTCGGCGACGATGAACTGTTCGTCGAAGTGACGGGCACCGACCTCGCGATGGTCATCCTGACGCTGAACATCTTCGCGGCGAATCTGGCCGACCGCGGCGCAACGATCGAACCGGTCGAAGTGCAGTACCCTAAGAACACGCCGCTGGGGAAACGCGTCGTCACGCCGCAGGACTTGGGAACGCCGAGAACGATTCAGATCAAGACCATCGAACAGGCGCTGGGCCAGGATCTGGGCGTGAAGACCGTGAAGCAGGCGCTCGAAGTCTACGGCTACGAGGTCTCAGCCGGAAATGGAACGGTCAAGGCGAAGCTCCCGCCCTACCGGAACGACCTCATGCACCCGATGGATGTGGTGGAAGATGTGGCGATGAGCCGCGGCTATGGATCGTTTGCGCCCGAGATGCCGGCGCAGTTCACCGTGGGCGGGCTCTCGCGCATCGAAGAAACTTCCGACCGGGCGCGCGAACTGATGGTCGGGCTCGGCTTTCAGGAGATCATCTCCAACATACTCGGTTCGCCGGATCAGTACCGCGACGCCATGCGGCTGGACGACACGGACTGGGGCAAGATGGTTGAGGTCGATAATGCAATGGCCCTGACGTTCTCCTGCCTGCGCCAATGGATGTTGCCGTCCCTGCTGCGCGTGGAAGCGGCGTCCAGCCGGGCTTTCTATCCGCATAAGCTGTTCGAGGCCGGCGAAGTGGCAATTCCCGATCCGACCCACGAACTCGGCTCACGGACCGACATGATCCTCGGCGCCGTGATTGCCCACGCAACCGCCGCCTTCTCCGAGATTCATTCCTGCTTGGATGTGCTGTTCTATCATTTAGGAAGGGATTACAGCCTGCAGCCGGTTCAGCATCCGTCGTTCCTCGAAGGCCGCGCGGGTAAGATCGTGGTTGGAGGAACATCCGTCGGCGTCATCGGCGAAGTCCACCCCGAAGTCCTTGAACGCTGGCAGATCTCCGTGCCGGTTGTGTCATTCGACGTCAACTTGTCGCAGCTCACCAGCTCCGAATAAAAAGGGAGAACGACGTTGTGTCGTTCTCCCTTTTCAATGACTCTCTAAAGATAAATCAACGAGGCTTAGGCCGTAGCTGGCGTGAGATGCTGCTTGGCGAGACCGACGAGTTTCTCGAACCCGGCGCTGTCCTTGATGGCCATGTCGGAGAGGACCTTCCGATCCAGCAGGACGTTGGCTTTTTTCAAGGCATTGACGAACCGACTGTAGGTCAGCCCGTGCGAGCGAGTCGCAGCGCTGATGCGCGCGATCCAGAGGCGGCGGAAATCCCGCTTCCGGTCCTTGCGCCCCACATAGGCATACTGCTGTCCCTTATCGACCGATTCTGTTGCTGAGCGGAACAGCCGGCTCCGGCCTCCGTACTGTCCCTTCGCCAGTTTCAGCCGTTTCTTTCTTCGTTGTCTGGTTTTCGATCCACCTTTGACGCGAGGCATGACTCAATACTCCTTTACACGTTAAGACTGACGCTATTTATACGGGAGCAACCGGTTCAAAGACAAGGTCCTCGTCGGGTCCACGGTCTGCGTGCCGCTCAAGCGGCGTTTCCGGTCCCGCGCCTTATGGCTGAGCAGATGGCGCCGGCCCGCCTTCCGCCGCACAATTTTTCCGCTGCCGGTCTTGGCAAATCGTTTGCTGGCTCCGCTGTGTGTTTTGACTTTCATGTCGAGATGTCCTTTGGTTAGTGAGCTGTGTGCTATCCGCTAGTTCTTCGGTGCCACGATCATGATCAAACTCCGCCCTTCCATGCGCGGCGCGTATTCGATCATTCCGGTTTCGGTGAGCTGCGCGATCACCGAATTCATCACCGCGCGCCCCATCTCCTGATTGGCCATTTCCCGTCCGCGATACGTGAGCGTGACCTTCGTTTTGTTCCCCTCCGCCAGGAACTCTTTGATCTGCCGGACCTTGATCTCCAAATCGTGCTTGTCGGTTCTGGGCCGCAGCTTGATTTCTTTCACCTGCGTCGACTTCTGATGCCGGCGGCTCTGATGTTCCTTCTTGCTCAATTCATATTTGTACTTGCCGTAATCCATGATCCGGCAGACCGGTGGAACGGACGTCGGCGCCACTTCGACCAGGTCGTATCCCTGCTCCTGGGCCTGCCGGAAGGCCTCCGGCGTCGGCAGGATCCCCAGCTGTTCGCCCTCCGGGCCGATAACCCGGACTTCCCGGACCCGAATCTCACGATTCACGCGCAGTTTGGGAACGATAAGCCACCTCTCAGTGTGTGAGTTGGAAATCCCGCTGCGAGCCGGCCGTCTCTTTTTGCAAGAGCTCCAGCACGGCCGCAACCGTCATGCTGCCTAGATCCGACCCGCTCCGGCCCCGGACCGAGAGACTCCCGCTCTGGACTTCGCGGGCCCCGGCCACGAGCATGAAGGGCACCTTCGACTTTTCCGCTTCCCGGATTTTGAACCCGATCTTTTCGTTCCGGAGATCCGCGTCGACCCGGAACCCGGCGGCGCGCAGTTGCGCCGCGACCGACGAGACATAATCCCGCTGCTGGTCGGTAATCGCCATGACCACAACCTGCACCGGCGCCAGCCACGTCGGAAACGCCCCGCCGTAATGCTCCACCAGAATGCCGAAGAACCGCTCCACCGAACCCATCAAGGCGCGGTGGATCATGATCGGCTGATGGGCCTTGCCGTCTTCGCCGATGTAGCCGAGTTCGAAGCGCTGCGGATTGTTGAAATCGACCTGAACGGTCGAGCACTGCCAGGAGCGACCCAGGGCGTCTTTGATCTTGATGTCGATCTTCGGACCGTAGAACGCGCCGCCGCCCTTGTCCAGGTGATACGAAATCCCGCGGCTCTTGAGCGCCGCTTCGAGCGAACTCGTGGCGAGGCTCCAGTTTTCGTCGGACCCTACGGACTGTTCCGGCCTGGTCGACAGAAAAATTTCGAATTCCACGAAGCCGAAGGCCTTCAGGATGAAAAACGTGAAATCCAGTACGCGGCTGACTTCGCTCTCGATCTGGTCGGGACGGCAGAAGAGGTGCGCATCGTCCTGCGTGAATCCCCGCACCCGCAAGAGACCGTGCAGCACGCCGGTCCGTTCGTACCGGTAGACGGTGCCCAGTTCGCCATAGCGGATGGGCAGGTCACGGTAGCTGCGGAGATGCGATTTGTAAATCATGATGTGGTACGGGCAGTTCATTGGCTTCAATTGATATTCGCTGCCCTCCACTTTCATCGACGCAAACATGTTCTCCCGGTAGTAATCGACGTGGCCGCTCGTCTTCCAGAGATCCAACCGCGCCACGTGGGGGGAGTACACCAGTTCGTAACCGCCTTTGAGATGCTGTTCGCGCCAAAAGTTCTCGATCAGCAACCGGATCATGGCGCCTTTGGGATGCCAGAGCACCAAGCCGGGGCCGATTTCGTCCTGAATGGTGATGAGATCGAGTTCCTTGCCGACTTTGCGGTGGTCGCGCCGCTTGATTTCCTCCAGGCGGGCCAGATGCGCATCCAGCTCGGCCTTGGTCGGAAAGGACGTGCCGTAGATCCGCTGCAGCATCGGGTTCCGCTCATCGCCGCGCCAGTAGGCGCCGGCGGTATTCAGCAGTTTGAACGCCCCGACGTGGCCGGTCGACGGCAGGTGCGGCCCGCGGCACAGATCGACGAACTCGCCTTGAGTATAGGCCGAAATGGGTTCGCCGTCCGGAAAGCTTTGGATCAGTTCCACCTTGTAATGCTCGCCTCGAGACTTGAAGAACTCGATCGCCTCCTGCTTGCTAAACTCCCGCCGGGTGATCGTCAGCTTGCGTTTGGCGATCTCGCGGGCGCGTTCCTCGATTTTCTCCAAATCCTCCGGCGTAAACGGCCGCTCGAAGGCGAAGTCGTAGTAAAAACTGTCTTCCAGCGCCGGACCGATGGTCAACTGGGCGGTCGGGAACAGTTCCTTGACCGCCTGAGCCATGATGTGGGTGCTGCTGTGGCGGTAGACTTCCCGGCCTTCAGGGCTATCGAACCGGAGCGGCTCGATGACCGCATCGCCGGTCAATGGCTTCGACAGGTCAACGATCTGATCGTTGACCTTGGCCGCCAGAATATCGGGTCCCACGGCCACCCCGACCGCCGACAGAGCATCCCGCACCGTCTGCCCGGAAACAACCGTGACCGCTGCGCCGCCTTTTGTAGAAATGTTCATCACTTAGACTGGTTGAACAGGCTCCAAAAATAGCAAAGGCACCCCGCCTCCGAGAGGCACCGGATGCCCTCAGCCGGGTGGTAGGCGCGGACGGTCTTGAACCGTCGACCTCTACCGTGTCAAGGTAGCGCTCTCCCCCTGAGCTACGCGCCTATCGTCCGGGTGCGCATGCTAATATAGGCCCGCACAAAGTGTCAAGAAAAGCAAAGAGAAGGAGACCGCCCTCCGTATGCCGGAAGGTGTCGCCTTCTCTTTGCTGACTCGCCCGTCGACGGTCGTTACTTGACCGCTGACTTCAATTCTTTACCGGCCGAAAACTTCGGAACCTTGGCGGCTGGAATGCGGAGCGCCTCGCCGGTGCGAGGGTTTCTCCCCATCCGCGCTTTCCGCTTGGAGATGGTGAAGGTCCCGAAATTGACGAGGGATACCCGCTGTCCTCTCTTGAGGGAGGACGTCACGGCCCCGGTGAAAGCCTGTAGCGCAGTGCCGGCGGCCACTTTGGTGATGCCCGCGGATGCAGCCATCTTGGCAATCAATTCTTCTTTCGTCATCAGTCCCCTCCTTGTTGGGTGTATGGATGATGGTGATTAGGACCCATGGGCACTACCGCATCGCGACGAGAACCGCACCGTTCAGAGACTGTGCGTCGATCGTGTCCGCGAACGCTTCAAGGGAATGTGTAACTCGGTAATCTTCTTCCGCAGTGTGTTCCGGTTCAGTCCGAGCAGCTCCGCCGCCTGAATCTGGTTCCCCTGGGTTTCACGCAGCGCCGAGGCAATCAAGGGCCGCTCTACGGCCGAGATCAGCATGGGGTGCAGATTCCGCGCCGATCCGTTGCGCATCCCTTTGACGAAGTCGCCCATCTTCGATTCCAGATACCCTTCCAGCGACAAATCCCGCGCCTTCCCGTTCGCCCCATGGCCAACCTGCTGATTCATGAGCTGCATCATCTTCGCCGACCGCCGGAGAACCGTGCGGGAACCGGTGATCACGAGTGTGTGCGACGGATCGATGTACCGAGCCACGGTATCGACGTCGTCATGCCCGGCCCGGGATTCCACCACCACCGCATCGAACGGCCGTTTCGACACGTCCTTCGGCACCGACGCGGAATCCCGCGCGACGGTGATCGCTGCATCCTTGAATGTGTGCTTGAAGTGCGCCTGGACATCCGAGTCCGCAGTGATCAGGAGAATCGTAAAGACGGATGAAGGCACAGACATGAAGGGACCACGCGAAGAAGTGGGCGGGATTATTGCCCAGAGGGAGAACGATGTCAATCGGATATTTTTCTCTGCATGACTCCGAGCGCACGTCCCGCGCGGATTTGCCTTGGTGATCCATCGCGAGTCGAGAAAATTTCAACGACGCGCTACGTGTATTGACGATGGCGTCTCGCTCACCGCATCGTTGACGATCGAATCACGGAGGAGCAGGGCGACACGTCAGAGAAAAATTGAATAGGACGACGGAGTCGCCGGACTCATTGACCCGCAAACCGGAATCAGCGATGGAACGTTTCACGGTTCTATAAGCCAGACCGCCCCCTTGACAGACTGACGAGTGCAGGCGTATACATATCCACAGGATTAAATTCCTATCGGAATAATAAAGAATGAAAGTGTCTCAACGCGTAACCTATGGAATTATGGCGGCTGTTGACCTTGCGATGAGCAAGGACGCACCGGTACAAGCCAGGGCTATTGCACGGCGTCAGGCTATTCCGATCCGCTTTCTGGAGCAGGTCCTCCATATGATGAAGAAGGCCGGCCTGGTCGAAGGCCTTCGCGGAGCACAGGGCGGGTACGTGCTGCTGAAAAAACCGTCGGACCTGTCCGTCGCCGACATCTGGGAAGCATTGGATGGTCCGGTCTTCCGCCGGTCGTTTCACGGTCAGACCGCGTTCGACCGCCGCCAGTCTAAGCAGGATCAGCTGCTGGGAGATGTCTGGGATCAAGTGCAGCGGGCGGAGCGTGACGTGCTCGGCAATATCACGGTGGAACAACTTGCCGGCCGCCAACGGGCCATCGAAGAGCAACGCAATCCCATGTATCACATTTGAACGTGGACGGTCGGTTCCTTCAGCTCAACGAAGTTGAAGGGTGAAGGAGATGTTCCCATGAGCACAACACAGCGCCTGGCGATTCCCACGATCAAGACCGGTCCGATTCCCCCGGCCATCGCCGAGGAAATCGAAACGTTCGAGGCCGAAGCCTGCCGCGCCCTGACCGGCGATGTCTCAACAGACATCTTCAAGCCCTTCCGCCTGCAGTACGGCATCTACGGACAGCGGCAGGCCGGCGTGCAGATGGTGCGGATCAAGATTCCCTTCGGCGGCATCTCGGCCAACCAGCTACGCCGCGTGGCGGAGCTCGCTGATCGCTACGCCACCGCCGTCGGCCATGTCACGACACGGCAGGACATCCAACTGCACTTTGTCGACCTGCGGGACGTGCCAACGATCATGCGCGGGCTGGCCGAAGTCGGCCTCACGACCAGAGAGGCCTGCGCCAACACCGTGCGGAACGTCACGGCCTGCCATCTGGCCGGAGTCTGCCAGGGCGAAGTGTTCGACGTGACACCGTACGCAAAGACGGTCGCCTATCATCTTCTCCGCAATCCGCTCAACCAGAGCCTGCCGAGGAAGTTCAAGATCGCCTTCTCCGGCTGCAAGCATGATTGCGCCCTCACACCGATTCACGACATCGGCCTGCTGGCGGTCAAGCGAGCGGATGGCGCGATCGGATTCCGCATGGTGGCCGGTGGCGGCCTCGGATCCGCACCCCGTGTCGCGCAACTGCTGCGCGAGTTCACGCCGATGGATGAGCTGATTCCGAGCATCGAAGCGGTTATCAAGGTGTTCGACACCCTGGGCAACCGCAAGAACCGCAACAAAGCCCGTATGAAGTTCGTGATCGAAAAGTTGGGCTTCGAGGAATTCAAGCGCCGCTGGGAAGCGGCCTACGTCGCGATGGGCCGTTCGCTTCCAACGAACGGCGGGCTCACGTTGCTGGCTCATCAGGACGAGCCGCCTGCCTTGATCATGCCGACTCGCACGAGCGGGGCCAAAGGCGTTCAGGCCAACGCCAACGGACATCACAGCGCCATCGGCCATGAAACCCCGTTCCAGATGTGGAAGCGCACCAACGTGGTACCGCAAAAGCAGGGCGGCTATGTCACGGCCGCGATCAAGCTCTTTATGGGCGACATCACGGCAGAGCAGATGCTCCACGTCGCCGATCTGGCCGAGCGCTATTCCAACGGCAATCTCAGAACGACGATCAATCAGAACGTCGTCATCCGCTGGATTCCGGAGGATCACGTGTCCGCGCTCTATGATGAACTGGTGTCGCACGGTCTGGCTGATCCCGGCGCCGAACTGGTCGAAGACATCATCGCCTGCCCGGGCACCGATACCTGCGGCCTCGGTATCACGTCGTCGAAGGGCCTCGCGCGGGCACTGGCCGAAGTGTTCCCCGCCGGGCGGGTGCCCGAGGATTTAGCCGGCGTTGACGTCAAGATCAGCGGCTGCCACAACTCCTGCGCGCAGCACCACATCTCGACCATCGGACTGCATGGAGTCGGGAAACGTCTGGGCGACCATGTCGCGCCGCATTACGAATTGCACTTGGGCGGTTCCGTGAACGGCACGCCGCGCATCGGCCAGATGACCGTCAAGCTGCCGGCCAAAGCCGTGCCGGCCGCGCTCACGCATTTGATCGACGTCTATCGGCGCGACCGCCAGGCGAATGAAGGCCTGCCGGGTTTCATCGCCCGCGTTGGCAAGAACAAGTTGAAGGACGAACTGATTCCCTACACCATCGTGCCGTCCTATCGGGACGATCCGACCTTCTACTACGACTGGGAAGGCGAAGAGGAATTCATCCTGGAAGATCTGGGGCCGGGCGAGTGCGCCGGCGGTGCGCTCGAAATGATCGAGAACGGCATTCTCGAAGCCGATCAGGAACTCTACCAGGCAAAACTCCTGGTGGACAAACACCAGTACTCCGTTTCGGTGAACAAGTCGTACCGCGCCGTGCTGGCTGCCGCCAAAGCGTTATTGGTCACCGAAGGGCTCGACCCGGCGACGGATGCGGAGATCCTGTCGGAGTTCGAACGGCGCCTGGCTCCCAAGGGCATCGTACCGGCGATGTATCGTGAACTGAGCAAACAGGTCGGGGACCTGGGCCCCAAGGACACGACTGCCGAGTCCGCCCGGTCGAAGATGGATTTTGCGAAAGGCTTTGTCGACGCCTGCCGCATCGCCACGGACCAAATGGGCAAGGACCTCAAGCTGGCGCCGGCGACGGAAGCGCCGGCCCCGAAGAAAACCGAACCGGTCAAACCGGCGCCACAAGCCGCGCCTGCACCAACCGGCGCGCCGGTGTACGACCTGCGCGGTGTCGCCTGTCCGATGAATTATGTGAAGACCAAGCTCAAACTGGAGATGATGGACGCGGGCGAGAAGCTGGAAGTCTGGCTGGATGCCGGCGAGCCGATCAAGAACGTGCCGATGAGCTTGAAGAACGACGGGCACAAGGTCCTGCTGCAGGAAGCGCTGGAGCCGGAAGCCGCCCACTATCGGGTGCTGGTCGAAAAAGTCGAGGCGTGAGGCAACACTGACTGGCTATGACGACGAAAGAATCGTCGGCCCTCGCGGCCGACCTCAAGACACTCAGCGACTCGCTCGAGTCGAAGCAACCGCAGGACGTGGTGGCAGCGGCGCTCGAGCGCTATGCGTCGAAGATCGTCCTGGCGTGCAGCTTCGGCGCGGAGGACGTCGTGCTGGTGGACATGGTCCATCGCCTGGACAAGTCGGTGCCGCTCTTCTATCTCGATACCGATTTTCTATTTGCGGAAACCTACGCCACCCGCGACCGCATCGCCGCCCAGTATGATTTGAAACCGGCCCAGCTGCTGCAGATTAAATCCCGGCTGACGCCTGACGAGCAGGCGAAACAGTATGGCGACGCCTTGTGGTCGAAAGATCCCGACCGCTGCTGCCAGCTGCGGAAAGTCGAACCGCTCACGCGTGTGCTGCAGGGCTACGACGCCTGGATCACCGGTATCCGGAGAGACCAGGCGCCATCCCGGGCTAACGCCGGCTTAATCGAATGGGACACCAAATTCGGCCTCGTGAAGGTCAACCCGCTGGCCCGCTGGAGTTGGGCCGACGTGTGGACCTACATCAAGCTGTACGAGATTCCGTACAACCCGCTGCACGACCGGAATTACCCCAGCATCGGCTGCACTCATTGCACCGCGCCTGTGGCGCCCGGAGAAGATCCGCGGGCCGGCCGCTGGAAAAATTTCACCAAAACCGAGTGCGGCCTGCACAAGGCATAACATGCCCTTTCAAGAACTCCTCGCCAAAATTGCCAAGGGACCGAAGGCCTCCAAGGACCTGACGTGGGACGAGGCGAAGCAGGCCACGAAAGCGTTGATCGAAGGAGAGGCCACGCCGGCGCAAGTCGGTGCGTTTCTGATCGCCATGCGGTTCAAGATGGAGTCGGTCACGGAGCTGGCGGCCTTCACGGCGACGGCGCGGCAGTATGTGCCGCCGTTGGCAGTGTCAAAAGATCTCGCGCTGGTCGATGTGCCCAGCTACGCCGGCAAACAGGATACGTTCCATGCGCTTATCGCCGCATCGATTGTGGCCTCCGCAGCCGGCGCCGCGATTTTGATGCATGGCTATGACGGTGTGCCCAACAGACCGGGATCAGCCGGTGTGCTCAAAGCACTGGGCATTCCCATTGATCAAGATTCAAAAGTGGTCGCCGAGAATGTGAACAAGAAGGGTTTCGCATATCTGGACATTGGACTCTACCATCCGCCGCTTTATCGCTTTTTGGATATGCGGCAGGAGTTGGGCGTGCGCAATGTGTTCCATCCGGTCGCGCGGCTCTTGAACCCGGCACGAGCGGCGGCACAGGTGATCGGCCTCTCGCATCCGCCCCATTTTGAAAAGACGGCGGAAGCGTTGCGGATGTTGGGCTGCCCGCGGGCGTTCGTGGTCCGCGGCGTGGAAGGCGATCCCGAATTGTCCCTGGCGGCTGCCACGAGAGTGCTGGAACTGCGCGACGAGCGCATCACGCCGTTGGGCATCGGCCCGAAGGATTTCGGCATGGCGTTCGGCTCGTCCCGCGAGATGGCCGGCTTCCCGCCGGAGCAGCGGGACAGGGAAGCGGACCTGCTGCGGCGCATTCTCCAGAATCAGGTGCCGGGCGGTCCCAAAGACTGGGTGCTGATCAATGCCGCAATGTTGTTGTACGCCGCCGGTAAGGGCGCATCGCTGACGGCCTGTCTGCCTGCCGCTCGCGCCGCCCTCGAAGGAGGCGCGGCGGCGCGGAAACTCGATGAACTGGTGCAGGAACCTGTGTCAGCAGGAAGCGGAAAACGGATTTAGGAGTCTATCGTGAAACACCTGAGGCAATTGGAAGATCAAAGCGTGTTCATTCTGCGCGAAGCGTACAAGCACTTCGACAACCTCGGCATGCTCTGGTCGATGGGCAAGGACTCGACGGTGCTGCTGTGGCTCGCGCGCAAAGCGTTCTTCGGCCATGTGCCGTTTCCGCTGCTGCACGTCGACACCAGTTACAAGATTCCCGCGATGATCGAGTACCGCGACCGGTTGGCGCGCGAGTGGCGACTGGATCTGGTCGTCGGCCAGAACAAGGAAGCGCTCGCCGCCGGCATGAACCATACGATGGGGCGCGTGGCCTGCTGCACGGCCCTCAAGACGAACGGGCTCAAGCAGTTGATCGAACAGAAGGGCTACACCGGCATCATCCTGGGTGTCCGCGCCGACGAAGAGGGAACACGCGCCAAGGAACGCTACTTTTCACCCCGCGACAAGCACGGCGATTGGGACTTCCGCGACCAGCCGCCCGAATTGTGGGACCAATATAAGACGACGTTCCCACCGGGCACGCACATTCGTATCCATCCCTTGCTGGATTGGACCGAGATCAACATCTGGGAATACATCAAGCTGGAAAATATTCCCTTCATCGACCTGTACCTCGACAAAGGTGACGGCACCCGCTATCGCAGTCTCGGCTGCGCGCCCTGCACCACGCCGATCAAGTCGACCGCCAAAAGCGTAGACGACATTATCGAGGAACTGCGGCACACCACGGTGGCCGAACGGTCGGGACGGGCGCAGGACGAGGGCCGCGGAATGGAGATGCTACGGAAAGACGGGTACATGTAATCATGAGCACCACGGCGACTTCCACCAAACCATCCGAGAATCTGAATATCGTCATCGTCGGGCATGTCGACCATGGCAAGTCCACGCTGCTTGGCCGGCTCTATGCGGATACCGGTTCGCTGCCGGACGGGAAGCTGGAGAAAGTTCAGGCCATCTGCCGGCAGCAGGGCAAGGAGTTCGAGTACGCCTTTCTGTTCGACGCGTTTTTGGAAGAACAGGAACAGGGCATCACGATCGATACCGCGCGGACATTTTTTATCTGGAAAGGCCGCCAGTACATCATCATCGACGCGCCGGGTCACAAGGAATTTCTCAAGAACATGATTTCCGGCGCGGCGCGCGCCGAGGCGGCGCTGCTGCTGATCGATGCGCTGGAAGGCGTCAAAGAGCAATCCAAGAAGCACGGCTATCTGCTCTCGCTGCTCGGTGTCCGCCAGTTCGCCGTCGTCGTCAATAAGATGGATCTCGTCGGCTACCGGCAGGACGTGTTTGAGGGGATCGAGAAGGAGTATCGGGAATTTCTCGGCCAGTTCAAAGCCGTGCCGGCCCAGTTCATTCCGGTCAGCGCCAAGCTCGGCGACAACATCGTCAGCCGCAGCGGCAAGATGGCCTGGTACACCGGTCCGACCGTGCTCGACACGCTCAGCCAGTTCAAGAAGGAGGCGGCGCGGGCGGAACAGCCGCTCCGGCTGGCCGTGCAGGACGTGTACAAGTTCGACGCGCGCCGCATCATCGCCGGCCGCATCATGGCGGGACGGTTGAAGGTCGGCGACCATCTGGTGTTTTCGCCGTCGAATAAACGCGCCAACATCAAATCCGTCGAAGCCTTCAACATCGATCCCCCTCCGACGGAAGGGCAGGCCGGACAATCGGTCGGCGTCACGCTCGACGAACAAATCTTTGTGGAGCGCGGCGAAGTCGCCTCGCACCAGGAACATCTCCCGCTGGTCTCGACGGCGTTTCGGGCCAACGTCTTCTGGCTGGGCAAACGTCCGCTGGAGAAAGGGCGCAAGTATCTGTTGCGCGTCGCCACGAAGGAAGTCGACTGCGAAGTCGCGGATATCCACCGGATTATCGACACGATGGACCTTGCCCAGCAGCAGGGGAGCGGGGTCGTCCAGAAAAACCAGGTGGCGGAACTGACGCTCCGTTCGAAAGCGCCGATCGCCCTCGATCTCTCTGCATCGTTCGAGTCGACCGGCCGCTTCGTCCTCGTCGACGAATACGACATCGCAGGTGGCGGTATCGTCACCGAGCAGGTACATGACGACCAGGAATTTCTCCGCGAAGAGGCCCGGCGGCGCGACTTCGCCTGGGTGAAGGGCGAAGTGGGAATCGAAGACCGGGCGAAGCAGTACGGCCACCGCGCGGCGGTCGTGGTCTTTACCGGCGGACGCCATACGGGCAAGTCGTTCCTCGCCCGCAAGTTGGAAGGCCGGCTCGTGGCGGACGGCCGCCATGCTTATCTCTTGGATGGCGAAAACCTGCGCCGCGGCCTCGACGCCGATCTGAGCGAAGAAGAGCGCGGCCAGACCACCGAAATGGCCCGTCGGTACGGCGAAGTAGCCCGGCTCCTGATCGATACGGGACTGATCGTGGTTTCGACCACCAATCCGTTCGGCCTCGCTTATAAGGAAGCGGTCCAGGCCATCAGAACGCTGGTCCACCCGGCGCCGGTCATCGCGGTCCATATGAGCAAGACTGAGGAGGAACCGCCGCCGAATACGGATATCGTTCTGACCGGTCCGACGGACTTTGATGCGGCGACCAGGCGGATTATGGAGGAACTGAAAAAGCGGGGGGTCCTGGCGCAGGCAATCGGCGCGAAGCCGACGTTCCAATACTCGATCTGAGCAACATGAATCGGCTCGGACCGGAGTGGTTTGACTCCCCAGAAACCGCTGTGTTACGGTATCGCCCTTGTTCTTTTACCCAGCATTAAAGGGTATGGAAATGGCACCGGAAAAAGACCTGAAATCGATCCTGGGGAAATTGAAGTATTCCGACGACGCCAAGGTCGTCCAGCAGATTACCGAGCAGACCAAGCAGGTCCAGGCCCGGATGGCCGGCATCAAGCACAAGCTGGTCGTGATGAGCGGCAAGGGCGGGGTTGGCAAGAGCATGACCACCGTCAACCTGGCGCTCGCCTTGGCCCGTCAGGGCGCGAAGGTCGGCCTATTGGATGTCGATTTGAACGGCCCCTGCGTGCCCAGGATGTTGGGCCTGCACGGCCAGTCGCTCAAGATGACCCCGCAAGGGGCTATCCCACCGGTCGGCCCCCTCGGCATAAAGGTCGCGTCGATGGACTTCTTCCTGGACGACGCCTCGCCGGTCCGCTGGAAAGGCCCGATGGATGTCAGCCCAGTCTGGCTCGGCCTCATGGAAATGAATGTGATTCGAGAATTTCTGGCCGACGTCGTGTGGGGAGAACTGGATTATCTGCTCGCCGATTTGCCGCCCGGCGCTGCAGCCGACAAGCCGCCGGTGATCGCCGGATTCATTCCCGATCTGGCCGGTGCGATCGTCGTGACGACGCCATCGGAAGTCGCCTCGGATGTGGTGCAGAAGTCGGTGACCTATGCGCGCGACATGGGCATCAAGGTGTTGGGGATCGTGGAGAACATGAGCGAGTACCGTTGCCCGTCCTGCGGCGAGCAGAACGAGCTGTTCGAGGGCAACACTGAAGCGATGTGCGAGGTGCTCGACCTGCCGTTGCTGGGCCGCATTCCCTTCGACCGGAAGCTCGCCCGCACCTTCGACAAAGGCGCCCCGCTGCTCGACGAAACCTATCCGACGATTCAGCGTTACCAGGACATTGCCGGCCGGATCCGCACACTGCTGGACTATAAGAAGGTTCTGGCAGAAAAGCTGTGAGCCGCATCAGGCGAGAGGAGTTGCTATGAAATTCGTTTGCCTCAACTGCGAAACCTACATGAACTTCGAGAAGGTCGAGAAGCCGGGGGAAGCCTCGCTCGGTGTG
Source organism: Nitrospiraceae bacterium (assembly GCA_900299325.1). GTDB lineage: Bacteria > Nitrospirota > Nitrospiria > Nitrospirales > Nitrospiraceae > Nitrospira_D. The sequence continues at coordinate 220 of OMJK01000067.1, read as the reverse complement.
TTCTTCGGCTGCCCGTCCTGCGGCGCGAAGTTCTCCATGGTGACCAACCCCGGCGAGACGCAGATGGTCAGTTCGCTGGGCGTGAAGCTGGGTGGACGGACGGCGGCGGCGGAACCGTTTGAAATGACCCGCGGGACGCTGAAGGACGAAGCCCTGGCCGGCTCCGGCCAGATGGCGGCCTATTTGAATGAAAAGATCCACGGCGGTCAGCCGGTCGCGT
>OMJK01000066.1 GCA_900299325.1 Nitrospiraceae bacterium | reverse complement strand
TTGGCGGGATCCTGCTCGACGATTTTCCGGTAGATGTCCAGCGCGTCTTTTCCACGCCCTTCCTTCAGATAATGTTTGCCGACCGTGAGGTAATCCTGCACGGCGCTGCTGAGCAGCCCCCGCTCCGCATTGAGATCGCCCAGGTGGCGGTAGACCTCGTAGCGGGTCGGGTCGATCTTGAGCACTTTCTTATAGGCCGCGATGGCCTTGAGCGTCGCGCCGTCCGTCCGGAACATCGCGGCGGCCTGCAGAAAGGCCGCAACGGCTTCGGTGTTGGCGTTGCGCTTCAGATACAGGTCGCCGATGCTGTTCTGGATGCTGCCGTCGTTCGGCGCGTCGACCGCCAGCTTTTTCCATTCGGCGATGGCGGCGTCGTACTGGCCTTTGGACGCGTACAACTGGGCTTGATGGAGTGTTTTCGTGCGGTCGGCGGACACAGAGATTTCCTCTCGTCCTGATCAGTCAGGAATAGAGAAACGCTAACAGTGTCAATGGGTTTTGTCAAAGAAATGCGGGGAACATGGCGGCGAAATAAACGGGCCGGTCTCACCGAAGCAAGACCGGCCCGATAGACTGTATCGCTGAAACGAAACCGACGAACTAGGACGCCGACGCCATCATCTTCAGCACATTGGCAGCCTGCGGTCCCTTGGCGCCTTGTACGATGTCGAACTCGACGTTTTCGCCTTCTTTTAACGTTTTGAATCCTTCCCCTTGCAAGGCCGAATAGTGGACGAAGACATCTTCGCCGCTATCGAGCCGGATGAACCCGAACCCTTTTCGATCGTTGAACCACTTCACAGTGCCTTTTGTCTTCACAAACCTCCTCCTTTCATCAACAACCACGCGCTGTTATGCTGTGTGCCCAATACGACGCCCCGACGACGGAAATGAAGACCGATGAGAAAAATACGGGGGAGAGGGATTGAACCGACGGGCAACTGCGGAAGTGGTGCATGACACAGAACCCATCTGTTAACAAAAATCGCGCAGCCATGTACCATTAGGTCCTGGGACATGTCAAGCAATAGTTTGACGCTTCGGAACCGGTCCGCGGTTTACACCGGCCGGCAAGTTCCCTATAGTGTCGGCTATACACGCAGTTCAGACGCTGTGATCCTACGAACCCTGCTTGATCGTTACATTTTCTCCGAACTGCTCTCCCCGTTCGGCCTGAGTCTCGGCGCCCTCTGTTTCGTAATGCTCACCCGCGAACTGCTCCGCCTGGTGGAGCTGCTGGTGTCGAAAGGCGTCGGGCTCTGGGCGGTCATCAAAGTCTTCTCGATCCTGCTGCCGTCCTTTCTCGTACTCACGCTGCCGATCGCCGGGATCATCGCCTCGATCACCGCATTCGGCCGGCTCTCGTACGACAAGGAACTGGTCGCCATGCGGGCGGCCGGTCTCAGCCTCTTCCGGCTCACCCAGCCGGTTCTGCTGTTCGCCGTCTTCGTCTTCAGCCTGACCCTCTGGCTGGCGCAATGGGGCCAGCCCTGGAGTTCGATGAATTTGAAGAAGGTGGCCTTGAACCTCCTGCGGGATCAACTCGTCCTGGCGTTGGAACACGGCACCTTCAACGAGCCGATGCCGAAACTGACGATCTATGTGCCGGACGACGGCTCCGGCCGGCCCTCGAAAGGCATCTTCATTTCCGACGAGCGGGATCCCGCCGCCCCGCGCGTGATCGTCGCCGAACACTATGACGTGCTGCTGGACTCCGCGCATGATCTCGTCTCGCTCCGGCTGCTCAGCGGCGTGATTCATAACCGGCCCTATCAAACCGACCAGTACGAGCAGATCGCATTCGCCACCTACGACCTGCGGTTGAATTTGAGCCAGAGCGGCTATGCGGCCGTCGAGGAACGTCCGACCTACGAGACGATTCTGGCCCGGCTCACCGAAAGCCGCTGGACCGATACGCAGGCGTTGCGCCGCTTGATGGAGCATTACAAAGACCTGGCCTTTCCAACCGCCTCGCTGGTGTTTTGCCTGCTGGGCGTGCCGGTCGGCATCGTCTCCAAGCGGTCGGGCCGCATCGGCGGATTCGCCGTCGGCGTCCTCATCGTCGTGGTCTACTATGTGCTGAACGTCGCCTGCGAATTTCTGGTGACGACCTTGATGATTCCCCCGTTCGCCGGCGCCTGGCTGCCGAACGGGCTGTTCGCCGCCATCACCCTATATGCCTTCTGGACCATGAGCCGGCACTGACGACGATGTCGATTCTCTTCCGCTATATCCTCCGCGAGTACGCCAAGATCTTCCTGATGTGCTTTGCCGGCCTGATGACGATCTATCTCGTCATCGACTTCTTCGAAAAAGTCCGCCGGTTCATCCGGTACGACGCCGGGCTCGTCCCGATCCTCGCCTACTTCGCGCTGAAAACGCCGGCGATCTCCTTTCAGATTGCGCCGCTCGCCGTGCTGATGGCCACGCTGCTGACCCTCGGGCTGCTCTCCCGCAGCAACGAAATCACCGCGATGCGCAGCTGCGGCATCAGCCTGCCGTGGATCACCTCGCCGTTCATCGTCTTCGCCTCGGCCGTCACGCTGGTCCTGCTGTCGTTCAGCGCCGTCGTCATTCCGCTGGCCTCGGAAGAAGCCGAACACATCCGTCTCGTCGACATCGAAAAGCGCCCGACCCCGACCACGGTCGCCGCGCCGCGCCCTTGGGCCCGCATCGGCGCCGATACGCTGCTGCAGATCAGCGAGATCGAGGTCGGCGGCGCCGCCCTGCGCGGCGTCCGGCTCTACCACTTCGCGGACACGTTCCGCCTGGACCGGATGACCGAAGCCGCGCAGGCCCGCTATACCGGCACCGGCTGGATATTGCTGAACGGTAATCAACGGCGCTTCCAGCCCGACGGCACGGTTGCCATGGTCCCCTTTTCTCAGCAGCCGGCGGACCTCTCGCTGATTCCCGACGACTTCACCTCCTGGCTGGCCGGCGATACCGAGACCATGACGTTTCAGGATATTCGCGGCTATCTCAGCCGGTTCACCCAGGAAGGCATGTCGATGGCCCGGCTCCTGACTGACTACTACGGCCGCATCGCATTTCCGTTCGTCGCCGTCATTATGGTGCTGGTCGGCATCGCGCTCAGTCTCCAGCGCAGCGGCGTGCGCGGCGGCAGCATGGCCATCGGCATCGGCCAGGCGCTGGTCGTGGGCTTCTGTTACTGGACGACGCATTCCATCGCCATCGCGTTGGGCCGCGGCGGCGCGCTGACGCCGCTGCTGGCCGGATGGACGGCCGACATCGTGTTCGCCAGTTTCGGACTCTATCTCCTGCTGAAAGTGCGCTATTGACGCGACGGGCCGCTGTTGACTGCTTTCCGCCCTTCCGGTAAGTAGGATTCAGCGCGTGCGGAGAAAGCGAGGACCCTGTGCCTGTTCGTGCCGTCATTACCGGGCTCGGCATCGTGTCACCGATCGGCATCGGCGTCAGCGAATTCTGGAAATCGGCTCTGGCCGGCCAATCCGGCATTTCGGCGATCGAGTCGTTCGGCACGCTGCCGATGGAGGGTTACCGCTGCAAAATCGCCGGACGCGTGCGCGCCTTCGCCCCCGAACAGTATCTGCCTCCGCAACAGAGCGACCGGGTCGACCGCTACGCGCAATTTGCGCTCGTCGCCGTGAAAGAGGCGCTGGCCGACGCCGACCTCTCGATGGCGAAAGAACGGCCGCACCGGGTCGGTGTCATCGTCGGCGCCGGCATGGGCGGTATGGTGATGGGCGAGCGGGAAGTCACGCAGCTGTACGAGCAGCAGAAACCGCATCGGGTCCATCCGAACTTCATTCCGGTGATTACGCTCAACTCCGCCTCCGGCATTGTGGCAATGGCGTACGGGGCCAAAGGCCCCAACCTCACGATCTCCACCGCCTGTTCGTCGAGCGCCCACGCGCTCGGACAGGCTTTGCAATGTATCCGCACCGGCCAGGCCGACGTTGTCATCACGGTCGGCGCCGATGCCAGCATCACCCCGCTGGTGTTCGCCGGATTCTGTTCGCTGCGCGCTTTGTCGAGCAAATACAACGACGCGCCGGAGCGGGCCGCGCGCCCCTTCGACCGGGACCGCGACGGGTTCGTGATGGGAGAAGGCGCCGGTGCATTGATCGTGGAGTCGGCCGCCCACGCGAAAAAGCGCAAAGCCAACATTTACGCGGAACTGGCCGGCTATGCGGCCACCAGCGAGGCCTATCACATGGTCATTCCCCGCGAGGACGGCGTCGAAGTCGCCACGACGATGAAGCTGGCGCTCGAGTCCGCCGGCGTGGCGCCGGGACAGGTGGACTACATCAACGCCCATGCGACGTCCACCAACATCGGCGACGAAGTCGAAGCCAAAGCCATCCGCCATCTGTTCAAGAAACGGGCGGATGCAATCGCGGTGAATGCCACAAAATCTCTGGTGGGGCATACACTGGGCGCGGCCGGTGCCATCGGCGCTATTGCGTCGGCGCTCGCCATCCAAACCGGGCAGATCCATCCGACCGCCAATTACGAGACGCCCGACCCGGCGTGCCGGCTCGGCGGCATCAGCCGATCGACCCAGGAGCGGAAAATCCGCGCCGCGCTGCTGAACGCATTCGGATTCGGCAGCAACAATGCGGCCGTCGTGCTCCGGCCCTGGTCCGCTTGAACGAGTTCACAGTCTAACGACAAAGGAACGCGCATGACCACCGACCGCGAGATCGCCCCCAGAATCATTCAGGCCCTGGCCGAGTACCTGAAACGCGACGCGGCCACCATCAAGGAGAGCCACCATCTGCGCGACGATCTGGGGCTCGATTCCATGGCCGTGATCGAGTTGCTGTATAAGATCGAGGAAGCGTTCGATTTGCAGATTCCGGATCAGGATCTGGCCGGCTTGACGACCGTCGGTTCGGTTGCCGCCTACGTGAAGACCCGGCTGGCTCCCGCCAAAGCCGCGCCGGCGGCGAAACCCGGTGCGACAGCACAATCCAAACGGAAGAAAGCCTAGTCCACCATGGCACCATCGACGTCCGTTACGTTGGCAGACATTCACCGGCTCATCGGCGGAGATCTGCATGGCGACGGCACGACGACGATCTCATCGCTGGCCAGTCTGGCAGAAGCCAACTCCCGATCGCTCTCGTTCGTGGCGCACGACCGCGCGCTTAAAATCATCGGCGCACCCAAGGCCGGCGCGTTGATCGTTCATCGCCATCTGGCCGACCTCGCCATTCCTCAAATCGTCGTCGGCAATCCGCAGTTGGCGTTCGTGCAAGTGGCCCAGCGGTTCTTCGTCCATTCGCCACCGCCCCGCGGCATCGCCGCCGAGGTGACGCAAGGCACCGGGGTCCGAATCGGCGCGCAGCCGTCGATCTGGCCGTTCGTCACGCTGGGTGATCGCGTCACGATCGGTGCCCGCGTCACGCTCTACCCCGGCGTCTTTGTGGGAGCCGATTCAACGGTCGGAGACGATTCGGTCCTCTATCCCAATGTCGTGGTGCGGGAAGGCTGCTCGGTCGGCGCACGGGTGATCGTCCACAGCGGCACCGTGATCGGCGCGGACGGATTCGGCTATGTCCAGCACCAGGGCCGCCACCACAAGATTCCGCAATTGGGGGGCGTGACGATCGAAGACGACGTCGAACTCGGCGCCAACG
>OMJK01000065.1 GCA_900299325.1 Nitrospiraceae bacterium | reverse complement strand
CGGGACGATGACACGGGCCGCGCCGAAGATGATGGGCTGGGCTTTCGTGACGTGACGCTAATCGAACGGATGGCAGGATCCGGATGCGGTGCGCTGCTTGCCAGATAGGCCGGCGTGTCCTGAATCATGCGATCGATCAATTCCACCAGGCAGGCGTCGAGTACGCGTCCCTTCAGTTCCTCGATCATCAACGGGGTGGCACCGAACACATTATAGTGAGCGGTGCCGGAGGCCTGCGCCTCGTAGCGGGTGACATGCCCGTCCCACCGTTCGAGTTCCAGCGTGGCTTGAGCCGCGTAGTCGTACTCCAATTCCATAATGGGCGAGAGCAGGAACATCGAGGTGCCGATGAGGAAGCTTTTCCAGGCCGCTGTGCCCGAATGCGGATCGATGGTTTCGTCGAGGGTCAGTCGGGCCAGCACGGTTTTTTCCGATCGGGCCGGCGCCGCATCCCCGAAGGCCATGAGAGCCGAGAAGAGATGCGTGTTCTGGACCGCGCCGGCGACCTGCCGCTCCAGGTCGGTCGGAAACGGTCCGGGTGCACCGTTTCGGGTGAGATGCAGGTGATCGATGACGAGCGGCACCCGTTCTTCAGCAGGAATGGACTGGGCGGCCGGTTTCAGCCGGCTATTTGACTCAGGCGCCAGTGCGATCCAGCGGGTGCATCCGACCGTGGCCAGTGACAGCAGGCCGATCGTCACACATATTATCCGATGAAGTGATCCGCTCACAGGCCTGCTCTCAGAAATAAAATGAAAATCCGCCGTACGGCAGACTCGCGTTGAGTCCGATGTTCGGATAATGCGTGCCGGCGTTGGAAATGTGCTGGAAGCGATAGCCGACATTGAATGCCGCCTGGTCGGTGAGGAACCAGGACAGGCCGAATCCGGCTGTCAGAATAAAATTGAACTGGCTCGATTCTTCCGGGACCTTGTTGGTGAGATCGCTCCAGAACGGGCCTCCGGCGAACTCGGCATAGGGGCGCACCTGATCCAGGGCGACGAACGTGTATTTGATTTTGGGCGTGAAGCCGACACCGTGCGTCAGGATCGGTTCCTGGAACTGGATGTAGACCATCTCGGCGCCGAGCGACACCTGGCCGCGGTACCATCCGCTGCCGACCGGATCGGTCAGCGTCATCATCCAGGACGGCATCAAGGCGGGCCCTTTTTGCTTGGTGGTGTGGTCTTTGGTCAGGCGTTGCGGCAGCAGATAGCCCGCGGTCAGGCCGACTTCCTGCGTGCCGACGGTGATGACGGGGGCTGGTTCGTCGGCAAAGACAGGTGTGGCGAGAAGGCTCATGCCGATCAGTATCGATAGTTGAAAGAACAACGGAGCAACCTGCTTCGGTCGTGCACGCCATGTTCTATGTCGGTGTTCCGGCGGCGAAACTCAAAGGAATATGCGCAGCCACGAGCGTAGCAGAGGGCGGAATTCTGTCCAGAAGAACCGCGAAGTCCGACGAGCGAGCGCCGGCTACGGTTGTGCGGATGAGGGACGGAGTGTCTCCAGCGAAGCGAGGTCCTGCTGCAATTCCGGCAGCCGGTAGTGACGGTCGATGGAGACGACCCGCTCCAGGCAGCGGATCGCCGAGTCGGGATTGCGGTCGCGCACGTAGACGCCCGCCAGCAACCGCAAGACGGCAGCTTCGCCCGCCACATTTCCCAGCTTGATGAAATGTTCCGAGGCGTTGTTCAGGCAGCGCTCTGCTTCGACAAAACGCCCGGCGTCGAAGAACGTCCGGCCCAGTTGGCTGTAGGTGACCGCCAGCCCCTCTTCATTGCCTACGACGCGGTGCGACTCCAGCGCCTCGCGAAAATGTGCCACCGCTTCGTCCCAATGGGTCTGGCGGGCTTCCTCCATGCCGAGGTTGTGCGACAGGATGCCGAGGGCGCGGTGGTCGTTCAACGGTTTCAGCAGATCGAGGGCCTCCAGGTAGTAGGGCCGCGCCTTTTCCGGCCGGCCGGCGCCGATGTGGAGATTGCCCAGATTGACGAGCGTATGGGCGATGGCGTGCTGGCTGCGCTCGGTCCGTTGAATCTCGAGAACTTCCCGGTAGCAGGCCTCCGCGGTCGCGAAGTCGTGCAGCAGCGCGCAGGTATTGCCGAGGTTGCCGAGCGAATCGGACAGGTCACGGGCTTTGTTTGCAGCGCGGTCGTCGGCGACGGCGGCCTCCCACGCCGCCCGGGCTTCAACGAGATGCCCGCGATGCAGGAAAATGCGCGCCCGATGCTTATGATCGTCCGACACGAAGATCCTCTGTGTCTAAAAGTCCATCACTTACCAGCGAAACAGGATAGGAGGTCCTGCGGAAGCGGGTCAACCGGCGCCATCGTGATGATCGGAGACCATCAAGGATTGAGCCGGTTGTGCCGATACCGGTGGAGGCCAATTCTGTGCCATCCGGAAGGAGCGGGCATGAAGACCGTGCTATTCGTGGATACGGAGCCGCGCATTCTCGAAGAGGTGCGGCAGTCACTGGCGCCAGTAGTCAAGGAATGGACGGTACTCGGTGTCGGGACGCCGGAGGCGGCGCAGGCGCTGCTGGCCGAACGTCCGGTCGATGTGCTGGTGAGCGACGTGCATCTGTCGGGGATCGGCGGAATTCAATTGCTGGCGGAGGTCAAGTCTCGGTATCCGCGCGTCGTGCGGGTCGCATGCTCGAGTTGCGCTCACCGGGACACGGTCATCCGCGGGTTGGATTCCGTTCATCAATTTGTGACGAAGCCGTTCGACACGGCGGCGTTGACGCGGATGCTGGATCGGGCGTCGTCGCTCCAGTCGCGGATGGCCAACGAGGCGCTCCGCGATCTGGTAGCCGGCATCGCGAAACTGCCGAGCCTGCCGACGTTATATCAGGACTTGGTAGCGGCCATGCAGTTGCCGAATGCGACGGCGGATAGCGCCGGGCGGATCATCGCACAGGACATGGCGATGGTGTCGAAACTGTTCCAGATCGTGAACTCGGTCTATTTCGGATTGCGGCGGACGATCTCCAGTCCCGCGCAGGCGATTGCGCTGCTCGGATTCGACGCGGTGAAGTCGTTGGTGTTGGGCGTCAAAGTTTTTTCAGAGTTCAAGCACGATGCGGCGCTGCCGTTTTCGCTGGAAGGGCTCTGGACGCATAGCCTGCAGACGGCGGCGCATGCGCGCGCGGTAGCCCAGCGCGAGGACCGGGGTCCGATGGGCGTCGAGGGGGCGTTCATGGCCGGCCTGCTGCACGATGTGGGACTGCTGGTGCTGGTGAGCAATTGCCCGGACCGCTATGCCTCGGTAATGGAGGCGATACGACGCGATCGCGTTCCGGCCTGCGAGGCCGAACGGTCGGTCTTTCAGGCGACGCACGCGGATGTGGGCGGCGTGCTGCTCGGTCTATGGGGCTTGAACGATGCGCTGGTGGAGGCGGTCGTGTTCCACCACGACCCGGCCGACTGTGTACAGGAAGGATTCAGCGCGCTGGCGGCCGTGCATGTGGCGAACGCGGTCGACGAAGAACGTGACCCTGCACTGACCGGCGGGGCGGCGACGTCCGTCGATCGGGAGTATCTCAAGGCTTGCGGGCTGGCCGATCGCGAAACTGTTTGGCGGGCGACGTGCGAGTCAGTCGGGCAGGCGGACATGAAGAAAGCGGCGTAGGGTCGTTTTCTCGGCGGCAATCTTGTCTTGCCGGATCAAGCCTGATAGGGTGCGGCGCTATGGCGCAGACCAATTGCCGGCGCTGCGGGCGCGAATATATTTATCATTGCTGCGACGGACCGGTCTGCATGCCGTGCCCGCATTGCGGATTCGATGAAGCGGATCCAGAGCCTGTAGCTGTCAGCAGTCAGCCATCGGCCGCGGAACAATCGAGCTGCTAGTCGCCGCCTTTCGGTGTATCCCGCCTGAACTCGACTTGAATCTCGTCCTCTTCTTCCAATCCCAGCCCTGCCCTGAACGAGCCCAGCATGTCGGCCACATGAACCAGGTGCCGCTCATCCTTGCCGTCCACCGAGGCGAGATACTGTTCTGACAACCGCATGCCGGTTTCGAAGTGGCGGGGGATCGTCTCTTCCGTCACCTGCTGCCAGGTAATGTAGATGCAGAAGGCGTGGAAGGAGTGGGCATTGGGATGACGCTGCGCGAGTGCGAGTAAGCCCTCGTACGCCTCACGCGCAGTCGAACCGGCATTGGAGGAAAACGTGTCCTCCAACTCCACGGCCGTATCCCAATCCAAACCGAGTTCGGTTTCCGCTTCCTGAAACGCTTGTTGCGCGGCGAGCGCCGGGTCGAATTGCATGAGCAGGTCCTATGCGAAGGAGAATACGCGCAGAAAGGAAAGAGGGTCAATGGATACATTTACTTTGCTTCGTGCCGGTCGGTAGACTGCTGCACGTCCGCGATGAGTGCTGAACAACCATCTCCTGCGTCGGCAACCGAATCCGCGTCGGTCGATCCTGTCGAGCGGGTCATTCGCTACCACATTCAGACGAAGCATCATTTCAACCGGTATGCCCGCTCATTGGGCTATCTCGATTGGGCGAATCAGCCGGATCCCTTCAGGCGATTTGAAGGCGCGCCGCTGATCCGGCTTCCGCTCTTGAAGCCTGACGAGGAACCGCTGTCGCCGTCCTACGATGCGATCTACGCATCCGGCTCCGTGTCTTGTCAGCCCGTCAGCGTGAAGACCATTTCGCGGTTCTTTGAATTTGCGCTCGCGTTGTCGGCATGGAAACGGGCGGGGGAGTCTGAGTGGGCGCTCCGGAGTAATCCGTCATCGGGCAATCTGCATCCGACCGAAGGCTATGTCGTGTTGCCGCAGATCGATGGCCTCGAATGGAAACCGGGCCTCTATCACTATGCGCCAAAGGAACATGGGCTGGAGTTGCGGGCGGAGTTTTCTTCCAGCCAGCTAGAACGGTTGCTGGCTCCATTTCCATCTGGAGCGTTTCTCTTTGGTCTGACGTCCGTTCATTGGCGGGAAGCCTGGAAGTACGGCGAGCGCGCGTTCCGCTACTGCAATCATGATGCGGGCCATGCCATCGGTGCAGCGCGGATTGCGGCGGCGACCTTGGGTTGGAACATGGTGTTGCTGGATGGTGTAGATCAGAATACGGTGGCTCTGTTGCTAGGTACGCATCGGCGCGAGGATTTTGCAGAGGTGGAACCGGAGCATCCGGATTGTCTGTGCGTAGTCTGGCCAGGGGCACGTGGCAAAGGGCGAGGGGTGGAAGGTGTGAATCGTGAAACGTCGTTCGTGAAACGCGAAGGGGAGGCAGTGCCGTTGTTTCTCGATGCGGCGATCATAAAGGAGTTGGTTGCTGAATCCTGGTATGGGAAAGCGAATCGGCTCAGTGGTGAACACGGCGTCCATTGGGACATCATTGACGATGCGGCCGAGGCGTCATGGAAGATGCAAGCTGACAAGCTGACCGCCCAAGCGCCAAAGAACGGTGCGGACATGTCTCAACCGCGTCACGCATCACCCGTCACTCACCACGCGGCTTCGGCCGGGCAGATCATTCGTCAGCGGCGGAGTGCGGTGGCATTTGACGGCAAGACATCGATCACGGCCACCACGTTCTTCCGTATGCTGCAGCGGATTATGCCCCATGCGGACCGGCCGCAGTTGGAACGGTCGATGCCCTGGGACGTCTGGTCATACGACCCGGCTATCCATCTGATGCTGTTTGTGCATCGCGTTGAGGGCCTCACGCCGGGACTGTATTTTCTTGTCCGCGCCCCTCAGAAGCTGGCGTTTGTCCAACACTCGTTGAATGCCGAACTGACCTGGACGCGCGCACCGGGTTGCCCGGATGATCTGCCGCTCTACTGGCTGCTCGAAGGCGATGCGAGGAAACTGGCAACGCAGGTGAGCTGCCATCAAGACATTGCCGGGGCGAGTGCATTCTCATTCGGTATGCTGGCCGAGTTCGAAGGGCTCTTGCGGGAGCGGGGAGCCTGGTGGTATCGACGATTATTCTGGGAGTCAGGGCTGGTCGGACAGGTGTTGTACCTGGAAGCGGAGGCGGCGGGTGTGCGCGCCACCGGTATCGGCTGTTTCTTCGACGATCCTGTGCATGAGATCGCGGCGGTCAAGGGATTGAGCCTGCAGTCGCTGTACCATTTCACCATCGGTGGACCGGTGGAGGATGTCCGGTTGATGACGATGCCGCCGTATGTTCATTTGAACAACCAACCATAACAACATTGTACGTCAGTAACTTGGAGATCGATAGTTCATGTTTAAGATCAAGAAGAAAATCGACAAGCCGAAGCCGACCGTGCTGTACAACATCATCGAAGACTATTCGGAGTTCGATGCGCCGGGAAATGTGACGGCCTGTGCTATGACGTTGCCCGAAGATCTCGCCAGCCATGCGAAAGTGCTGTCCGAGAGCTATGACGTTCCGCTCGGCCGGATGACGGAGCTGCTGGCCGGCGGCGGCGTGTATGTGTACCCGCAGCAGGGTGGGCTGCTGACGCGCGGACTGTTCGCGTGTTACCTCGATCCCTCCGGTCAGGCGCCGAAGCAGACGTATGTGCTGGATCTCATGCAGTTCGCCGAGGCGGAGCAAGTGGCGAGAAGCCGTGGCCGTTCGCTCGGGGATGCCGCGCAGGAAGTGTTTTGCCGGACATTGCCGGAGGAGCTGAGAGCGAAACTGGGACAGAAAAATCTTGGGTTGGATTACCGGACGCTGGATCGGGCTGTCGCGAAAGGCGGCGATATCAAGTACATAGATTTCCGCAAAGACTGGTCGCCGCATTTCAAACGGCTCTGCATCATGCCGGACGGAAGACTGGTGGAAACCGGCGGGTTGGAGGAGTTTGCACAGTTGCACGGCATCGCGCAGGCTCAGGCCAAAACCCTGGTCGAGCAGGGCGGCACGCTCGAAGTGAATGGCGAGATTCTGGCCTGCCAGATTGTGAACGGGCAGCCGGCCGTCGCACGGTTCACCGCGAAGAATTCAGCAAAGGCGAAAGAGCTGGCGGCTGCGAAGGGGCTTCATCTCATGGATGCGCTGAGCGAGGTGGCGTACAACGATCCGGTGATGATGCGGGCACTGGTTCGCAGGGAACTGACGGGTGGCCGCTAATAGCTATGGAGTTGGTTGGAGTTTTTTTTGTGCGGGGTGAACCTGATGTACAACAGCTTGTGAACCGGTGTCTGCAGGAGCGCGGCTACGAACCAGTCGGATGGGAATAACGAGCGGGCAGCCAGACACGCAACCGTTTCGAGGTAAAGACGGGCGATGCCGTAAGAAGCCCCAGCACAGTTCCGGCCGTGTTGCTGGCCACATCAATTGCGGATGGATGACGGTCGTGGCAATAGATCTGCAGAAACTCAATCGTCACCGAGAGGAGAAAACCCGCACCGGTCAGTTTCCCCAGCATTCTCCAATTCAGCGTGCGCACGTGCCGGGCCCATAGCAGTCCGAACGGGTAAAATAATCCGACGTTCAGCAGCACATCGAGATAAAACCGTTTCGAGTGCCAGTCCTCGCTCCGCACCATCCAACGAATATGATCCCAGTGGGGGTGCCCGACAAAATTCCGTAACGGGAACACCCCTGCGGCGATGATCAGTGCCGTCCAGATGACGAGCGCCAGAGTTGAGCGGTTCCAGCTGTCCGATGTCACAGCAGTCATCGCTGCTCTCGAGGTGCGGAACTATGGGGTAGGATGCACGCGGTGACGAGAGTTCTGCAAGGAAAAGCGAGAACGGTTACCGGGCGAGTTCTTCTTTGACGGCCTGAACCAGCTTCTTGAGGTCGAACGGTTTTTCAAAGGTGCGGCGGGCGCCGAACAGTTTGGCTACGTCGAGGAAGTTCCGGTCGCCCTGGGCGCCGGTGATGGCGATGACTTTGGCGTCGAGATATTCCCGCGTCAGTTGGAGAGTCGCTTCAAGGCCGTCGGTATCCGGCATCAGCAGGTCCATGATCACCAGATCCACCGGGCCTTTCTCCTGATAGAGAGCCAATCCTTCCCGCCCATCGCCCGCTTGCAGTACGCGATGCCCTTCTTTCTCCAAGACGTCCTTGAGGAGAGTGCGGATGGATTGTTCGTCGTCAATGACTAGGATAGTCGCCATGTGTTTCGATCCTTTGGTCAAGTGGGCTGATCATACCGCGAGAACTTCGGCCTGTCCAAGGAGAAAAGAAACTGCCATGGGAAATAGGAATCCGTACAGAATGTTCTAGAGAGACCACGTACCTGCTGGTCAGGGTGGAACGGCGAGATGCCGTCTCATGCGGCGGCGGACCTTGAGGTCTCGCGTTGCCGGGAGAGTTGACCCTGGCCCATACAGTCTGCTACAAGGTCCGCTCCCTGATCCGAATTCGGGAAGATGGAACAGTAGTGTGTGACGGCATGAATGCATCCAATCAAATGAACTGGGACTGGACCCGGCGTACGCTGCTCAAAACCTCGTGTGCGGGGCTGGCGCTGCTCGGGTCTCGGATCGTGGCTCCGTCGATTGCGTCGGCGGACTCGCTACCGGAAGGCCGGCTGAGTTTCTACAACGTGTGGACCGACGAACGGTTGACGGTGACGTACCGCAACGAGGCCGGCGGGTACGATTGGGATGCGCTGGATGAGGTGAACCAGATTCTACGGTGCCACTATACCGGTGAAGTGGCGGCGATCGATGTGCGGGTACTGGAGCACGTCAATCTGGTGCAGAAAAAGCTCGGCGGTGAGCGCGAGGTGTACGTGATTTCAGGCTACCGGTCTCCTGAATATAACGCGATGCTCGTGCGCACCGGACGCCGGGCCGTCAAAAACAGTCTGCACGTGCAGGGGCAGGCGATTGATCTACAGATTGCCGGTGTGCATCCCAAAGTGGTCCGGCAGGCGGCGCTGGAGTTGGGTTACGGCGGCGTCGGCTATTATCCGCGTTCCAAGTTTGTGCACCTGGATTCCGGTCCCTTCCGCTGGTGGTAGTCCTCGTCAGGGCTTCGCCCGTCTCGGTATCCCGATCGATTTTGAAAAGGTTCGCTGCCGGCTGGACCGCTACGTCCGTTTTAGAAACAGAACGGACAGGGGCGGCAGCGTCAGCATGAGCGAATGGGCCATGCCGTGGCAGGGGCTTTCCAGCGACGCCACGCCGCCGAAGTTGCCGACGTTGCTGCCGCCGTATTCGGAGGCGTCGCTGTTCAGCAGTTCCCGATACCAGCCGGCTTCCGGGACGCCGATGCGGTAGTGATGGCGCGGGACGGGAGTAAAGTTGCACACGCACACGATCGTGTCCCGCTGGTCGCGGCCTTTCCGCAGGAATGCGACGACGGAGTTGTCGGTGTCGTTGAAGTCGATCCACTGAAATCCCGGCCAGTCGAAATCTATTTCATGGAGCGCCGGTTCGCGGCGGTAGAGCCAGTTGAGGTCGCGTACCCACCGCTGCAAACCGCGGTGGGAGTCGTGTTGGCAGAGGTGCCAGTCCAAACTCGTGTCGTGATTCCATTCCACCCACTGGCCGAACTCGCCGCCCATGAACAGCATTTTCTTCCCGGGGTGCGCGTACATGTAGCCGTAGAGCGTGCGGAGGTTGGCGAACCGCTGCCACAGGTCGCCCGGCATCTTATCCAGCAGCGCGCGTTTGCCATGCACCACTTCGTCATGGGACAGTACGAGCACGAAATTTTCCGTGAAGGCGTAGAGCAGGCCGAACGTGATGTGGTTCTGATGATAGCGGCGGTGGACGGGATCGTGCCCGAAATAGGTGAGCATGTCGTGCATCCAGCCCATGTTCCATTTGAACGTGAATCCCAGGCCGCCGGTGTAAGTCGGGCGGGACACGCCCGGCCAGGAGGTGGATTCTTCGGCGATGGTGATGGCGCCGGGAAATTCCCGGTGCACCAGCACGTTGAGTTCTTTTAACAAGGACACGGCGCCGAGGTTTTCGTGCCCGCCGAATTCGTTGGGAATCCATTCGCCGGCTTGCCGGCCGTAGTCGAGATAGAGCATGGAGGCGACCGCATCGACCCGCAAGCCGTCGATGTGATAGCGGTTCAGCCAGAAGAACGCACTGTTGAGCAGAAAGTTCCGGACTTCCGGCCGGTCGTAGTTGAAGATGCGGCTGTGCCAGTCGGGATGGTAGCCCCGGCGGGGGTCGGCGTGATCGTAGAGATAGGTGCCGTCGAACTGGGCCAGGCCGTGGGGATCGTCGGGAAAATGGGCCGGCGCCCAATCGATGATGACACCGAGGCCGGCCTGATGTGCCGCATCGACGAACGCCATGAAATCTTCCGGCGAGCCGTAGCGGCTGGTGACGGAAAAATAGCCGGTGGCTTGATAGCCCCACGACCCGTCGAACGGATGTTCCGTGACCGGCATCAACTCCAGATGGGTGTAGCCGAGATCCTTGGCGTAGGGGATCAGCGTCGCGGCTAATTCGCGATAGGTGAGCCAGCGGTTGCCTTCCTCGACCTTCCGCATCCAGGATCCCAGGTGCACTTCATAAATAGCGAGCGGATTGCTGAGCGGATCGCGCTGCGCGCGTGCAGCCATCCAGGCGCGGTCCTGCCACCGATACCGGGTGACGTCGTAAACGATGGAGGCGGTCCGCGGACGCAGTTCGCTGGCGCAGGCGTAGGGGTCGGCTTTCAGCAGCACGGCATCCGACTGGCGGGTGCGGATTTCATATTTGTAGAGCGTGCCTTCCGTCAGTTCGGGAATAAACAGTTCCCACAAGCCGGTGGCTCCGCGGCTGGTCATCGGATGGCAGCGCCCGTCCCAGCGGTTGAAATCTCCCACGACGCTCACGCGGGCGGCATTCGGCGCCCAGACGACGAAGTGAACGCCGGTGGTGTTTCGCACTGTCCGGGTATGCGCCCCCAGCGTGTCGTAGGCTTTATAAAAGGTGCCTTCCGCAAAAAGATGCAATTCGAAATCCGAGAGCAGCGGCGGAAAGGCGTAGGGGTCGGTGCGTTCGCTCACCGTTCCGTCGTAGTCGGTCACGCGGAGACGATAGTCGTCAAGCCCATCGGGTTGACCCAAGGTCGTTTCGAACAACCCGTCAGGATGGATGCGTGTCATGCGGATCGGGTCACACGACGGGACCGGCAGCAGATCGACCTGCTTGGCGTAGGGAAGCCAGGCGCGGATCGTCAAACCGGTCCGGCCGTCCACCGTCGCAGGATGGGGACCGAGCACAGACAGCGGATCCCAATGTGTGCCGCCGACGATTCGGTCGATGGCTTCGGAGGGGAGCAGGGTACGCGCAGGCATGACCTATCCTAAATCGTGTCGGGTTGCGAGGGAAGAGGAAAAGAACAAAGCCGGGATAAGGAGATAGGAGGTCTCTGTGTCGACTATATGGTTGTATCTTGTTTCTTGCAAGCGTCGTCCGGTACTGGCAATATCTGCACTGGGCGCGTACGGGAAACGGCAACGCCCATTTGAGTCCCAGTGTCGGTGGGTTGCGAACACGATGTTGGATGTCGTCAATCTGAGTTGCCAGCGGGGGGAGCGGCGGTTGTTCAGCGGACTGACGCTGTCGGTGGCGTCCGGGAAACTGCTGGCTGTGTCGGGCGAGAACGGCAGCGGAAAAACCAGTCTGTTGCGGATGTTATGCGGATTGCTGCCGCCGGAGCAGGGGACGATTCGTTGGCAGGGGACGCCGGTCGGGGAACTGGGGGAAAGTTACCGGGGCCAGTTCACCTATATCGGGCATTTAAACGGATTGAAGGACGATCTGACGCCGCTCGAAAATCTCCAGTTCGCCGCGCGGCTGGCCGGTGTGGAGGCTACGGAAGCGGCGTGCCGTGAAGCGTTGCAGGCTGTAGGATTGGGGCCGCAGATTCAGCGGCTGCCGTCCGGCGTGTTGTCGCAGGGACAGAAGCGGAGAAGCGCCCTTGCGCGGTTGTGGGTGTCGATGCGGCCGTTGTGGATTCTCGACGAACCGTTTGCGGCGTTGGACGATGCGGCCACGCGCAGCCTGACGCGCCGGCTCGAGGCGCATGTCAAAGGCGGCGGCATCGTCGTGGCCTCGACGCATCAGGAGATCGGTGTGGCGCCGGAGTTCATGCAGCAGGCGAGGCTGGCTGGATGACCCAGCTGGGGTTGACCGATGCGGTGCGCGACGTTATTCGGCGGGATCTCCTGGTGGCCCTCCGGCGTCGGGCCGATGCGCTGACGACGGTTGTGTTTTTCGTCATCGTGACGAGCTTGTTTCCGCTGGGCATCGGGCCGGAACCGGCCGTGCTCCGGATGATTGCGCCGGGCGTGTTGTGGGTGGCGGCGCTGTTGTCGTGTCTGCTTTCCCTCGGCCGGCTGTTCACCACCGATTATGTGGACGGCGTGCTGGAGCAGCTGGTGCTTGTTCCTCAGCCGCTGACCGTGCTGGTCGGTGCTAAAGTGGCGGCGCATTGGTTGATCTCCGGGTTGCCGATCGTGCTGCTTGCGCCGGTGTTGGGCCTGCAGTACGGCTTGGGCGGCGATGTACTGGGCGTGCTGACGTTGTCGCTTTTGCTGGGGACGCCGACGTTGAGTCTCATCGGCGCCATCGGAGCGGCCTTGACCCTGGGTGTGCGGGGCAGTCACGTGCTGATCGCATTGCTGGTGCTGCCGCTGTTTATTCCGGTATTGATCTTCGGCGCCGGCGCGGTGACGAGTTACATTGCCGGTATCGGGGTGGAAGCGAACCTGTCGTTACTGGGAGCCTGTCTGATGCTGGCGGTGGTGCTGGCGCCCTGGGCGACGGCGGCGGCGCTGCGGATTGCGTTAGAGTAAAGGATGCTCATGAGCGTGACGGACATCAACTGGTTCAAATACTCTTCGCCGCAAGCTCTATATCCGCTGGCCGGAAAGCTGACTCCCTGGTTCAGCGCGCTGGCGGTAATTCTCATGGGCGCCGGACTGTACATCGGTCTCTTGCTGGCGCCCACGGACTTTCAGCAGGGCGATTCGTACCGCATCATCTTCGTGCACGTGCCGGCGGCCTGGATGTCGATGTTTCTCTACGTGGTGATGGCGCTCTGGGCAGCCATAGGATTGGGTTTGAAGGCGCGTCCCTCATATATGATGGCGCAGGCGATTGCGCCGACCGGCGCCATGTTCACCTTTCTTGCGTTGTTGACCGGCTCGCTCTGGGGCAAACCGACGTGGGGCACGTGGTGGGTGTGGGACGCCCGGCTGACGTCCGAGCTGATTCTGTTTTTCCTCTACCTCGGCGTCATGCTGCTCCGCACGTCCATCGACGATGCGCGCCGGGCCGACCGCGCGAGCGCTGTGTTCGCCCTGGTGGGGGTCGTCAACGTGCCGATTATTTATTTTTCCGTTCAGTGGTGGAACACGCTGCACCAGGGGGCATCGGTCAGCGCGACGGCGGCGCCGAAAATGGCTGCCATGATGCTGCTGGCCATGTTAATAATGTCGCTGGGTTTTTGGATGTACAGTATCGCCGTGATTCTGGCCCGGCTGCGGTGTGTGATTCGCGAACGGGAAGAACGGTCTTCGGTGGCCGGGCAAGTTGAGCGACCGGTTGCCGTAGGGGGTGTCTGATGCAGTGGAACAGTCTTTCGGAATTTCTGGCCATGGGCGGCTATGGATTCTATGTCTGGGTGTCGTTCGGCGCCACGGCGTTGTGCCTGATCGGCGAAGTCGTGCTGGTGCGGCGGCGTCATGCTGCCGTGGCCGACGGTGACGGAGGCGGAGTGTCGTGATGACGCCGCGCAAGAAACGATTCAGTTTGATCGGTCTGGGGCTGGCCGGTCTGGGGATTGCCGTCGCGCTGGTGTTGAATGCGTTCCAGAGCAATCTGGTGTTTTTCTTTACGCCGACGCAGGTGGTGAACGGGGAAGTGCCGAGGGACCGCAGCTTTCGCATCGGCGGGATGGTCGAGGCGGGGACGCTTGCGCGCGACAGCGACGGGTTGACTGTGCATTTCGTCGTCAGCGATACGGTCAAGCGCGTGCCGGTGGTCTATAAAGGGATCCTGCCCGACCTGTTCAAAGAAGGCAAAGGCGCCGTGGCGCAGGGGCGGCTCGGTCAGGACGGGACGTTCATCGCCAGCGAAGTCCTGGCAAAGCACGACGAAAACTATATGCCGCCGGAAGCGGCGGAAGCGATTGCGAAAGCCAAGGCGGCCGGGCAACAGAGCAGCAAGACCCTGGTCGTGACACCATAATAATAAGGTAGGGCGGCGGGACATGATTCCGGAAATCGGCCATTTTGCGTTAATCCTGGCTCTGTGCGTGGCGACCATTCAAGGAACGTTGCCGCTCCTCGGCGCTGCGTCCGGCAACGCCTCGCTCATGGCGGTGGCCAAGCCGGCGGCGCGGGGGCAGTTCCTGCTGGTGCTGATCGCGTTCTGCTGCCTGGGTGCCGCCTTTGCCGTCAACGATTTTTCTGTACTCTATGTGGCGGCGAACGCCAACTCCAAACTTCCCCTCCATTATAGACTGGCTGCGATCTGGGGCGCGCACGAGGGCTCGCTGTTGCTCTGGACCTTCATCCTCTGTCTCTGGATGGTTGCGGTGACGCTGTTTTCCAGGCATCTGCCGGAGGCGATGCGTGCGCGGATTCTGGGCGTGATGGGGCTGGTCAGCTTCGGGTTTCTGCTCTTCATGTTGACCGTGTCCAATCCGTTCCTCCGGTTGATCCCGGCGGCGCCCGATGGCCGCGACTTGAATCCGCTGCTGCAGGATCCCGGCATGGTGATTCATCCGCCTATGCTGTACATGGGTTACGTCGGGTTTTCTGTCGCCTTTGCGTTCGCCATCGCCGCGCTGCTCGGCGGCAATCTCGACGCGGCCTGGGCCCGCTGGTCCCGGCCCTGGACGACGGTGGCCTGGTGTTTTCTCACCGTCGGGATCGCCATGGGCAGCGGCTGGGCCTATTACGAGTTGGGCTGGGGCGGCTGGTGGTTCTGGGATCCGGTCGAAAATGCGTCGTTCATGCCCTGGCTGGCCGGCACCGCGTTGATTCATTCGCTGGCTGTGACGGACAAGCGCGGCGGATTCAAAGTGTGGACGGTGTTGCTGGCGATTCTCGCCTTTTCGTTGAGCCTGCTCGGCACCTTTCTGGTTCGATCCGGCGTGCTGACCTCCGTGCATGCGTTTGCCACCGATCCCAAGCGCGGGCTCTTCATTCTGGCGTTCCTCGCCGTCGTCATCGGCGGCTCGCTGTTGCTGTATGCGTGGCGGGCGCCGCGTGTGGGGCTCGGCGGCGGGTTCGATCCCGTGTCCCGGGAATCCATGCTGCTGGCGAACAACGTGCTGCTCGTGGTGGCGATGGGGTCGGTGCTGCTGGGGACGCTGTACCCGCTGTTCCTCGATGCGCTGGGCCTGGGGAAAATTTCCGTCGGCCCGCCGTATTTCGACACGGTGTTTGTGCCGCTGATGACGCCGGCGATTTTTTTGATGGGGCTTGGCCCGATCGCGCAGTGGAAAAAGGCGGACCTGCCGGCGCTGGCTGTGCGGTTGCGCTGGGCGTTCGGCGTCAGTTTCGGTACGGCGGTGCTGTTGCCGTTTGTGCTGGGCAAGTGGACGCCGCTCCTGAGTTTGGGCCTCTTACTGGCGCTGTGGGTCGTCACGACGGCGGTTGTTAATGTCCGTGAGCGCGTCACCCATCTGACCGGCGATAGTCTCATGACCAAACTGGCGGCGGTTCCGCGCGCCTACTGGGGCATGCAGTTGGCCCATTGCGGCATTGCGGTGTTGATTGTCGGCGTGACGATGGTGAAAGGGTTCGAAGTCGAACAGGATGTGCGCATGAACATCGGCGACACAACGACGATCGGCGGCTATACCTTTAAGTTCGACAGCATTCAGGATCTTATGGGGCCGAATTACACGGCGGCACGAGGCACGTTCCATGTCACGAAGAACGGTGGCGACGTGACGACGCTGTACCCCGAGAAGCGCTTTTATATGGTGCAGAACCAGACCATGACCGAAGCCGCGATCGATTCCGGGTTGGTCCGCGATCTGTATGTGTCGCTGGGCGAACCGCTGCAGGGCGGCGCCTGGAGCGTGCGGCTCTACCACAAGCCGTTTATCGATTGGATCTGGGGCGGCTGTTTGATCATGGCGATCGGCGGCGTGCTGGCGATCAGCGATCGTCGGTACCGTCTGGGATGGCGCCGCGAGCAGGCGGCGGCCGCCTGACGGCGGATGCACACCCATGAAACGGTTTCTCCTGCCACTGGCCGTCTTTGCCGTCGTCGTCGGATTTCTCGCCGTCGGGTTAACGCTGAATCCCCGCGAAGTGCCGTCGCCGTTGGTCGGCAAAGCGGCGCCGGATTTTTCGCTGCCGCAGTTGTACGAGACAGAGAAAACGTTTTCGCCGAAGGACATGGCCGGAAAAGTCTGGCTGCTCAACTTCTGGGCCTCCTGGTGCAACGGGTGCAAAGACGAGCATCCGGTGCTGATGCAGATGGCGAAATCCGGCGAGGTGCCCATCTACGGTGTGGATTATAAAGATCAGCGCGGTGAAGCTCTCACGTGGCTCCAGCAGTGGGGCAATCCCTATCCGCTGGTGGCCGTCGACGAATCGGGGCGGGTCGGCATCAATTACGGCGTCTATGGTGTGCCGGAGACCTACGTGATCGACAAACAGGGCATAATCCGCTACAAGCAAATCGGACCGATCGATCAGGATGTCCTGCACAAGAAAATCCTGCCACTGGTGAAGGAACTGCAAACCCAATGAAACGGGTCCGGGTACTGCTCTTCATGTGCGCTGTCATCGCACCGACGGGTGTGTGGGCCGACGAGGCGAAGCCACTGGGCGAGAACCCGCAGGTCGAGGCACGGCTCAAGACGCTGGCGGTCGAGTTACGCTGTCTCGTGTGCCAGAACCAGACGCTGGCGGATTCGAGCGCACCGCTGGCGGAGGATTTGCGCCGCGAAGTGCGCGAAATGATCGCCAAGAACATGACGGATCAGGAGATCATCGAGTTTCTGGTCGCCCGCTATGGCGACTTTGTGCTGTACCGGCCGCCCTGGCGGCTCACGACGACGTTATTGTGGCTCGGCCCGTTTCTGCTGCTGCTGGTGGGCGGGACGGTGCTGGTGGTGACGCTACGCCGCCGGCAGAAAACGCTGCCTGAGACGGTGTTGTCCGAAGAGGAGCACCGGCGCGCCGAGCGGTTGCTCTCGAAGGGGAACACGTAATGTCGATGCTGGCGTTCGGGCTCACAGCGGCCGGGTTGACGATTCTCACGCTGATGATCCTCGTCCGGCCGTTGCTGACCCGCGCGGCGGCTGCGTCTGGCGAGCAGGATAAGCGTCTGGCCGTGTACCGGCAGCAGTTCGCCGAGCTGGAGCAGGACTACCGCAACGCGGTGTTGACCGCCGACCAGTTTCAGGCGGCGCGCCGCGAACTCGAACGCCGGTTGCTCGAAGAAACCGGGTCGGCGGACGGGCTTGCGCCGGGTGTCGTTCTGCCGGTCAAGGTCAAAACTGTCGCGGTGCTGGTTGCGGTCGTGGTGCCCGTCGCCAGCGCGCTCTTGTATTGGAAGCTGGGCGCGCCACAGGTCATCACGAATCCCGATGTACTGATGGCGCAGAGGAGCGCCGATGGCGGGCAGGGGGCAATGAGCGGTCTTACCGCCATGACGGAGCGGCTGAAGAAACGGCTGGAGCAAAACCCGAACGATCCGCCGGGCTGGGCCTTGTTGGCGCGGGCGTATGCGGAGATCGGCCGCCATGCGGAGGCGGTGCCGATTTTCGAAAAGGCCGTGCAGATGAGTCCGCCGGATGCGCAGCTGCTGGCCGATTACGCCGATGCGCTCGCCGTGTCGCAGGGGCGGATGTTGAAGGGCAAGCCGGAGGAACTGATCGAGCGGGCGATGAAGATCGATCCCAACAACGTCAAGGTGCTGCTGCTGGCCGGCACGGTCGCCTACAATAAGAAGGAATTTTCTCGCGCGGCCACGTTGTGGGAGCAGGCGCGGGCCAATCTTCCGCCGCAGACGGAGGCAGCGGCGATCCAGGAGTTGATCGACGGGATTGTCGAAGCCCGGCAGTTGGCGGGAGAAAAACCTGTTCCGATGGCGGCGGCCAAGCCGAGCGCGCCGGCCAAACCGGCGGCGCCGGGCGGGCAGGCGGCGGCCGTCACCGGGACGGTCACGCTGGCGCCGGCACTGGCCGCCAAGGGATCGCCCACCGACACGTTGTTCGTGTTCGCCCGGGAAGTGAACGGGCCGCCCATGCCGGTGTCCATCGTGCGCGCGACGAAGAAAGATCTGCCGTTCACCTTCCGTCTCGACGATTCCAACAGTCCCATGCCGGCGCGTCCGCTCTCGCAGGTGAGTTCCGTTGTCATCGTCGCCCGCCTCTCGAAATCCGGTCAGGCTGTGCCCAAGAGCGGCGATTTGCAGGGTATGAGCCAGCCGTTGAAACCCGGCGCCGGTTCCGTGCACGTGACGATCGATCAGGAAATTCCCTGAAACAACATCAGTGCTTGAATAGCTGATCGCACGCCTGCTTACGCGGCGGCTGAGAGCGTCTGCCGTTGGCCGAGAATGCTCAGGGCGGCGACGCGATAGGCT
The DNA here is from genome assembly GCA_900299325.1 of Nitrospiraceae bacterium. GTDB lineage: Bacteria > Nitrospirota > Nitrospiria > Nitrospirales > Nitrospiraceae > Nitrospira_D. Next base: position 1,671 of record OMJK01000065.1, on the reverse strand, counting down.
TCCGCCAGGGTGGGGAAGTTGAAGATGTTGTCGACGAAAGAATCGATGGTGGCGCTGTTCTGCAGCGCCGTTTGGCCCACGTGGATCAGTTCGGTCGCGCCGTCTCCGACGATCTGCACGCCCAGGAGTTGACGGCCGGTCGGATCGGCCACCAGCTTCAGCAGTCCGTTCGGAACGCAGGCGATCTGCCCGCGCGCGATCTCGTCGAACCTGGCGTGGCCGACGAGCACCGACGCGTACCGCTGCTTCGCCGCCGCTTCGTCCAGTCCGATACTCGCCATTTCAGGAATCGTATAGATCCCCAGCGGAATCGTGTGGGCGGCGTCGCCGAGCGGCAGATTCAACGCATGGCACACGGCGCGGCGGCCCTGCTCCATGGCGGACGAGGCCAGGCCCGGCGGACCGGTCAGATCGCCGACCGCGTAGATGTGCGGCACGTCGGTCTGGCACCAGGCATTGACGGGGATGACACCCCGTTCGTTCGTCGTCAATCCGGCGGCGGCGAGATTCAATTCCTCCACATTCGGCTGGCGGCCGAGCGCGACGGCACGGTGTCGCTCGACGAGGCGAAATTGGACACGGCACTCAGTACACACTATGCCGCGGTGAAAGCCTTATTCATCAATCAGTCCACTTCGGTCGGGATCGCGCAGCGCCTGTCGCAAGCGATCGACGGGATGGATGCGATCGATTCAGGATCAATCGCAATCAGAAAGAATACGATCACGAGCGATATCAGCCGGCTTACCAATGAAATCGGGAAGAAGACCGATGCGCTGAGCGTCTATGAAGAGCAAGTACGAAGGCAATATGCCGCGCTAGACGGGCTGCTTCGGCAGTTGCAGTCTCAATCCAACGCATTGCTCGCGAAACGGTAATTATTTGCAAAGGAGTGCACGATGACCAGCGCTACCGCTCACTACCAGCAAACTCAGGTGATGACGTCCTCCCGAGTGCAGTTGATTGTGTTGCTGTACGACGGGGCGATTCAGGCGATGCAGCTGGCGCAGGACAGTATTCGCCGAAACAATCAGCTCGACAAGGCGCGGTTTTTGCGGCGTGCCGTCAATATTATCAGCGAGTTGTCGGCCGTGCTGGACATGGAGCGCGGGGGAGCCATCGCCGGATCGTTGCGGAGACTGTACGAGTACATGTTGGCCGAGTTGCTGCAAGCCAACCTCCGGCATCGGGCCGACCATCTGGATGGTCCGGTTCGCTGCCTGACGACGATGCGCGGGGCGTGGCAGACCTTGGTCGAACGCGGCGAGACGGTGCATGCCGACTCCCGGTAGTGGGCCACACAAGATGATAACTGGCAGGGATCTGGAGCAATTGACCCGGCAGGCCGTGCAGGCGGCTGAGCGTGGCGATTGGGGGGTCGTACAGGATTGTTACCGGCAGCGAGGAGAGATGCTCGGCCGATTCTCGACAACGGCTGATCACGCGCGCACGCTCGTCGCGCTCGATGCCGTGGTGACGGATCGCTTGGTTCTTGCGCGTGCTGCCATCCAGCAGGTGCTGGCCGACCTCACACGCGTTCGCCGGCGATCGCGCACGCTGGCGGCAGCGGCAGTGCGGTCGTACGGGGTCGGTGAGCAAGTCGATCACCTGACGTAAGGCAGTGGAGTGCCGGAGATGATGGCTTCAGCAGAACTGCACGGTGCCGATCGG
>OMJK01000064.1 GCA_900299325.1 Nitrospiraceae bacterium | reverse complement strand
CAGGATCAGGCGCTCGGCTCGCAACGCACGGCCAAGCGGGAAGCCATCGCCAGTGCCGCCGACGGCGCGCGAACGCTCACCGTGCTGGAGCCGCTGACGGATCAGGGCGGGGTCGTGGCCTGGGCCTGGTTTCGGTACGCCTGGCCTGCGGACAGCGGCACGCTCCGGGCGCCGGTGGACCGGATGGAAGAATGTGCGCGCCTGCTGGCTCCGACGTTCGTGCTGCTGCTCCTGAGCCTACTCTGGGTCATACGGTCGGCCACCAGCAGCATGCGGGCGAAACTGCAGGAACTGGTGGGATCGCTGTCCGCAGACGCTCAGCCCGAAGACCAGCCGATCGAGATGGAAAAAGCCGCGTAGCTCAGGCGTGATGCCGGTGGCCGTAGAGCAGGGTGATGTTGATGCGCCGGCTCAGGTAGTCGTCTTTGAACGCACTCTCGTCCGATTCGTGAAACAGATCTGAATTGAAGACAACGGCGCGGTTGGCCCGGTAGGGAATCGTGACCGCCGTCGCCCCCACCTCCTTCAGCCACGCCAGGATTTTGGGTTTATTCTGATCGCTGTTGTAGGCCGCGAAGTTCCACTTCTTCGGTGCTTCCTTGTCGTAGACGACCAGCCCGCCGCGCTCCGGTTGCAGATTCGCCTCGTCCGGCGTGATCCAGAAATTGACGTTCACGGCGGCGGCGTCGGCGTGAATATTCAGCCCGCGCCGCGCGCTGTCATGCTTGAAGGCCCAGGCCTGCGTCAGCCGGTGGTGTGTGAAAATCCGCGGGAAGCGGCGGCGCAGTTCGTCGGCGATTTGAAACAGTAGGGGAGACGCGAAGCCGTCGCCGAGAAACGCGCCGCTGTACCCGTTTTCATAATCTTTCTTCCAAATGGTCGCTTCCCGGCAGAATTGTCGAAGCGCGGTCAAGGCCTCCTGGTTCAAGAGGTCGTCGATGAAGGTCACCTCCGGATGCCGGGCGAGGTACCGCGTTTCGACGGCGGCCACATCGAGCGATGCATTCAGGGCGCCGTGCTCCAGCCTGGGCGGCGGCATGCAGTACAGGATGCGGTTGAAAGACGGGGCGATCGGCGCCAATTCGGACGGTGCAATGGACAGGCGGTTCCCCGGTGCGGGCTGCCGGTCGAACTGCATCTGACAGGCGCAGAGGGCGTCCAGATATTGCCGGTGTTCCGGCCCCAGACACCGGTGCTCGAGCAGATACTGGATTTGCTCGCGATCGTGTTTGATGCGCGAACGGTAGACGACCGTGTCGACGACCGGCTTGCCGTGGTTGTGTTTAGCGCGGGCCACTCGCTGCAGGCAGTCGACCGCCTGCGCATCCTGCCCGGCCCACGATCGGGCGATGCCGAGATTGTAGAGCGCCTTCTGGTAGCCCGGATTGGCGGCCAGCGCTTGCTGAAAGCACGCCATCGCCTCATCGAGGGCTCCGTGCTCCATGCGGGCCAGCCCGAGGTTGTTCAGCGCTTCGATGTGCGCTGGCGCGAGCCGCAAGGCCTCGCGATACGAGGCGATGGCGTCGTCGAGTCGTCCCTGCTCTTTGAGGGCCGCACCGAGATTGTTGTGCGTGTCGGCGTGCGAGGGATTCAGGGTCAGCGCCTGCCGATACAGGGCGATGGCGTCCGCGAGCGCCCCCTGTTCTTTGAAGGCATTGCCGAGATTGATGCAGGTTTCGATATGGCGTGGGTTCAAATTCAGTGCGGTGCGGTAGGCTTCGACGGCGTGGTCGAGACGCCCTGCTCGCTGGGTGACGACTCCGAGATTGAACCAATAGAGCGATGTCGAGGGGGACTGCTGCGTCGCTTGTCGCAACAACTCGATGGCGGCGTCGAATCGTCCAGCGCGATAGGCCAGTAAGCCCATGGCATGCAATGGTTCAGGATGGCCGGGAGCCATAGCGAGCGCCTGCTGATACGCCTGCTCCGCCTCCGCAAGGCGTCCGGCCTGGCGGTGGCGTGTGCCTTCTTCGATCAAACGCTGAAGGACCGGCGAGGCCGGGGTGCGACCCGTTCGCGCGGCGAGTTTTTCTTCCCGTCGACGGTCTGCGCGGTTCATGGCCTGCTCACCAGTGTGGACTCCCGTGTTGCCGGAGGCTCAGGGTATACGAAATGTGGAAGAAGGGTCAAAGGCAGCCCATCTCTGCCGGCCCTGTTTTTTCCGGTGTGCCTCAGGTATCTTTCTATCCCGGTTGAACGGAGCTGACGATGGCCTTTCGATATGCGCTCTATCCCGGATGTGCCGCCAAAGGCGCGACGCCGGAACTCTATCAGTCGACGATGGCGATCATCGGGCGGCTGGGGATCGAGGTGGTCGAACTCGGCGCAGCGGCCTGTTGCGGAGCCGGTGTGGTGGCTGAGGCCGAACCGGATGTGGCGCTGGCGTTGAATGCCCGCACCTTTGCCCAGGCCGAGCAGCTGGGGTTGGATGTAATGACGATCTGCGGAACCTGCCAAGGGGTGATGGGGGCGGCCAACCGGCGGCTGAAACAGGAGCCGGGACTGCTCGATCGAATCAACACTGCCTTGGAGCCGGAAGGGCTGCGCTATCGGGGGACCGTGCAGGTCAAACACCTGCTCTGGATTCTCGTGCGGGAGATCGGGCTTAAAAAACTCGGTGAGGAAATCCGGGTTCCGCTACACGACCTGCGCATCGCGCCGTTCTACGGCTGCTATATTTTGCGGCCGTCATGGGATCTCGGCTTCGAGGATCCGGAAAATCCCGGTTCGCTGGAACGGGTCATTCGCACGCTGGGCGGCGAGCCGGTCGCGTATGCGGGACGGACGAAGTGTTGCGGGTTTCCGATCATCCTGGAGCAGGAGGCGATTGCCGTGGCGATGGCCGGCATCAATATGAAAGAGGCGAAAGACCAGGGCGCCGATTGCATGGTCACGCCCTGTCCGCTCTGCCATATGAGTCTGGACATTTATCAGGACCGGGCGGGACAGGCCGTGCGCACCGCGCTCAACCTGCCGATTCTGCACCTGCCGCAGCTGCTGGGACTGGCGATGGGTGTGCCGGCAAAAGAGTTGGGTGTGTCACGGCATTTGGTGCCGGTCGATTCGATTGTGAAACGGGTTGAGCGCGCGGCGCCGCAGCCGGCGAGTTGAACAGGGGAGGCACGATGAAGGTCATTCAATTATCGGATGTACAGCAATTCAGCGCGGAGAAGATGAAAAAGAACAACCTCTTTCAGTCGCCGCGATTTTTCCTCGACGTCTACTGCTTCGAACCGGGGCAGGAGCAGAAGGGGCACATTCACGGGGAGCAGGATAAAGTCTATCTCGTGCTGGAAGGCGAAGGCACGTTTCAGGTGGGAACGGAAAAGCGGGTGCTGAAGCCCGGACAGGGCACGATGGCGCCGGCTGGTGAAACCCACGGCGTGCTCAATCACACGCAGGCGCGGCTTACAGTTCTGGTGTTCGTGGCCCCGAATCCCTAGCGTTATTTGGGCGTGAGGGGGGTTGAAACGGTGATGGCTCCCGCCAGGTCGCCTTCGCGGTGTCCTTCCTTCGGATAGCCGGAAATATCGATCATGCCGCGTGGCTCACCGTGGCAGACGAGGCAGGCGGTCTCGTAGTAGATCGGCATGACGACGCGCAAGATACGTCCGCCGTCGGTCAATTCGCTGACATAGGCATCGGCGCGCGGCCGGCCGGAGAGACGAAGCACGGCCATGTTACTTCGCCGGCAGTTCCCAGGGGACCATCGGCATCAGCGGCACCGGTTTGGCGTCAGGCGATGCGAGCAGCACCGCGATCGCGCCGCGTAGCGCGCCGGTCAGCGAGTGGGTGACCAGCGGATAGGCGCCGGCCGATTCCACCACCACGTCGAACGTTGCCGCGCCGCCGGGTCCCACGACATAGGTTTGCACACCCTTCAGGTTGTTCGCCGGATTGCCGCTCTCATAGACATTGTCCCAAATCTCGCCGATCGGATGGAACGCCGAGAATTCGTTCGGGCCGGCGTTCACGAAGTAGATGCGGACGCGTTCGCCCGGCTTTGCATCCAACTTGCCGCCGTTTGTCGCAAAGGGAAAATACTTGAAGATTCCGCCGTTGAACATCACCCCGTCGAACTTGCGGTCGAACATCGTCTGGACGTCGTCCGGATTCTTGAAAAATTCCGACTGTACCAGGAAGTACTCGCGGTCGGCTTTCGGCCACCCCTTGGTATGTTTCGGGTCGACGATGATGGCGCCGAACATGCCGCGGGCCACGTGCTGGATCATCGGCGGCGCGCCGCAGTGGTAGAAGAAAATGCCGGGTTTCTTGGCAACGAACGTATAGCTGATGGTTTCGCCGGGATTGATGGCTTTGTAGTTCTTTAGGAAGTCGATCTCCGCCGCATGAAAGTCCATCGCGTGGGCGGCTTTGTTCGTAGCGGGATTGGTCAGCGTGAACTTGACCGTATCGCCTTCGGTAACGCGGATCGTGGGACCGGGGACGGTGCCGTTAAAGGTCCAGGCGGCGTATTTCTCCCCCGTGCCCTCGATGACGACATCGGTTTCCACCGCCGTCATTGCAACCTCGTGCGTTTTTGCCAGGGCCGGAGTTGCGGCGAGCGTCACGGCGGCGATCAGGTGGAGAAACACTCGATGCTAGTGTGCGGTACTCATGCCAAAACTCCTTCATGTGTGGTCGATCAGCGATCTGATGTCGGATCCGGATTGTGACGGCAGGATAGCGAAACCGGTGCGATGAAAACATGACATTTGTCATGTTTTCAATTTTTGCAGCTGCGGGCCGGGCGGTCAGGACGCTGCGAGCGCTTTGAGTCGATTCAGATTGCGGATGAGCAGGCGATTGGCGGTGCCGGCCACGAGGTGCTCCCGTTTGAACCGGCTCATGATGCGGATGGCGGTTTCCGTCGTGGTGCCGACCATGTTCGCCATGTCTTCGCGCGTGACGCGGACGATCAACCGGATACCCTGCGGGTCTTTGACGCCGCTTCGGGCGGCCATGTCCGCCAGGAGCGCCGCCAGGCGCTGATCGGCCCGGTCGAGCGCCAGGATTTTGGCTTTTTCCTGCGCTTATGCAGCCGGTTGGCCAGGTATTTGATGACGGCAATGGCGGCATCCGGATTGCGGTGCAGCATGTCGAAGTAGGTGTCTTTCGGAATGCGGAGAATGCT
>OMJK01000063.1 GCA_900299325.1 Nitrospiraceae bacterium | reverse complement strand
TGAGCGCGGTCGAACATCTGGCCAAGTCGATGCGTCAAGTCGCGGAAACCGCTGGGGCCTCGTCCGAATCGGCCCGTCAGGTGTTGCAGGCGACCGAACGCGGCCGCGTCGCGGTGCAGGAAACCGTGCAGGACATGCAGAGCATCCGGGCCGCGGTGCAACGCATGTCGAAGCAGGTCAAGGCACTCGGCGACCGCTCATTGGAAATTTCTCAAATCGTGTCGACCATTCGCGACATTGCGAACCAGACCAACCTGCTGGCGCTGAACGCCGCCATCGAGGCGGCTGGCGCAGGCGAGGCGGGCGCGCGGTTTGCGGTCGTCGCCGATCAGGTCCGGAAACTGGCCGAAAGCTCCACGCAGGCCACCCGTGAAATCGCGGACCTTGTGAAAGTTATTCAGAGCGAAACGCAGGACGCCGTTGTGGCGATGGAACACGAAACCCAGGCCGTGGAAGCGGGATCCGCCTCCGCACTCCGTACCGGCGACGTGTTCAAAGAAATTTCGACCATCGCGCAACGGTCAGCCGAATTGGCCCAAACCATCGCCGCGTCGGCCGCCGATCAGACGGCCTCGACGGATCAGGTGGGCCGCTCGATCAGAGACTTCTCCGGCGGTGCCGTCGCGACGCAGAAGGCAACCGATTCTGCCCGCCTCACGGTCGAAGATATGGCGAAGTTGGCCGAAAGTCTCACGGCTTCGGTGGCTCAATTCAAACTGGCCTGACCTGACAAACCGGAGGAGGTCCGCCTCCTCCGGTTTGATCGAGAGGGGTGCGAATGAGCTCCGAATTCGACCAGCAGAACCTCGTCGACATTTTCGTAGCCGAAGCGTCCGATGCCATGACGGCATTGAACGCCGCGCTGTTTCCCGCCGACGGATCGCTGCCGACTGCCGAGCAACTTCAGGGACAATATATCGTCGCCCACCGCATCCGCGGCGCGGCGTCGCTCTATGGGTTTACCGGTGCAGCGCAGCTGACGGAACGCCTAGAAGCCTTGCTGGAGCAGGCGGCCAGCATTGCCGATGCCGACTGGGTCCGGGCCGTCGGCGCGATGCGGGAAATTGTCCAAGGCGTGCAGGCGCATGTGACGGCAATTTCTAAGAATGCAGCGCAGGATCCGCAGATCGTGACGCAGTGTCTGGCGGCGTCGGACGGGCTGCTCCGGCAGGCGGAGCCGGCGCCCGTTGCGGATGCGGAGACGAAGTCGGTGACGCCGGATTATCTGTTGCCGTCCATCGATGCAGACGTTCTCTCCTATTTTGCACCGGAAGCGCATGAGTACCTGGATGCGATCACGGCGCTGGTCCGATCGCTCAGATCCAAGCCCAACGACGAGGACGCGGTGCAGCGACTCTACCGGACGGCGCACACGCTCAAAGGATCGGCTAATACGGTCGGGTTTCATGTGCTGGGGGATATCGCGCACGCAATGGAAACCTGTGCGATTGCCGTCCAGGAGGGCCGAGCCCGGATCGCCGAGGAACTGTTGGGCGTCGTCGAACAAGCCGTCGGGACCGTTCGGCTGATTCTGCGCCGCAATCCCGCCAATTTCGACCGGCTCATACAGGATGTGCCTACCGTTATCGGTCTGTTCAATCGATTGGCGCAGGGGGAAGCGGTTGTGCTGTCGAGCGAGCCGGTATCGTCGGTAGAGACCCAAGTCGTTGCTCCTGCGCCTCAGGCGAACGCGCCCGTTTCATCCGGTCCAGCCGGAACAGAGCCGGCACTGACCGACGACTATCTCGTCCCGCATCTGGATCCCGAGGTCTTGTCGTATTTCGCGCCGGAGGCACAGGAGTATCTGGAATCGCTGGAAGCCAACCTCCTTCGCCTGGACAAGGACGCGCAGAACGCCGAATTAATCCATCAGCTTTTCCGTACCGCCCACACGCTGAAAGGGTCGGCGTACACGGTCGGATTCCAGTCGGTGGGAGACCTGGTGCATCACGTCGAGGATTTCATGGGAGCGGTCCGCGACGGGAAAGTCCGTGTCCGGGCCGGTCATACCGATCTGCTGCTGCGGGCGGTGGATGTGGTGCGCATTCTGATGCGCCGCGATCCGAACAGCCTCCCGACGACCCGCCAGCGGTTTGCTCTTTCGATGGCGGAACTCAAACAGCTGGGTGAGGCGGACACCGCGCCGGTTGCGCAGGTGGCGACTGCCGAACAGCCGTCGGCTGGCCAGTCGGAGACGCAGAGAGACGAATCCGCGCAGGCCAAAACGTCGGAGACCAAGTCGCCGGAAGAGCGGGAAGTCATCCGTGTCAGCCGCGATCGACTGGAGCGGTTGCTCAACCTGGTCGGCGAGTTGGTGATCGGCCGTGGACGGCTCGAGCAGCGGCTGGTCGTGCTGGAACGGCTGTCTCAGCAGGTGCTGACGTACAAGGCCAAGCTGGTGGATTCGGTGCAGTCGTTCGAAGAGAAACATGCGTTCACGTTTCCGACGGCCCCGGCGGGATCCTCGTCCGAGCCGGCTGCGGCCGGATTCCCCGGTCTGAACGACTTCGGCAGTCTCGAATTCGACAAATACGACGATTTCAACATTCTGGCCCGTCGGATCAGCGAAGTGACCGCCGACATTACCGAGTCGATGTCGCAATTGAGCGGATCGATCCGCCGTGCGCACGACGATATGAGCCAGTTGCAACAACTGACGCTCGGCATGCGGGACGAAATCGCGCGGGCCCGCATGGTGCCCGTCGGGACGCCGTTTACCCGCTTCCGGCGCACGATCCGGGAAATCGCCCGGGCGTCCGGCAAAGAAGTCGCCCTGGTGACCTCCGGTGAACACACCGAAGTGGATACCGGCGTGGTGGAACGGCTGGTGGATCCACTGATTCATCTTGTGCGCAATGCGGTGTATCACGGCATCGAATTGCCGGCCGACCGGGTTGCCAAGGGCAAGCCGGCCTCGGGGACGATTTATCTGCATGCGGCGCATCGGGGCAACTCGATCATCATCGAGGTGGAAGACGACGGCGCCGGCATCGATCTGGCGAAGATCCGGGCCAAGGCGGCCAAGATGGGACTGGTGCGGCCCGAGCAGGTGAAGACCATGTCCGATGCCGAGGCGATGAAGCTGATGTTCGCGCCGGGATTTTCGACCGCCGAGCGGGTGGGCGATCAGGCCGGCCGTGGCGTCGGGCTCGACGTCGTCAAGCGGGTGATCGAAGGCATGAACGGGCATATTGACGTGGAATCTGTGCTGGGTGTCGGAACGAAATTCACGCTCGATCTGCCGCTGACGCTGTTGATCGCCACCGCTCTGATGGTGCGCGCCGGGTCCGAACGGTATGCGGTTCCGCTGCCGAGCGTGCGGGAAGTCACGTTGCCGACGCCTTCGACGCTCCAGTCGATGGGGGATCGCACCATTCTCCAGATGGGGGAAGAAGCGATCGAAGTCCGGTCGCTGCGATCTATTCTACGGGGAGAGTCGAGCACGGTCGACAGTTCCATGCCGGTGGTATTGGTCCGGACTCCCGTCGGTCCGCTCGGTCTGGCCGTCGACGAGTTGATGGGCCGGCAGGAAATCGTCATCAAAACGCTCGGGGCGTTGAAGCCACTGGAACGCTCGTACTTCGGTGGGGCGACGATCGATCCGGAAGGCCGCGTGATTCTCGTCGTGGATCCGGGACGGCTCATGGCGCGTAAGACGACGGAAGATGTGGCGGCGCTGCCGGCTCCGGTGGAAATGCCGCTGTTGACGGATGGAACCGCGACCGAGGAGCCGGAGCAGGAAGAGGCGGGGGCGACGATTCTGTTGGTCGACGACTCGCTGAGTATCAGAAAATTCGTCGGGCGTATGCTGGAGTCGGCGGGATATCAGGTCGATACGGCCGTTGACGGAGAAGACGGACTCCGCAAAGCGTCGGCGCGGGCCTATCGCATGATCATTACCGATCTCGAAATGCCGAAGTTGAACGGATTCGAAGTGATTCAGGCCTTGAGGAGCCGCCCGCAGACGCAGACCACGCCGGTGGTGGTGATGACGACGCGGGCGGGCGACAAACACCGCCAGATGGCGCTCAGTATCGGTGCCAGTTCGTATATCGCCAAGCCGGTCGAAGAACGGGCGTTGTTGCAGGAAGTGGAACGGTGGGCCGGGCGCGCGCCTATGGTGCGAAAGTAACGGACGATAAAGGCTGTACATGAGTTTGCGGGGACAACAGGGCAGCGGCCGCACGAAACTCCTGGCGGACACGTCCCGGTTTTTGATCGTCACGGTCGGCGACGCGCCGATGGCGGTGCACGCTGACTCGGTGCAAGGCTTGCTGACGCTGGAGGAAGTCGGATCGAATCCTGCGCCTGTCGTGCACGGACAGACCTATCATCCGGTTGATTTGGCTGCGCGCATCGGCATCTCATCCGATCCGGACGGTAGCGAGACCCGCGTGGTCCTGTTGGCGTCGGGTTCTGCGCACGGCAGTCTTTGTGTGGCGCAGGTCCAAGGCTTGGAAGAAGTCGACCGGTCCCGGGTGCTTCCGTTGCCACCGCAGTTCCGGGGCGAGGAGCGGGAATGGTACCGGGGCATTCTGTTGCTGGAAGACGGCGTTGCGTTGATTCTCGATTTGGCGTGGCTGCTGGCGACAGACCGGATCGCCCATGACGGAACCGGTGATAACCGGCGCGTCGAGGCCGGCCGGTTCTTGGGCGCCGGATCTGAATTTGCGACAGGAAGGGCGGCGTAATCATGCTCAGGTCGGCCCGCGCGGAACAGAAAACGGCGACCTCACGAACCTGCAATCTCTTGGTGTTTTCCGTCGGCGGGCGGGCTCTCGCGGCGAAAACGGACGAGGTCGGGGGGATTTCCAATTGGGAAGGCAGTATTCCGGTTCCCAGCCGGACGCCGTTCGTGACCGCGGTGGTGCGGAAAGACGATGCGGTGCTGCCGGTGTTCAATCTGGCCGGGCTGCTGCAGGTCGTTGCACAGGGCGAGGAACTGCTATGCCTCACGGCCAAACAGCGAAACGGAATGATGGCGATTTGCATCGATGCCGACATGCCCGTGCTCTATACGGTGGAAGTGTCGGCGATCGCACCGTACCGGGGACATGAGTTCAAAGCAGTGGGCACGTTTCTCAATGGACTGGACGAAGTGCCGATCCTGTCACTGGCTCAACTGGGGACCGCCTAGCGCCGGGCGCAGGTCTCATTAAGGAATCGAATGCCGAAAATTCTGGTGGCGGACGACAGCATTGCGGTGAGAAAAGTGGCGGAGCGGCTGCTCACCGAGGCCGGGTTCGGCGTGACGCTTGCAGCGAATGGCGAAGAAGCGCTTGCGTATCTGGCGAAAGAGCGGCCGGAATTGATCGTGTCCGACGTGATTATGCCGGACAAGAGCGGCTACGAAGTCTGCGCCTTCGTACGCAATCAGGCGTCGCTTGCAGGGACGCCGGTGCTGCTGATCTCGGGCATCGTCAATGATGAGGTGACGAAGCAAGCCGAGTCCTGCCGCGCGAACGGG
>OMJK01000062.1 GCA_900299325.1 Nitrospiraceae bacterium | reverse complement strand
CGCCGAAGATCACCAGCGTGCAGGGCTCGACCGGCGGCAGCGTTTCCGGGGCGGGGCTGATCTCAACGCGTTGATTAGTCGATGCCATAGAGCGTGTCGCAAACCGGTCTGTCAGCGCCGCACGCTGTGTCCGCCGAACGCATTGCGCAGCGCAGCGAGCATCTTTTCCGCAAAGGATTCGTCCTGCCGGGACCGGAACCGGGTAAACAGAGCTGTGGTCAGCGTCGGCACGGGCACATCCTTTTCAATCGCGTCGGCGATCATCCAGCGCCCTTCTCCTGAATCCTGCACGTACCCTTTCAGCTGCTCCAGTTTCGGGTCGTCTTTCAACGCGCCGGCCGCCAGTTCCAGAAGCCACGACCGCACCACGCTGCCGTGCATCCAGAGGTCTGCAATGCGGGCTAGATCTAATTTGTACTCGCTCTTCGCCATCAATTCAAACCCTTCCGCATATCCCTGCATCATGCTGTACTCGATACCGTTGTGGACCATCTTCACATAGTGGCCGGCGCCGACGGCGCCGACGTGGGCCCAGCCGTTTTCCGGGGCCAGCGTGGTGAACAGCGGAGCCAGGCGGCTCACCGCCGCGGGCTCGCCGCCGACCATGAGGCAGTACCCGATTTTGAGCCCCCAGATTCCGCCGCTGGTGCCGGCATCGACATAGTGAATGCCTTTGGGCTTCAAGCCGGCCGCGCGGCGGACGTCGTCGTGAAACCGCGTGTTGCCGCCGTCGATGATCGTGTCGCCCGGCTGGAGAAGCGCGGCGACCGCCTGAACGGTTTCTTCCGTCGGCGCACCGGACGGCACCATGATCCAGACCGCCCGTGGGGCGGATAATTTGCCGACCAGATCCGCCAGCGACGTCGCACCGACGCAGCCCTGTCCCTCCGCCTGCTTGACAAGATCGGCCGACCGGTCATAGACCACGACACGGTGCTGGTCGCGCCGCAGACGCGTGACCATATTCATACCCATCTTCCCGAGTCCGATAAATCCCAGTTCCATGGCGGCTCCTTGGCGCGCTCAATCGGTGAAGGTCCAATGCCGGCGCGCAGGGTTCTCCTGGTTCGTTGCGTGGACCGACGATCCCTTACAGAAGACGTGAAACGAACCCTGCCCGCAGGCGGTCGTCAGTCGATACGAGCGGGATTCGGGATGTCCTTAAAGAGTAGCTCGGCAAATTGCCGGCCAAAGTTGAGCCGATCGGCCAGGGTCGTGACCGTCAGGAACTGGGCAGCCAGGTCGGCCAGCGCCGGTTCACGGGATGCCATGAACCGGTGGGCTTCGGTCGGGGCGGTCAGCCAGAAGCCACGGAGCCGGAAAAACGCTGTGGTACAGGCTTCGAAAAACACCGTCAGCAGGTATTGGGCGGTCGCCGGCCTGTCCCTCAGATCCTGCGCTTTGCCAAGCCAGTGGAAACATTCTGCCTTCAAGCGGATCTGTTCGTTCATGGTCGCGGGCGGCGGGCCTTTCCGGAACCGCTGGCCGGCTTTGTCGATGAGCCGGGCAGCATGGTTCTCATGGTCGAACAGCACGCGGGCCTTCCTGAGTAACGGAGCCAAGTGCAGCGAGTCGGCCAGGTCTTCCTCCGCGCCCTGGGCGCTCCAATATCGGATGTCGGCCAGGTGTTCGCCGGTTCGCAGGATTTCGTGCCCTTCGGAGTCGCCCTTCACCAGCGCGATCAGATCGATGTCGCTATGCGGGGTCATGGCCCGGCGGGCACCGGATCCGACGAGCAGGACGCCGACGAGATCGCCGCCTCGGCGCCCGCGCACGTGCCGCAGGGCGGTCGCGAGGCTGTCTTCGAAACGCGGAGGATCGGGAGTCGGCGGTTGTTCGGGCGGCTCGGGAACGTCGAGGAGTTCGGCGTTCAATTCCTCGCGCGTCGGTGTCGGAGGTGCGGTGGAGGCGTCCATCATCGAGGCTGCACTTTCTGAATTTCGCCGGGCAGCGCGGTCAGCCATTGGTCGAAGGGCTGGCCGGCATCGACGACAATTTCCAGCTTGCCGTTTGGTAAACGGCGGACGACGCCGGGCTGTTCCGGCGTGAGCGGGATCTCCACCCACTCGCGATGGACACCCAGCGAGTCGGTCACGTCGAGAATCCGGCCGATCTGCTGAAAGGTCACCATGGGTTGTGTCATCGGGGTGCGCGCGGGTGGCGTTCGGGGCATTCTATGTGTCGACGAAAGGCGCTGTCAACGAACGATCGCCGGTCAGGTGAGGACGCGGGCCACGATCGCACCCGCCTGGTCGATCTGCGCTCCGGTGACGTTCAAGTGCGTCACGGCTCTGAAGCTCTGGCCGCCGATGGCGTTCACCAGCACGCCCTGGGCTTTCAGAGCGGCCACGATTTCCGGCGGCGTCAGCCGGTGGTCGACGACATCGAAGATGACGATGTTCGTTTCGACGTGTTGCAGGGCGAGCCGGACGCAGGGGATTGCCTGAAGCAACCGCGCCAGCCGCTTGGCATGTTCGTGATCGTCTTTCAGCCGGACGGCGTGATGCTCCAACGCGTAGATGCCGGCGGCGGCCAGGATGCCGGCCTGGCGCATGGCTCCGCCGTACATGCGGCGGAACCGCTTCGCGCGGTCGATCAACTGGAGATCGCTTGAGATGAGCAGGGATCCCACCGGGGCGCCGAGCCCTTTCGATAAACACACCGAGACGGTTTCAAAATGCTGGGCGTACGCGGCAGCCGGCAGTGTGGTCGCCGCCACGGCGTTGAAGAGCCGGGCGCCGTCGAGATGCATGGGAATGCCGTGTTTCACCGCCGCCGCGCGAATTTTTTCGATGGTCGAGAGCGGATAGATGGTCCCGCCGCCGGCGTTGTGCGTGTTTTCCAGGCAGATGAGCGCGGTCGGGATGCTATGGGGATCTTTCGGACGAATGGCCGTCTCGACCTGTTCGGCGGTGACAAGACCCCGATCGCCGGCGATCCAGTGCAACTGCACGCCGGCCAGGGCGCCGGCCGCACCCTGTTCGTAACGGACGACATGCGATTTGCTTTCGACAATGACTTCCTGCCCGGGCTGGGTCTGCGACCGGATTGCCAGTTGGTTGGCCATCGTGCCGGACGGCACGAACAGCGCCGCGCGCTTGCCGAGCAGGGCGGCGGCCATGTCTTGCAGCCGGTTGACGGTCGGATCTTCGCCGTACACGTCGTCGCCGACGTCGGCGCGCGCCATCGCCTGGCGCATGCCGTCAGTGGGTACGGTCACGGTATCGCTTCGAAGGTCGATCATGCGCGCACGAACGGGATGGAGGCGCCTATTCTAGCAAATTTTCCGCTTGCAGGTGAGGGGACCGGTGCGGCACTGTCCCGATCCATGACGGAGGTCCGATGACGCCGGCATGGATGCTGAGATGGGTAAAGGCCGAGCCGCACGAAGCGGTGCCGCTCCGCTGGGCCTTCGCGTATTTTTTCTGTCTGCTCTGCGGCTACTACATGCTCCGTCCGGTTCGGGACGAAATGGCGATCGAGGGCGGCCTTCACCATCTGCCCTGGATGATGACCGGGACGTTCCTGACGCTCGTGGCAGCGACGCCGGTGTTCGGATGGGTGTCGGGGCGGTTATCCCGCTACCGGTTGCTGCTGTCCGTCTATGGGTTTTTTGCCTGCCATCTGGTGCTCTTTTTTGTCGCGATGACGGCGGGCTGGCATCCCGACTGGGTGGCCCGGGTGTTTTTTGTCTGGCTGTCCGTTTTCAATCTGTTCGTTGTCTCGGTGTTCTGGAGTTTCATGGCGGATCTGTTCACGCCCGAGCAGGGCACCCGGATTTTTGGCGTCATCGCGGCAGGCGGCAGCACGGGCGCGATCGTCGGGCCTCTTTTGACGGCGGGCGTGACGATGGTGGGGCCGATTGCATTGTTGATGGTGTTGTCGGTGCTGTGGCTGGGGGCCTGCTGCGGGTGCATTCACCGGCTGGACCGGTGGGCGAGTACGCAACCGCAACGCGGGCCGTCGGCCGAGGGCCGGTCGTTGGGCGGCGGCATATGGGCCGGCGTACAGCTCGTCGGGGCATCGCCATACTTGCTGGGCATCTGCGCGTACGTGGTCATGCTGACCATGTCGGCGACCGTCTTGTATGTGGAGCAGACAACTGCTGTCAGCCGCGCCATCAGTTCGCCGGAAGAGCGCACACGGCTGTTTGCCGGAATCGACCTGGTGGTTAATCTGCTGACCTGCCTGGCCCAGGTGTGGGTGACGAATCGCCTGGTGCTCCGGTTCGGGTTGGCTGCGGCGCTGATGTGTCTGCCGGCGGTCAGTGCAGTCGGGTTTCTTGCGCTGGGCATGAGTCAGGTCCTGCCGCTGTTCATCGGCTTTACGGTGCTGCGCCGTGTGGGGGAGTATGCGATCGCCAAACCGGCGCGGGAAGTGCTCTTCACGGTAGTAAGCCGGGAAGAAAAGTACAAGGCGAAGAACGTGATCGATACGGCGGTGTCGCGCGGCGGCGATGCGTCCACCGGGTGGGCGGTGTCCGGTCTCAAGGCCGTGGGTGCCACCACGGCGCACTTGGCGTGGCTCATGGTGCCGATCATGGTGGTGTGGGCGTGGGTAGGATGGGCGCTGGCGCGCCGTGAAGCGCAGGTGCAGCGAAAGCCGGTTGTGCAAGCGTAAGCCCGCCGCGGCTTTACTCTCCAAAAAATCGCGTGCTATAACGATCCGCCCCGGAAGCCCGCTGGCGAGCGAACGGGTGGGCCATTCTTATGTATGTAGAGGGACGATTATGCCGGAAGTGCCTGTCAAACTGTACGTCGAAAAGATTTTGAAGTCGTGCCGGGAATCGGCTCGGCAGGTCGCCCGGCTGACGGGGCCGCTCAAAGAGCAGGCGCTCCATGCCATGGGCGATCGCCTGGCTGCGGACGAAGCGAAGATCCTCGATGCGAACAAGCAGGACGTCGACGCGGTGGGCAAATCGCTGGAGGGCGGCACCACCAGAGAGCGGGTCAAGCAGGCCGTCGCGCGAGTGCGGATGACGGCCGACGACGTGAAGATCATGGCCGATCGGCTGCATCTGATCGCCGATCTGCCGGATCCGGTCGGGGTGGTGACGAAACGGTGGGAGCGGCCCGACGGGCTCCAGGTCAGCCGTGTCCGCGTGCCGATCGGCATCATCGGCGTCATTTCAGACTTTCAACCGCTGATCACGGTGGAGTCGGTGGCGGTGTGCCTGAAGTCCGGCAATGTGTGCGTGTTCCGGCCGGCGCCCGAGTGGATCCGGACGCACCGGGCGATCGAGTCGGGCATGCGCGAGGCGGCGGCAAAAGCCGGGGTGCCGGCCGGCGCCTGGGCGTTGCTGGAGCGGACGGAAAAGGAAGCGGCGATGGAGCTGATCCGCGCCGGAAAATTATTGGACGCCATCATTCCGCGCGGCGGGGCCGGGCTTCGCAAAGCCGTGGCCGATCAGGCCAAGATGCCGGTGTTGGGGTACGACGGCGGAATGAGCCCAATGTATGTGGACGGCGACGTCGACATTCCCATGGCGCAGAACGTCGTCATCAATTCGAAAATCCAGCAGGCGGCCGCGTCGAATGCCATCGACACGCTGCTGGTGCATCAAGGCATTGCCCGGCCGTTTTTGCCGGCGCTGATCCGGCGTTTGCTCGATGAGTATAAAGTGGAAGTACTGGGGTGTCCGAAGACCGTCGCGCTCATGGGCCAGATGTCGATGACGGGCCATCAAGCGGTGAAGGCGGCGGCGGACGCCGACTGGGACGCGCAGTTTCAGGCGCCGGTGCTGGCGGTGAAGATGGTGACCGGCCTGGACGACGCGTTGGCGCATATTGAACGGCACGGGCCCTGTCTCACGGCGGTGATCGCCACCAACCAGTACGAGGCGGCGATGCGGTTCACGCGCGAGGTGGAAGCCACCGCGGTGCTGGTGAATGCGTCGTCGCGGCTCAATGCCGGAGACAGTTATGGGATGGGCGTCGATATCGGGATGCACGTTTCGCGCGCGCATCTCAGGGGCCCCATCGGGCTCGAACAGTTGACCGGCGAAAAATATGTCGTCTTCGGCACGGGCCAACTGCGGTATCCCCATCCGGTTCCGGACACGTACGAAGACGCCATCATGTTGAAGCGTTTCTAGCCGTGACACCTGCGCGGATGCAGGAGGCGTTGGCCCGGCACCTGGCCTGGTGGGGGCTGCGCGCGTTCGATTCCGATCAGGCGTACTTCCAGTGGCAGCGGCAGGCACTCTCGCCGGCCGACCTTTCCGATCTGCATCGCAATATCGAACACAAGCGGCGGGGATCGCCCGAAGACGAGGTGGCATTTTACGATGCCACCGCGCGATCGACGATTCTGCCGGTGCTGTATAGCCAGCGGTGTGACTACTATCGAACGGTCGGCGCCTGCGTCGCGGAACGCATCGGATCTGCCGGCACAGTGCTGGACTTCGGGTGCGGAGTCGGCATTCTCACCACCTTCTACGCGCGCCATTACCCGGACACGAAATTTGTGGGGATCGACCGGTCGGCCGGTTCGATTACCGAAGCGCAGGCGCGCGCGAAAGCTCTTGGGCTGGCGAATATCCGATTCGAATGTGTGGATGTGACGCAGCAGGCGCTCTCCGGCGTCTATGACTGTGTAGTGGCGACGCATGCGCTGGTTCAGGCCGAACAGGATCCCGGTCTTCCGAGCCGCGATTGGACGACGTTCGAACGGTCGAGCGATCCGGTGTTGCAGCAGGCGTTCGAGGAACGGACCGGCATCGGGGCGCGCCTCGATCGGTTGAGTGCTGCGCTCGCACCGAACGGCCGCCTGATCGTGTGTGAGAAAACGCGGCAGCTGGCCCGGCGGGTGCCGTTTCAACGGGCGTTGGCAGGGCGTGGATTTCGATTGGTCGAACCGCCGGAGCCGGTCCGCTATCGGCTCGTCGGAGAGATTGCCGATGACGGGCCATTCTACGTTGTGCAGCGACATGCGCAGACGGCGATAGTGTGGGACGAACGGCCGGAGCCCGACGAAGGGCCGGCGTTCGATCAAGCCGGCCTGCCGGCCCGGTCAAGCACGCCGGATGAGCCGCTGTACGAGAATCATTGGCCGTCTGCGCAGCGGACGTGGGAACAATTCAACGGCCGCACGGTGATTCAGGAAACTACGCGGCATGAAACAGACGGGCGGCAACTGCATGCCGAACTCGGACTGGCGCAAGGCTATGCCTACCTCTATTGCGCCAACACCTTCGATCAACGCCAGTTTGTCGTCATGCCTGCGGAGCAGCGCAATGCTCTGGAAGCGTATTACCGGGAGATCCTCGCCTCGTCCTAGTGTGTGCCGGCGCTCCGCGTCGAATTCGTTTGCCGATCACAACCCCCCTTTCAGGGGATTGTTCGCAGGCATGGGCACACCATACCATGCGGTCGCTGCCTGCACTCAGCATCTGCTATGAACGACGATCGGCCGGACGATCAGGACGCCCAATACAAGCTTCGGGTGCAGCGGTTTGCCTTATCCGGGACGGAGCGGGTGCGCGGGAACGACATGGGAGAATTTTCAAGAGAGATGCGCCCGGTGACGCTGACCATCGTACCGAAACACGTCGTTCGCGTGCTGACCATTGCGATCACTGCGTTGCTGATGTGCTACGGCGTCACGCAGTTCGTCAAATTCTGGACCGGACACGATCATATGTTCGGCGTGCTGCACCTGTTCGATCTTGATGCGGAAAACAATGTGCCGACCTGGTATTCCTCCGGCGCGTTGCTCCTATGTGCGTTGACCCTGCTCGTGATCGGGCTTGGCAAGCGGGATTTGAAGGATCGGTATGCCGCACACTGGCTAGCATTGGCCGGCATGCTCGGTTGGATTTCGATGGATGAGGCAGCCAGCGTTCACGAAATGTCGATCCCGCTGCTGCGGCCGCTCTTCCAGAGTTCCGGCTATGGGGGCGGATATCTGTGGTTCACATGGGTGGTGATCGGCGCCGCCCTCGTGCTCGTGGTCGGCCTGTCGTATGCGCGATTTCTGGCCCATCTTCCGGCTGTTACGCGGCGGCTGTTTGTGTTGGCGGCAACGCTGTATGTCGGCGGCGCCATCGGCGTGGAAATGCTCGGCGCAAAGTATGCGTTTCTGTTCGGACAGCGCGGGTATCCCTATGCGTTGCTCACGATGACAGAAGAAACGCTCGAGATGGTCGGAGTCGTCGTCTTGCTCTACAGCCTGTTGACGTATCTGGGGATGTCGAGTTCGGGAGTGCAAATCAGCATCAGAACCGAGGAGCCTCGCCGCTTGAAAAGTCTGACCGGCGGCGTGTCCAAGCCGAGTCAGTCGCAGCGATCGGCCTAACCCGTTCAGAATCCACGCCGTTCTCTTCTCTATACCATCGGCCTGGGAGTGTGCCGGCATCGGTTCTTTCCAGGACTGCCCGGTTGAGCCATACCTCTTTTGGGGGGTTGTTGAATTTGCCTTGTGGTTGCCAGGATGGCTCCTTACGGCTATCCCCATGACAATACCTACGTCGTCATACCTGCATCATGGAACGGCGTGCCAGCTCGGCCGGCTTGCCGGCGGTCTGGCCGCGTTCGGCATTCTCTGCGGACTCTTCATGGGATGCTCGGGCGGCTCGTCGCCGAACCCCTCTGTTCGAAGCGCAGCGGTGTGCGTGACACCGGTTGTTGCGCCGCCTGGACCTTCTGAAACACTCGTTGTTCCGCGCGCCATGCACAGTGCAACACGGTTGCTGAGCAGCCAGGTGCTGCTTGCGGGAGGATATAACGACGGCGGCGTGTTGAAGGCAGCCGAATTATACAATCCAGTTGCCGGGCAGTGGACGGCAGCCGCTGACTTGGTGAACGGGCGTGCGCAGCATACGGCGACGTTGTTGCAGAACGGCGAGGTGCTGGTCGCCGGCGGGTATGAAAATGCCGGCATCGTCGGATCGAGCGAGCGCTACAATCCCGATCCTGGACCCGGACAGTGGACGGTCAGCGGCAATCTGGTGAATGCGCGTGCGCAGCATACGGCCACGCTGTTGCCGAATGGCGAGGTGCTGATTGCCGGTGGCTACGATGGCGCCGGTATGGTCGCTGTGAGCGAACGCTACGATCCAGCGGGCGGCATTTGGACGGCGACCGGCAATCTCCTCGAAGCGCGGACCTGGCATACGGCTGTTCCGCTCGCAGATGGAAGGGTGCTGGTCATCGGGGGATATGGCAGCGCCGGTCCGCTGGCATCGACGGAGATTTATGATCCGGCTACGGGGCTGTGGTCGGCCGGCAGTTCTCTGGCAGGACCGCGGGCGGAACACACTGCAACAGTCTTGGCGAACGGTCGTGTTCTGGTGACGGGAGGTTACGATGCCACCGGTCCATTGGCGTCCAGTGAACTCTATGATCCATCAACCGGAATCTGGAGTCTGACGGGAGTCTTGAGCACAGCCCGCAGCCAGCACAGCGCGACGCTGTTGCCGCCGCCAAACGGCAAGGTGGTGGTGGCCGCCGGGTACAACACAACCGGTCCCCTGGCGTCGACGGAACTCTACGATCCGGTTACGGGACAGTGGACGACCGGCGGTGAGTTGCTTGGCGCGAGGATTCAGCACAGCGCGACACTTCTGTCCGGCGGAAGCGTGGTGATTGCGGGGGGGCGGTCGAGCGGGACTATCCTGTCGTCCGCAGAGATCAACGCGTTTACAAGCGGCGTACAGGCCGTGCTGACGTGGGACCCTACGCCGGACACCGCCATCTTCGGCCATCGTGTCTATTTCGGGACCAGTCCGCAGACCTACCAGCACGTGGCGGATGTCGGGTTGCGCACGACGTATTCCCCCGGCAATCTCCAGAGCGGCGCCACCTACTATTTCGCCGTGACGGCCTATAGCGAGGCCGGAGAAAGCTGCGCGTCCAATCAGGTGAGCAAGCGCATTCCGTAAGCCTGCGCGGCAAATGGCGGCCGCGTGTCTGTTCCAGTCCTCTTTCTCGTCCAACCGCATAGTCAGTTTCCAATTCATGCGGCGAGTCGTGTGTCTTCCACACCGAGTCAGGCGCATCGCAGACTCGCGCGTCCGTGCCGATGTGAGGCGGGGGCGGGTGAGGTCATTCTAAGGCCCGTCTAACAGGTTCCTAATCCGGATGGGTTATGTGTGTTCACAGGAAGCATGTTGGCCATGCGTGGAGGACGATCTCTCAATGCGGTTCACGCGAGTCCCCATCGTCTAAACAGGAGGTGGAGTCATGGTACGCCTAACCATTGCGTCACTGTTGGGGATACTGGTGCTCTGGGGAAGCAATCCTGCGTCGGCGCACGTCTGGAAATGCCAGACGCCGCAGGGAGCGATGTGGACCGACCAACCGAGCGCAATGGACGACTGCCAGGAATATGATGCGGTGTACAACCCCTCGGCCGCGCCACCCGCTTCTACGAGTGTCTCGGCGCAGGTGATCGTGCCGGTGCCCGTTCCGGCGCCGTACGTCGCACCGCCGGTCTACACGCCGTATTACTATGCGCCGGGTTACTACGCGCCGGGTGCCGTCATCGT
>OMJK01000061.1 GCA_900299325.1 Nitrospiraceae bacterium | reverse complement strand
TCATGAAGCGATCACGCGGCAAGATGCAGTGGTTGTGTAGGGGGATGGCATGAGAAAGGCTGATATTGCGAACGAAATCTTCAAGCAGGTTGGCATTTCAAAGAATGAAGCTGCAGACATCGTCGAGCTCGTCCTGAATCTCCTGAAGTCCGTGTTACAGAAGGGGGAATCGGTCAAGATTGCGGGATTCGGCAATTTCGTCGTCCGGAGCAAAGGCGCCCGCAAGGGCCGGAATCCTCGAACCGGTGAAGAAATCGGGATTACGCCGCGCCGCGTGGTGACATTTCGACCTAGTCAAGTGTTCAAAAAGTACGTCAACTCTTAAGCGCGCATCACCCATATCAGTGAGCTACACGATGAGGGCCGGTCATGGGGACTGAACCCAGACTGGGGACGAAGGTTTTCTATAAAATCGGGGAAGTCAGCCAGATCACGAAGCTTCCCGCCTATGTGCTTCGTTTCTGGGAGTCCGAGTTCAGTTTTTTGAAACCGAAAAAAAGCCGGGGCAACCAGCGGCTCTATGTCCGGAAGGACGTCGAGACCGTGCTGGAAATCAAGCGGATGCTGTACGAGGAAGGGCACACGCTGGCCGGGGTGAAGCGGTACTGGGCCCGCCGGGGGCGGGCCGGCTCGCGGTCGGTCCGGCCGAGAGAGATGGCGAAAAAACTGCGGGGCGATCTGCAGGCCATTCTGAAAATCATCGAGTCGCACTCGCGGTGACGGTATACCGCCAGCTTTCCCGTTGCCTTTCCGGAGCGTCCCAAGGGAGAATGGGCACTCTTCAAGAGACCGAAACACGTCGGGGCGTGGCGCAGCCCGGTAGCGTACTCGCTTGGGGTGCGAGTGGTCGGCCGTTCAAATCGGCTCGCCCCGACCAATTTCGGCTGATGAGCGCGCTGAACAAATGACGGCCCGGCAGGAAACGGGCGATACGCAAAAGCTGCCTCGGCAGCTTTTTTTGTGACCGGAGCACGATGCGAATTCTGGTGACCAACGACGACGGGATTCAATCGCCGGGGCTGACGGCGCTGGCGGAGGCCTTGGCTCCGCTCGGCGAGGTCTGGGTGGTGGCGCCGGATCGCGAGCGGACCGCCGTCGCTCATGCTGTGACGCTGCACAAGCCGCTGCGGGTGCAGCGGGTTGCGCCGCGAACGTTCGCCGTCAACGGCACGCCGGTCGATTGCGTCAACCTGGCGTTGCTGAATGTCATGCCGAAGCCGCCCGCGGTGCTGGTGTCCGGCATCAATAAAGGGGTGAACCTCGGCGATGACGTGATGTATTCGGGCACCGTGTCGGCGGCGATGGAGGGCACGATTCTCGGCGTACCGTCGATTGCGGTCTCGCAGGAAGGGCAGGACACGTTCCGGTTTCCGGTCGGCGCCCGTTATGCGGCGCGGGTGGTGCGGCTGGTCCTGGAACACGGGCTGCCCGATGAAACGTTGTTGAACGTGAACATTCCGGATCGTCCGCTGCGTTCGATCAAGAGCGTGCGGATCACCTGCCTGAGCCGGCGGCGCTTTGACAATCCGATCATCGAAAAAGTCGATCCGCACGGCCGAAAATATTATTGGATCGCCGGGACCCGCATTTCCTGGAGCCGCAACAAAGATGCAGACCATGAAGCGGTGGAAGAGGGGCGCGTATCCATCACGCCGCTGCATCTGGACATCACGCACTACGGAGTCGTGGACCGGTTTCGATCCTGGGAACCGGTGATCCATCGTGGGACCGGTCGCGGGGCAAGCCGTGCCCGTGCGTCGCGCCGGCCAAGGAGCTGAGCCGTGGGCGGATTGATCGAAGCGATCGTCAGCGAACTCGGCCGGTTCGTCATCGCTTGCATCTCCCGCTTCGGCTACGGCGGCATCCTCTTCACCATGGCGGTCGAGAGCGCCTGCATTCCGCTTCCCAGCGAAATCATCATGCCCTTCTCCGGCTATCTGGTGACGACGGGGCAGTTCACCATGCTGGGCGTGACGCTGGCCGGCGCGGTCGGCAACGTGATCGGCTCGGTCGTCGCGTACTATGCGGGCATCTGGGGCGGCCGTCCGTTCGTCGAGCGGTACGGGCCCTATTTTCTCGTGTCCCGTCGCGATCTGGACGTGGCCGACCGCTGGTTTCATACATACGGCGAAGCAGCCGTGTTTTTCAGCCGCATGCTGCCGGTGGTGCGCACGTTCATTTCTCTCCCGGCCGGCATCGCCCGGATGAATTTTCCCCGTTTCGTCCTCTTCACCTTCATCGGCGCCTTGCCCTGGTGCTATCTCCTGGCCTATATCGGGCTCAAGCTGGGCGAGCGGTGGGAAGGGTTGCACGAGTACTTCCATCAACTCGATCTCGTCATCGGTGCGGGACTGGCGGTTGCGCTGGCGTGGTTTCTGTGGTCCCATTGGCCGTCGCGGCGCCGCACGGACGCCGCCTAGCACGTCGCATGCTGAAGCTCTACAACACCCTCTCCGGACGCAAGGAACCCTTCGAGCCGCTCACGCCGAAGCTGGTCAAGATGTACGTGTGCGGCGTGACGGTGTACGACTACTGCCATCTCGGCCATGCCCGCAGCGCGCTGGTGTTCGACGTCATCCGTCGGTATCTGGAATACGCCGGCTATCGCGTCGAGTTCGTCAAAAATTTCACCGACGTCGACGACAAAATTATCAAGCGGGCCAACGAGCAGGGCGTGAGCTGCGAGACGATTACGACCAAGTTCATCCAGGCCTATCACGACGACATGGGAAAATTGGGCGTGCGCCCGGCATCGATCGAGCCCAAAGCTACCGAACACATGGCCGAGATCATCCGGTTGACTGAACGGCTGATGGAGAAAGGCCTGGCGTATCGCATTGACGGCGATGTGTATTTCGAAGTCGCGAAGTATCCTGCGTACGGGCGGCTGTCGAAGCGGCGGCTGGACGACATGCAGGCCGGCGCGCGCGTGGATGTCGACGAGCGCAAGCGCAGCCCGATGGACTTCGCCCTCTGGAAGAGCAGCAAGCCCGGCGAGCCGGCGTGGGACAGCCCGTGGGGACCGGGACGGCCCGGCTGGCACATCGAGTGTTCCGCCATGTCGATTCGCCATCTCGGCGACACGTTCGACATTCACGGCGGCGGAATGGATCTCATTTTCCCCCATCACGAGAACGAGATCGCCCAGTCCTGCGGCGCGACCGGCCAAGAGTTCGCCCGCTACTGGATTCATAACGGTTTCGTACAGATCAACCAGGAGAAGATGTCCAAGTCGCTGGGCAACTTCTTCACCATCAGAGAAATTTTCGAGAAGTCGGAATGGCCGGCGCCGGAGACCGGAGAGATGTTGCGGTATTTCCTGCTCGCCACGCACTACCGGGGGCCGCTCGATTTTTCCGACCAGAGTCTTGCGGAAGCCAAGAATGCCTTGAACGGATTTTACGACTTGTTTGCACGGCTGGATGAACCGGCCGGATCCTCATCCGGCGATCCGGGGCTGGGCCAGGCGATGGAGCGTTGCCAGGCCGGTTTTCAAGCCGCAATGGACGACGATGTTAATACGCCGATGGCGATTGCGGCGCTGCAGGGGTTGCGCGGCGATGCCAACAAACTGCTGGAGGCGGGCCTCTCGCTAGACGTCCGGATGCGTGTGCGGCAGGCGTTTCGCGGACTCGGCGCCGTGCTCGGGCTGTTCCAGCTGAACACGTGGCAATTCAGCGCAGGTCTATCGGGGCATGGCGGACGCGGGTTGACCGACGAAGAGATCGACGCGAAAGTGCGTGCCCGGAACGACGCCAGACGGCGAAAGGATTTCAAGGCATCGGACGAGATTCGACGCGAGCTTGCGGCGCTCGGCATCATCATCGAGGACAAGCCTGATGGCACCAGCCGCTGGAAGCGATAGGGCCGAGGAGATTCTCTACGGGCTCCACGCCGTGCGTGAGGCGCTTAAGGCCGGGACCCGGCCGCTGCAGCGGCTGCTCGTGCTCCGGCCCGACAAGCAATTTGCCGATCTGGTGCAACTGGCGCGCGCGCTCCGCGTGCCGGTCCACATTCAGCCTGCCGCCTCGCTCGACCGGTTGGTGCCGGGCGGCAAACACCAGGGCGTCGTCGCCTTCGCGGCGGCCAAAGCCTACCAGACCGAAGACGCGATTCTCGCGCGCGCGGCGGAACGGAACGAACCCCCGCTGCTGGTCATTCTGGACGGAGTGGAGGACCCGCATAATCTCGGCGCGGTGCTCCGGACGGCGGAAGGCGCCGGCGTGCATGGCGTATTTATTCCGGAACGGCGGGCTGCGGGACTGACGTCGGTGGTTGCCAAGGTGTCGGCGGGCGCGATCGATCACATTCCGGTCGCACGCGTGACGAACACGACACGGCTGCTGGAAACCTTGAAGGAAGCGGGGGTGTGGATTTACGCCGTCGAACCGACCGCCGGCAAGCTGTTTACCGATGTGGATTTACGGGGACCGGTCGGGTTTGTGTTCGGCGGAGAAGGGAAGGGGATCCGGCCCGGGGTCCTACAACATTGCGACGACCGGCTGCGCATTCCCATGAAAGGCCGGGTGGAATCCCTGAACGTGTCTGCGTCGGCCGCGGTGCTGCTGTTCGAAGCGGTGCGGCAACGCAGTCTGGCCGCCGGGCCGGCTACCGGATCCGGAGCGCGCCGCCCTGAATCGCGCTCTTGAGGAGTTGCGCCGTATTCGACACCCGGAGCTTTTTCATCATATTGGCGCGGTGCGCCTCCACCGTCTTGACGCTGATCTTGAGCCGCGCCCCGATTTCCTTGTTCTTGAAGCCGGCCCAAATCAACTCAAGAATTTCCTGCTCGCGGCTCGTCAGGGATTCCGGCCGCTTCTTGCGCGGGGGCGGTTCGAGGTCGGCGAGAGACTTACGCGCACGCGGGTGTTTGGCGACTTTTGCCATGAGGGTCTCCAAGGATCAACGCGGTGATGCGCAACGGCCGGCCCGGTATCTATGGTATCGGCGTAATGCGAGCAAAGTATGAGATACTGTGTAGAGAATGTAAATGACAGCATTATGGCTCTAGTTTTATTACTTAGTA
>OMJK01000060.1 GCA_900299325.1 Nitrospiraceae bacterium | reverse complement strand
CCGTGGTGCAGGGCCAGACGGCTTTGCTGACCTGGACCATGTCGCTCACGCATCCGAGGCTGAGCGGCGGCGCCGTGGTGACGGTGCCCGGCGCATCGCTCATTCGATTCCACGACAAGGTCTTCTCCCACCGGGATTATTTCGACGGCGGTGCGCTGCTGTACGAGCATCTGCCGCTCGTCGGCTGCGTCATTCGCGCGATCAAGGCCAGAGTCTGAATGGACGCCTATTTCCACAAGAAGCGCGTGTGGGTGACCGGCGCTTCGGCCGGCATCGGGCGCGCTGTGGCGCGGGAGCTCGCTCAGCGCGGCGCCACGGTGATTGCGTCCGCCCGAAATCGCGAGGCGCTCAATCAATTGACGGCCGAGTGTCTCCCGCATGCCGTGCTGGCACTGCCGCTGGACGTCGCCGATCAACACGCGAATCTTCAGGCTGCCCAGACGATCGACGAGCGATGCGGCGGGTTGGACATCGCGCTCTTCAATGCGGGCACCTGCGAGTATGTGGATGTCGCTACGTTCGACAGCGCGCTCTTCGAACGCATGATCCGGACGAACTTCTTGAGTATGGTCTATGGCATCGAAGCCGTCCTGCCGCTCCTGCGCCGATCGCCGCATCCGCACCTGGCCGGCATGAGCAGTACGGTCGCCTATGCCGGCTTGCCCCGCGCCGAAGCGTATGCGGCCTCGAAGGCCGCCATTAAGAACATGCTCGAAGGGTTGCGGATCGACCTCCGGAAGGAGCGGATCCCCGTCTCGATCATTTGTCCCGGCTTCGTCAACACGCCGCTGACGGAACGGAACGATTTCCCGATGCCGTTCGCCGTCTCGGCTGAAGAGGCCGCCCGGCGCATCGCCGACGGGATCGCGGCACAAAAGGAAGAGATCCATTTCCCGAAACGCTTCAGCCTGACCTTCAAACTGTTTTCCTCTCTTCCGAGTCCGCTCTACACCTGGATCGGCTCCCGTCTGGTGCGGCCCTCATGAAGATCGCCATTGTCGGCACCGGCATTTCCGGGATGGTGGCCGCCTATCTGCTGCACCGGGACCATGAGATCACGGTGTTTGAAGCGGCGGACTACATCGGGGGACACACGAATACGATCAACGTGCCGCTGAACGGACACACCTATGCGGTGGACACCGGCTTCATCGTGTTCAACGATTGGACGTATCCGAACTTCATTGCGCTGCTGAATCGGCTCGGTGTCGCTTCGCAACCGAGCGATATGAGCTTCAGCGTGACGTGCGAGCGGACCGGGTTGGAATACAACGGCACGTCGATCAACACGCTCTTTGCACAACGCCGCAATGTCTTCCGTCCCTCCTTCTACCGCATGATCAGAGACATTCTCCGCTTCAATAAGGAATCCCTGGACTTGCTGGCACAGCCGGACCCCGGTCCCTCGCTCGGCTCCTATCTGGAATCGAATGGTTACTCGCAAGCATTCGTCGACCACTACATCGTCCCGATGGGCGCGGCCATCTGGTCGGCCAGCCATACGATGATGCGGGAATTTCCCGCCCGCTATCTGGTGCAGTTTTTCAAGAACCACGGCATGCTGTCGGTGGACGAACGGCCGACCTGGCGGGTCATCGTGGGCGGCTCGCAACGGTATGTCGAAAAATTGACGGCGCCGTTTCGCGATCGGATTCTGCTGAATTCGCCCGTCGAATCCATCGGTCGTTACCCGGACCACGTCGAGATTCGATCCAATTGCCAACGACGGGAGTATCGGACCATGTGCTTCGACCATGTCGTCATCGCGACGCACAGCGACCAGGCCCTGTCGCTATTGACCGATCCTTCGCCGGGCGAACAGGAAATTCTGGGAGCGATCCGCTACCAGGAAAACGACGCGGTACTTCATGCCGATGCCTCCCTGTTGCCGAGACGGAAACGAGCCTGGGCCGCCTGGAATTACCATCTCCTGCCTGCCCAGCCGGACCGTGCCGTGGTGACCTATCACATGAACCGGCTGCAGAGCCTCGACGCACCCCATGAGTTCTGCGTGACGCTGAATTATTCCGCCCGGATTCATCCGGACCGCATCCTCAAACGCATTCGCTACCATCATCCGGTCTATTCGCCGGGCGCGGTCGCCGCCCAGAAGCGGCACCGCGAGATCAGCGGCGTCAACCGGACGTCGTATTGCGGCGCCTATTGGGGCTACGGCTTTCATGAAGACGGAGTGAAAAGCGGACTGGCCGTGTGCGCGCCATTCGGGAAGGATCTCGCGTCATGAACAGCGCGATCTACGAAGGGCGGGTGCGGCACCGGCGATTCAGCCCGGTCCCCCATGCCTTCACCTATCGGCTCTTCATGATGTATCTGGATCTCAACGAACTGCCGGCGCTCTTTCACAATCGATGGCTGTGGTCGGTCGATCGCAGAAATCTGGCGTCTTTTCTGCGCACAGACCATGTCGGTGAGCCGGCAATCCCGTTGGATGCGTTCATCCGCCAGCTGGTCGAAGCCCGAACCGGCCGTCGCCCAGCCGGTCCCATCCGACTTCTCACCCATCTGCGGTACTTCGGCTACATCTTCAACCCGGTCAGTTTTTATTTTTGTTACGACTCCCCGGACCGTCATGTCGAGACCATTGTCGCGGAAATCACGAATACGCCCTGGGGCGAACGCTATTGCTACGTGCTGGATGCCCAGGCCAACCTGGCCACCGGCACCAGAAAACGATTCCGTCTGAACAAAGAGTTTCACATCTCCCCCTTCATCGACATGGATGCGGCGTACGATTGGCGTTTCACCGAGCCCCGATCGCAGTTGGCCATCCATATGGAAAATTGGCGCGACGAGCAGCCGTTTTTCGACGCCACGATGAAGCTGGAACGACGGGAGATCTCCGGCGCATCGTTAGCACGGGTGCTCGTGCAATACCCGTTGATGACGGCCAAGGTCATCGGCGCCATTCATTGGCAGGCGGTGAACCTCTGGGTGAAAGGCGTGCCTGTTTATCCCCATCCAACCAAACGAAAGGAGCCGTCGCACATCGCGACGGGCCACACAACCCTATGAACGACTCTACGAGTGCGCCTGATCTCGCCATCGACCGTCCGACGAGCCGCGGAGCCGCTTCGTCCTTCATAACAGGGTTGTACCGGCTGGCGCGCCGCGCCGTGTTCGCCCAACTGGCCGGCTTGCACCAGGGCCGCATCACGATCGTGGACGGGAACGAACGCCGGACATTCGGCCGGACGGCTCCGGAATGTGCATTGCAGGCAACCGTGACGATCCACGATCCGCACACCTACATCGATGTGGCGCTGGGTGGCACGGTGGGAGTCGGCGATGCCTACCGGCAGGGATTGTGGACCTGCGACGACCTGACGACGCTGGTGAGAATCTTCATCTTGAATCGCGAGGTATTGAACGGCATGGAGAGCGGCCTCGCCCGCGTAACGAACCCGCTGCTCAAAACCCTTCATTGGCTGAACCGCAACACGAGAGCCGGCAGCCGGAAAAACATCGCCGCCCATTACGATCTGGGTAACGAGTTTTTTCGCCTCATGCTCGACGAGACAATGATGTATTCCTGCGCCTACTTCGAGCGGCCGGATGCGACGCTGGCCGAGGCCTCACGCGCCAAGAACGACCGCATCTGCAAAAAACTCTCGCTGTCGGCGGACGACCATGTGTTGGAAATCGGCACCGGCTGGGGCGGCTTCGCCCTCCATGCCGCGTTGCAGTACGGCTGTCGCGTCACCACGACGACGATTTCACAGCAACAATACGACCTGGCGGTGCAGCGGATTCACGAGGCGGGGTTGAGCGACCGCATCACCGTACTGCGCACCGACTATCGGGATCTCCCGCAACTGAATCGACAGTTCGACAAACTCGTCTCGATCGAAATGATCGAGGCCGTCGGGCACCAATATTACCGCGCCTTCTTCGACGTCTGCAGCCGCCTGTTGAAACCGGACGGGCTGATGCTGATCCAAGGCATTACCATCGACGAGCGGATCTACGAACGGGCGACTGCGTCCGTCGATTTCATTCAGCACTTCATTTTCCCCGGCGGCTGTATCCCCTCGGTCAGTGCGCTGACGACGGCGGCTGGACAAGCCGGAGGGTTGGGACTTGTGCACCTGGAAGACATCGGCACGCATTACCCCAAAACGCTGCAAGCCTGGCGGGCGAACGTAGCGGCGGCGCTACCGCGCATCAACGCGCTCGGGTATCGGCCCGAGTTCCTTCGGCTGTGGGATTTTTATCTCTCGTACTGTGAAGGAGGATTCCTTGAACGTTCCATCAGCACCGTTCACCTCCTCTACGCTAAACCCGGATGGCGGCCGGCACCGGCGGGATGCTGACACGCATCGGCAACTTTGTCCTTTTTCAAATCGGATGGTTCGCCTGCGTTCTGAGCGCCGCCGCCGACCGACAGTGGATCGGCCTGCTGATAGGGTTGACTGTGCTCCTCGTTCATGGCTGGCATGCCGCCGATCACGGGGCCACCATCCGCTTCGTGCTGACGATCGGCCTCTTCGGAGTGGTGATTGACAGTGCGCTCGGCTGCGTCGGAGTGTTGGTTTTCCGTGACGGCCTGATCGCTGCATGGCTGTGTCCACCCTGGCTCGCCATGCTCTGGTTGATATTTTCCACAACGCTGAGGAGTTCGCTCGCCTGGCTGGTGGACCGCACCGCATCGGCTGCCTTGCTCGGATCCATCTTTGGTCCACTCAGTTACTACGGCGGTCACGCGCTGGGAGCCTTACAGCTTGGCGGGCAGCACACTACCAGTCTCCTCGTCCTGGGAATCGTCTGGGCTCTCCTGCTCCCCTGCTTCGTGCAACTGGGACACAGATGCGATCTCGCCCCGCAATAGTGTACAATCCCTCCGCTTTCAATCCGCGCTGTAAGGACAAGCAATGACCACTGCAAAAGATCAACTGGCGAAAGCCTTTCACGAGACGCAGTCGTTCAAGTGGGATCCGGCAGGCGGATTCAAGCTGGCATCGGGCCAGATGAGCCCGTTTTACATCGACTGCCGCTCCTTGATGGCCCACCCGCAGGCGCGGCGGCTGGTTGCGCAGCTGGCCTGGGAGGCGGCGCGCACGCTGCCGGTCGACTGCATCGGCGGGTTGGAAATCGGCGCGATTTCCATCGCGACGACGATCTCGGATTACGCCTACGGGGCCAGCCCGTCGAAAGACTGGCGCACCTTCGTGGTGCGCAAGCAGCCGAAGGATCACGGGCTGGGGAAGCTGATCGAAGGCGCCGTGCGAACCGGCGATCGCGCCCTGATCGTGGACGACGTCCTTACCAGCGGCGGGTCGTTGCTGAAAGCGGTGACGGCGGCACGCGAGGCAGGATTGACGGTCACATCGGCGCTGGTGATCGTGGACCGGAAAGAACAACAGGGCCGCGCGCGCGTGGAGCAGGCAGGCCTCACCCTCCTCAGCCTGCTGACGATCGACGACTTGATGCAGATTCAGACGGCCGCGGCAACCCGGTAGCCCTACTGGCAGCGAAACTCGATTCCCCAGCGGCGCTCCTGCACCATTTCCTTCCCGCCTTCGATGTGCCCCGCCACGTGCGCGCGCCCCTTCGCTTCGCCCTCACGCAGGATCTTGTACTTTCCGCCGCATTTCTCCTTCATCAGGTCGAGCGCATCTTTGCGGAACGACGACAGCATCGCTCCCTGCTCGCCCTTGAAGGGATACACGACGACTCCGCCCTGATCGGTCTCCTGCAGGAATTTGGCGCCGTCCGCGCAGCCGGCCAAGGCCAGCCCCGCAGCCGCCAGCGCGGCTCTTGACCAGACTTTCCACATGTTCCTATTATGAATGGGTGCGGACGAACCCGCAATCACGGCTTTGACGGAAGGAGCGTCCCATGAAATCCCCGATACTTTTCCTGCTCGGACTCGCCACAGCTTGTGGACTGCTGATCAGCGAACCGGTCTGGTCGCACCACTCCTACCTCTTGACCGTCCAACAGCTGCGGGCCGGGCTGACGAAAGAGCCCTCGATGGACCGGAAAGGCTTCGTGCTGGTCGACGTCCGCAGCCCCGAAGAACATGCGGGCGGGTTTATCCCCGGCACCGATTGGAATATCGATTTTCGCGAGATCAAAACGCGCCATCGCGAGCTCGGCGCGCAACTGGACGGCCACATCGTCGTCTACTGCCAGTCTGGTCACCGGAGCAACATCGCCGCCGAAACGCTCGCCGATCTCGGCTACACACACGTCTACAACGTGCAGGGGAGCATGAACGCCTGGCTCGACGCCGGCTTCCCGGTCGAACAGCCGCGGCGATAACCCGCAGCGCTCCTTTTATTGCTTCACCGCGGACTGATTCCGATCACCGTCGGCAGAGGGATGTGCGCAGCTCCACTGCCGTCAAACATCGGTCGCCAGGACGCGCGTGCCTGAAGCGCGCCCTCCCGCGTCCAGAGAGACGCGGGCACCAGCACGTCCGCGGAGGAGCCGCCGTCCATCGCCATTGCCTGCCGGATACCGGGAACCACGTCCCGTACACACCGACCGATCCCGTGCAACGACACGACGCCGAGCGTCTTGAAGATGAACATGTGCCCGTTCTCCGCTTCCGCAACGACTGTCTGATAGGCCTGCTTCCCTGTCTCACGCACACGCACGGTGCCCTTGCGATCCACCAGCATCAACGCCTGCGCCGCTTCCCGATAGGCGGGATGCCGCTCATCGAATGCATCCACCGTCAGGTCAAGCACCCGCGCTTTCCTGCCGGACGACGCCGTCGGCTCGGCGGCAAACAGGCCCTGCCAGATCGCGTGTCGCCGTCCGCCCACCGACCGCCCGTTGTGATAGAGCAGCCCGAGATAGGAAAAATCCACCCGGAACAGTCCCGCGTTGAACAGCAGCAGGTGGCCCGTGCGCGTTTGCCAATCGTCGATGGTCAGCGGAGCGACGAGCCCTTCCTCCGCATAGTTGTGGATCGAGAACCGCTGGCGCTCCGGATCGATGTCGACCGCAAGCAGCGACGGCACCTCCCGACAGCGGTCGCCCGGCTGCCAGATCGATACGGCCAGCCCGTCAGCCAACGGCTCCCATTGAATTTCCGCGGCATGAGTGCGAGCCGGCGTGAGGCACAGGAGAACCAGAACAAGCCGAGGCAAGCATCGTGCAATGTAATGCCGGAGAGACCAAGGTGTGCGGGGAGTCACCATACCAGCGAATAGCACAATCGGTGGATCGGGCCTGCGCGACGGCGTCAGGGCCGCGAGGTCACGCGAGAGGAGCGTGGCTCCGTGGCTTCCGCCGGCCCCTGATCGAGCAACGTCCGGATCGACCGGGACAAGTTTTCGAGCGTGAACGGCTTTTGCAGATACGCGCTGGCCGGCTCATTGGCGCCGACCCCGACGTCGTCGCTGTAGCCGGATATATACAACACTTTCAGATCGGGTTTGATCAGCCGCAGATGCTGGGCCAATTCCCGCCCGCTCATCACCGGCATCACCACATCCGTCAGCAAGAGCCGGAGGTTGCCCATCTGCTGGGTGATCATGAGGCAGGCTTCCAGTCCGTTTTTCGCTTCGAGAACCCGGTAGCCGAGATTGCGGAGCTCGTCGCGCACCAGTTCGCGAACCGACGCCTCATCCTCCACCAGCAGCACGGTTTCGTCGCCCCGTTTGGAGGGTGTCGGCGCCTCCTGCTTCGCCATCTGCTCGGCTTCCGTCGTCATGCTCGGGAAATATACGTCGAACCGCGTCCCCTTCCCCAGCCGGCTGTCGACGTCGATGCCGCCGCCGGTACGCGTGACGATGCCGAACACGGTCGACAGGCCCAGGCCCGTACCCTTCCCTTCCTCTTTGGTCGAGAAAAACGGTTCGAACATATGCGCCTGCACGTCCGGCGGCATACCGGTGCCCGTATCGGTGACGGACAGCCGGACATACGAGCCCGGCGCCAGCGGACTCAGGTGATGGACCGGTGTGCGGGTCAGCACGGCCGGCGCCGTTTCGATCGTGAGCGCGCCGCCTTTCGGCATGGCATCCCGCGCGTTGACGACCAGATTCATGAGCACCTGCTCCAGCTGCGCCGGATCCGCTTTGATCCGGAGATCCTCCGGACTCGTCTTCAATTTGAGTTCGATGTCTTCGCCGATCAGCCGCTGAATCATGGTTTTGATGTTCGCGACGACCGGATTGACGCTGAACACCTTCGGCTCGGACGGCTGCTTCCGGCTGAACGTCAGCAGCTGTTTGATGAGCGCAGCCGCTCGCTCGCCGGCCTTGCGCATCTCGTCGATCTTGTGCCGGCGGGGATCCTCCGGTGACATTTCACCAAGCAGCACCTGGCTGTGGCCCATGATGACGGTGAGGAGATTGTTGAAGTCGTGCGCCAGCCCGCCGGCCAGGCGGCCGACCGCTTCCATTTTTTGGGCCTGCTGGAGCTGCCGCTCGCTTTGCCGAAGCGCCTCCTCCGCCCGTTTCCGCTCGGTCCGGTTCTGAATCTCGCGCAGCGCGCGCTGAACCGACGGCACCAGCCGGCCCATGCGCTGCTTGAGAATGTAGTCGACGGCGCCCCGCTGCATGGCATCGATCGCCAATTCCTCGCCGAGCGTGGCCGAAACGAAGATGAACGGCACCTCCGGACAGAGCTGCCGGGCCAACCCCAGCGCGACGATCCCGTCGAAATCCGGCAGCGAATAGTCGGCCAGGATGATGTCGAACCGGCCTTCCTTAAGGGCGGCAACATAGGTTTCTCGGCGGTCGACCCGGTGGGACTCGCAGGGCACGCCCGCATCGCTCAACGTTTCCGCGATCAGCGTCGCGTCGGTGGGATTGTCTTCGAGATGGAGAATGCGGAGCGGGGTGCTCACAACTCCTCGTGAATCGCGTTAGCGGCTGGCGGCTTCGGGCGGCGGTTCGTTGATCACCCCCCAAAACACGCCCAGCTCTTTCACGGCGGACAGGAACTGATGAAAATCCACGGGCTTGACGACGTATGCGTTCGCCCCCAGCGCATAGCTCTCGGTCAGATCGCGCTCTTCGCGCGACGACGTGAGCATGACGACGGGAATCGGTTTGAGGTTCGCATCGTTTTTGATCGTGCGCAGCACTTCCAGACCGTTGATCTTCGGCATCTTGAGATCAAGAAACACGACGGCGGGATTTCCCTTGTGACGGGTCTCGAACTGGCCGCGGCAGTAGAGATAGTCGAGCACTTCCGCGCCGTCGTGGCACACCACGACTTTGTCGGCGATGTGATGCTCTTCCATCGCCGCCAGCGCCAACTCAGCGTCGCGCGGATTGTCTTCCGCCAGGAGAATCGGCTTGGCACCCGTCATGCCACCACCCGTTTGGTCGGCAGCGCCACGAAGAACGTCGCCCCCTTGCCCAATGCGCCGTCCGCCCACGTCCGGCCACCGTGGCGATGCACGATGCGCCGCACATTGGCCAGCCCGATGCCGGTCCCCTCGAATTCGTCCGCCCGGTGCAGCCGTTGAAAGACGCCAAAGAGCTTGTTGACGTATTGCATGTCGAACCCGACGCCGTTATCGCGCACGTGGATCACCGTTTCCGCTGGCGAGGTGCCGTCCGCGCCGATCTGGATCGCCGCCGCCGGCTGCGTTTTCGTAAATTTGACCGCGTTGCTGATCAGGTTCACGAACACCTGCCGGAGCATGGCCGGATCGCCCGGCACGTCCGGCAACGGGTCAATTGTCCAGGATATGCTGCGCCCTTGCAAGTCAAGACGCAAATCGTAAAGGATCGTCTGGATCAGCTGATTCAGATTGACGGTCGTGTGCAGCATCTCCTGGCGCCCCATGCGGGAGAAGACCAGCAGGTCGTCGATCAACTGCCCCATCTGCCGGGCCGAATCGGAAATCGTCTGTAGATAGCGTTTGGCTTTCTCGTTCAACGATTCGCCTGCCGCCTTGCTCAACAGCGACGCATAGCCGTCGATGTGCCGCAACGGCGCGCGAAGGTCGTGCGAGACCGAATAACTGAATGCTTCCAGTTCTTTGTTGGCCGCTTCGAGCAACTCCCCGCGCAGCTGCAGCTCCGCCGCCACACGCCGCCGTTCGGTGATGTCGTGGTGAATCAGGTAGTACACGGCGGCGAGCAGCGCGAACACCAGCAGCGCGCCGAACACGAGCAGGGCGATCGTGGTGGTCGTGCCGGAGGCCGACTCGCCGACCCGCCGGATGACGGCCCGCCGCTCGTCCAGTTCCATCGCTCCGATGACGCGGTGGATGGAGTCCAGTTCCTGCTTGGCCGCCCCGTCGAGTGCCAGCTTGTACACGGCGTCGAATCCGCCCTGGTCCCGCTGTTCGATGGCATGCGTCTCCGCTTCCAATTGCTGGGTCATCAGCTGCTCCAGCAGTGCCAGGCGGCGTTGCTGTTCGGGCGAATCGTTCGCCAACTCGTGCAGGTACCGCATGTAGGCATCCTGCTGCTGGAGCATGGTGCGGTACGGCTCGAGATAGACCGCTTCGCCCGTCACCAGATAGCGCCGATGGGCGTTTTCGACGTTCTCCATCGTTGCATCCATATT
>OMJK01000059.1 GCA_900299325.1 Nitrospiraceae bacterium | reverse complement strand
TTCGCGTTGCGCGTCAAGGGCGAGTCGATGAAAGACGACGGCATTCTACCCGGCGATCTGGTCGTGGTCCGCAAGCAGGAGACGGCGCGCAATGGACAGACGGTGGTTGCCCTTGTTAACCGGGAAGCGACGGTGAAGACCTATTTCAGAAAAGACACGCACATCGAGTTGCATCCGGCCAATGCGTCCATGCGGCCAATCATGGTGCAGCCGTCGGACGAGTTTCATATTGAAGGGATTCTGATCGGCGTGATTCGGCATTGCATGGTGTGAACCAAGGAGGATGTCATGGTGGCAGCAGCGGGACGAGCGGAAGGCACGGATCGGATCATGGATCTGGAGCGGACGGTCGAAATGTTGAACGGGCAGGTGCGTGAGATGCAGTGGGAGCGGCAGAGTGTTCACTCCGCATCGCGGTCGGTTCGCTGGTGGCGAAATCTTGTGCTGCAGCGGGATGATGTATTCATGTCGGCGGTCTGCAACCGGCGCGTACGCCCGAATATGAAGGTGGTGTCTCATGCTGGTCCAAGAGCGTAATACTCAAAGCGTGCAGCAGGGTCCCTGTTCAGACTGTGGGGTTGTGGTGGAGCGCCGCATGGTCTGTATCGATGGCGTGACGCATTCAACCGTGGCGCTGTGTGCGACGTGCTGGAATGCCCACCGGCAACGGCAGGTGTTCGCAGGCGGATGTTGCGGATGAGCGGAACGCGGGCACCACACCCGCTCAGGTCGGGACGCGGATTTCCTCCTGGCCTGGTTCGGCACTGAGCGCGGAAATCCTTACAGTTGGCAGCGGTCTTTTGCCGGCACGCAGCAGATCATGCGGACGGGAGCAGCCGTGTCGGCGATGAAGCAGTGTTGTTCGTGTGGCGAGATAAAGACGGAATCGCCCGGCTTGAACGGAGTTTCCTTGCCTGCAGTCCGCACGCGGCCGGTTCCCGAGATGACAAAGACCTCGTGTTCCCAGGCATGGGTATGGAATGGTGTGCTCAAGCCTGGCGCGACATCGAACA
Source organism: Nitrospiraceae bacterium (assembly GCA_900299325.1). Classification (GTDB taxonomy): domain Bacteria; phylum Nitrospirota; class Nitrospiria; order Nitrospirales; family Nitrospiraceae; genus Nitrospira_D. Next base: position 1,594 of record OMJK01000059.1, on the reverse strand, counting down.
CGCGCATGGAAAAGTTCGGTGCGCCGTCCGCTGCGGTGATCATTTCCCGTACCTGCACGCCGTCCGTCAGTCCCGGATAATCCCTCGGCGCAACCTGCTGATACGATTTGATCACCATGCCAGTCCCTCCATCATGCATGTGACGGGGAATGCTAGCATGTGGTGTTGGATCGATCAACCGACCGGGCCCTGAGCAGGCTTGGTCTCAGGGCCCGTCCGGCGGATTGCGTTATCCGGGTGGCAACATGAAGTAGGTGGCGACGGCGAGAATCGCGCCTCCCACATACATAGTCTTTTTGCCGAAGGTGTCATACAGGCCATAGCAGAGGATGGCCCACATGAGCGCGTAGTAAATCGACGCGATTCCTCGATAGGATCCTCCGGCACCTTCTGCGAGGGCCAGTGCAGGAGGCCAGGCGGCACATCCGATCAGTAAACTGAGCAGCAGTCTCATACACCCTCCTTAGGAACAACCGAATCGTTCAACACAGGTGTGCGTGGCTTGAGAGCAGCGGCGCCCTCACGGCGTGCACCTGCCGTGAGGGCGTCATGGTGTTCCTGACCGGCTCAGTTGCGCGGGACGGTTGAGGGCTACCCCGGTTCCATTCGCATCCTCGCATGCGAAGAGGATGCAATCGTGCCGGTTTTATGCTGGTCTGTCAACCGGATGCCGCATCTGAATGGATTCGCCCGTGATCCAAAAGAGATTCACCGAACGGAATCGGTACGTATCGTAGGGTGCAGAAAAAACAAGAGAAATCGCTTGGGCGTGTCCGGCGTACCTTTTGCTTAGGCAGAACGGTGTGAGCGCGGGATACCGTAAATCGAACTGGGAGGAATGACCGTGGGCGTTCGCATTCTTGTCGCCGACGACGAACCCGATCTCGTGCTGACCCTGTCCGAGCGGTTGCGCTGGCTGGGCCACGAGGTCGTGACCGCCACCGATGGAGAAGCAGCTGTTCGTGCGGTGGAATCGCATACCCTGGATCTGGTCTTCCTCGACGTCGGGATGCCGCGGATGGGCGGCATCGATGCGCTCAAACGTATCCGCCGGGGCTGGCCTAACCTGCCGGTAGTAATTGTCACGGCGTTCAACTCGATTCAATTGGCCGTCGACGCCATGCGGGAAGGGGCCATCGACTTTGTGACGAAGCCCTTCGAGCCGGGGCAGATGGACGCCGTGGTCACGAAGGCGCTGGAGCGTCACGCGGTGAAATCGGAGATGACGCAGTTGCTCGGCGAGATCAGCCACGATATCAAGAATATGTTGATGCCTCTCGTAGCGGGGACGGATTTGCTGGCGGAGGAACTCGACGCCCTCTTTGCCACATGGCCCAAAACCGTCTCCCCTGAGCCGGAGGAGATCCACGACGCGTGTAACGAGGTCATCCGGCTGCTACGGACCTCGTCTCAACGTATTCACGAGCGGATGAAAGAAATCGCCGATTATGTGGTCGTGAGCCGGGCACCCAGGGCGTTTGTCCCCTGCCAGGTGCAGAAGGTGGCCGAGCAGGTAGTGAACGCGCTGCGCGTCCTGGCGGAGCAGAAAGCCATTGCGCTCGGCATGGAGGGCGTCGCCGCGCTGCCGACGATT
>OMJK01000058.1 GCA_900299325.1 Nitrospiraceae bacterium | reverse complement strand
AGAGGTCACGGCGGTGGTCGGCACGCATACCCATGTGCAAACGGCCGACGATCAGATTCTTCCGAAGGGAACGGCCTATCTGACCGATATCGGGATGACGGGTCCGCTCCATTCCGTCATCGGTGTCAAAAAGGAACTGGCCATCGAAAAGTTTCTCACTGGCATGCCGCGCCGTTTCGAAGTGGCGTCGGGCCCGTCGGTGTTCTGCGCCGCGCTGATTGAACTGGATGCGCGGCTGGGGAAAGCCGTCTCCATCGAGCGGATTCGCCTCATCGATTAGCGGAGGGCGCGTACGAGTTCCCCCACTCGTTCCTTGCCGATGCCTCACGCCCCTTCTTCGAAACGGGTCCTCACCGTTTCCGAACTGAACAGCCTCGTTCGATCGACTCTCGAGCTGGATTTTTCCGAGGTGTGGCTTGAGGGCGAAATTTCCAATCTGCGAGCTCCCGGATCCGGCCATCTCTATTTCACGCTGAAAGACGATTCCAGTCAGATTCGAGCCGTGTTATTCCGGCCGGCGGCGGCGCGGTTGCGATTCGGTCTGGAGGATGGACTCCACGTCATTGCGCGCGGCAAGGTGACACTCTATGAGCCGCGCGGTGACTGTCAGATCGTGCTGGAGTCTCTGGAGCCCAAGGGTTTGGGCGCGCTGCAACTGGCGTTTGAACAATTGAAAACCCGTCTGGCCGCTGAGGGAATGTTTGATGCCGATCGAAAGCGACCACTTCCGGCGTTCCCTGCGACGGTGGGAGTGGTCACGTCATTGTCCGGTGCGGCGCTGCACGATATTCTGACGGTCTTGCGCCGCCGGTGTCCGATTCTGTCGGTCGTGATTTTCCCGGTTCAGGTTCAGGGCGAAGGATCAGCGCGGCAGATTGCCGACGCGATTTGTGTCGCCAATACGCTGAGTCATGTCGACGTCCTCATTGTCGGCCGCGGCGGCGGATCGCTCGAAGATCTCTGGAGCTTCAACGACGAAGCGGTGGTGCGGGGGATTGCAGCATCGTGCATCCCGGTTGTGTCTGCCGTCGGGCATGAGACCGACGTCACGCTCGCCGATCTGGCTGCCGATTTGCGTGCGCCGACGCCGTCGGCTGCCGCAGAGGCGGTTGCTCCGGTACTCAGCGATCTCCTCGGTCGGATGCTCGAATGGCGGGCTCGATCCCGCGATGCTATCGTCCGTCGATGTGGGGAGGAACGGCAACGACTCGGAGTATCCGTCAGCCGTCTAGATCGTCTTCGCCTCCGGATTCAAGAGGAGTCGCAACGGATCGATCTGGCGGTGTTTGCCATGAGCCGGGCGATGCAGGCGGCCCTTAGGCAGGGGTGGGCGAGCACTGCGGAGCTCACGCAGGCATTGCTCGGACGGAATCCTGAGTCGCAGATTCGCCGTCGGTTGGCGGTGTTGCCTCAACTGGTTGCCCGGCTCCGTTCCTTCATGCGCCATCATCTGGAGCGGCAGCACCGGCAGGTTCGATCGCAGATAGCCCAGCTCCATCACTTGAGTCCGTTGGCGGTCCTGGGACGGGGGTACAGCGTTCTCATGGCTGGGGCGGAGCGTCACGTGGTGCGTGACGCCAGCCGGGTGTCGGTTGGCGAGGTTATCCTGGCGCGTCTGGCGAAAGGTCGGTTGCAGTGCGCCGTCGAACGGGTCTGGACGGAGACTGATAGGAAATCGTCCGACGACACGCTATAATTGCGGCGGGTGAGTTCAGGAGGAAGGAGTCGGTTGTGGCCGGAGTGAAATTTGAACAGGCAATGGCCCGGTTGGAGGCGATCGTTAATGAACTGGAAAAAGGCGACCTCCCGCTCGACGAATCGTTAAAAATCTTCGAAGAGGGTATCCGGCTCTCTAAAAGTTGTTTGAAAGTGCTCGAGGACGCGGAGCGAAAAGTCGAGGTGCTGGTTCAAGAGAAGAACGGGAAGAAATCGCTACGCGCGTTTTCGCTCGAAGACGACGCCGACGAGTCTGCTGCGCGTTCGTAACGCGCCGGTGTCCGCGGCCGTCGTGTTTTCCCCCTGGTGTTCATCGCTGCTGCATGGGTCCTAAGGTACATCCCGAAAAAGATCGTCTCGATCGTGTACTTGTCGCGCAGGGCCTGGCGCCAAGCCGGGATGCCGCGGTGCGGATGATTCTTGCCGGAGAAGTCAGGATCGGTGGCATGGTAGCGGACAAACCGTCGCGCCTGACTCCATCGGACGCCGCTATTGAAATCCATCACCAGGGCGGCACCTTTGTCGGTCGGGGAGGCGAGAAGCTCGCCGCGGCGTTGGAAGCCGGTTCTATCGACGTCCGCGGTGCCGTGTGTCTGGATATTGGCTGTTCGACGGGCGGGTTCACAGATTGTTTGCTGCAACGGGGCGCTGCCCGGGTCTATGCCGTCGATGTCGGGTATGGCCAGCTGGCCTGGAGTCTGCGCCAGGATGCTCGGGTCGTGCTGCATGAACGCACGAATGCCCGGTATCTCGACCGGACGATTGTTCCGGAGGCCGTGGATCTCGCCGTCGTCGATGTTTCGTTTATCTCCTTGACGATGATTCTCCCGCCGATTATTCCTCTCTTGCGTCCAGGCGGGGGAGTGATTGCGCTGGTGAAGCCCCAGTTTGAGGTTGGGAAGGGGCAGGTCGGCAGAGGCGGCATCGTCCGCGATGAGGCGCAACGGCAACAAGTGGTGCAGCGGATCGTCAACTTTGCCGCCGGATTGGGACTGCATGCGACCGGTCTTGTGAATTCTCCGATTGCCGGCAAAAAGGGCAACCGGGAAATTTTGTCGATTTTCAGGTTCTCGGTGCCGGATTGTGATAAGAAAGGGGCGCAACAGTGCTCCGCATTATCCTAGCTTGCCGGAGGAAGGCATGAAGGTCCTCGTGACGGGCGGTGCCGGGTTCATCGGTTCCCATGTCGTCGATCGGTTGGTGGAAGAAGGTCACAATGTTGTGGTTGTTGACAACCTTTCCACGGGGAAGCGGAAAAATGTGAATCGTGCAGCCAGCTTGTACAAAATCGATATTCAAAGCTGGCGACTGGAGCGGGTGTTTCGAAACGAGCGCCCGAATGTGGTGCTGCATCTTGCCGCGCAAATGAACGTACGGCGCTCTGTTGCGGAACCGGTGTTTGATGCTCAAGTGAACATCTTGGGCACCATGCATGTGTTGCAGCAGGCGGTCCAGCATGGAGCGAGAAAGGTGATCTTCGCGTCATCCGGCGGAGCGATTTATGGTGAGCAGGAAACGTTTCCAGCGTCTGAATCCCATACCACCAATCCGATGTCGCCCTACGGTATCAGCAAACTGTGCGGGGAGCATTATCTCTCCTACTATCATCGCATCAGCGGAATTCAGGTTGTGAGTCTCCGGTATGCCAATGTCTATGGGCCTCGTCAGGATCCCGAAGGCGAGGCAGGGGTCGTTTCGATATTTATCCAGAAAATGCTGAACGGCGAGCAGCCGGTGATCAACGGCAACGGTCGGCAAACCAGGGATTTCGTATTTGTCGAGGACGTGGCAGAAGCGAGTCTGGCAGCCATGGGGCAGGAGTCTCAGGGCGTCTTCAATGTGGGGACAGGGGGGGAGACGTCTGTGAACGAGTTGTTCCGTGTGTTGGTTGAGCTAACTGGCTCGACCTGTAAGGAAGTTCATGGACCGGCTCAGAAAGGGGAGCAGATGCGCAGCGCAATCGATCCTGCCAAGATTAAACAAGTGCTAGGATGGGAACAAAAAGTCGATTTGAGAGAGGGGCTCAAGAGGACAGTCGCATATTTCAAAGAACTCGCCCGCTGAGTGAAGAGTTAGTATCTCGGAACCGATCCATCCACCTGAATCGACCAGGCGTCAATTCCCCCCACCAGGTTTTTAACGTTCCCGAATCCCTGTTGCAGAAGAAAGCCGGTTGCATCGGCGCTCCGCATGCCGTGGTGGCAGTACGCAATGATCTCGGTGTTCTTGTCCAGCTTGGCCAGCGAGTGCGGTAAGGTGCCGAGAGGGATGAGCACGGATCCCTCGAGTTTAGCCAATGCATTTTCCCAGGGCTCACGGACATCGAGCAGGACAAGCTTGTCGCCTTTATCCAGCCTGGACTTGAGTTCCTTCGGCGTGATCGAAAATCCCATGAAGAGCCCTCCTCGTCTTAGTCGGTCATCATATGTGAGCGATGAAAAGACTGTCAATTCAGTTGTCCGCAGGAAAGTATCTGTGGGGCAACGCGGTCAATGCGAGAAAAGTTTTTTTAAACAGGACCAATGCCCATTCGGCAAGGTTGTAAGAGATAAGAAAGGCCCGATTCAGGAAGCGGTAGGGCCACAGACAGATAGAATATCTCTGTACAATTTTGTCAAAAATTATCTGTCTTGCGTCATTTCTCCTACACGCTAAGCGGCCAACGTTCATATTTTTGACAGTTCAATATTTACAAGTGATTGATTATTTGCGAGTATTAAACGGAGCCATATTTTATTTTTGGTACGAATGTTGCTGGTAACTACGTAGGCGGATGACGAAGACGGGGAAGAAAAGTGGTGAGTTTGAGACGGGTTTCATTGCGGGAATGGGAAATGATCGGGTAATGTCCCGAGACCATGGCAAAGAAACCCGAAGATGTTCTGGTCGTAATGGTCACGGCGGCAAATATGGAAGAGGCAACAAAAATATCTCAAGGAGTCGTCAGCGCCCGGTTGGCTGCCTGCGCCACAATGATTCCGGCTGTCAATTCGATGTATTGGTGGGAAGGCAAAATAGTCAATGACCAGGAATCGTTGATCGTGTTGAAAACGACGCAAGCACGATATGCCGAATTAGAGAAGATGATTCAGACGTTACACTCATATAAAGTTCCGGAGATTCTTGCACTTCCGGTCAGCGAGGGGGTTGCAAGCTATACACAGTGGGTCAGGGGCGAAACGGCTAGGCATCAGTGATGGAAACACATTGATTTCATTGCTGTTAATTTAGGATTGACCGCTGCGGAGCGGGCAGGTAGACTCGGTAAGTTAAGCGCTTCCGTAGGTCGTCCCTAGAGCGAGGGAGTACGGTTATGGGTCAGCAGCAAGAAGACAGCGACGCTTATACAGTTGTTATTTTCAGAGGATCGACGGCGAAGCCCCTCCGCTTCAGCTTTCCGCGGAAGTTTGTCCGCAACCTGTTGATTGTCGGTTGCTTTCTTGTTCTGGCCGATCTCCTGGTCATCTCTCATTACGTGATCCGGACCGGAGAGGTCTGGGAGCTTTCTTCTTTCCGTGCCGAAGCGATGAGCGCCCGAGAGCAGACCGCTGCCTTTTCAATGGCAGTTGACGACTTGAAGAAACGGCTCACCGCGATGAAAGAGGTGAACCAGCGGCTTCGGGTTATGCTGGGGATCGAGGTTCCCAAAGCCGGGGATATGGTGAATGGCCGAGGGGGTGAAGAAGTCCCGCTTCCTGAGGGTAGTACCATCCCGGGTGCCAATTCAGTGGGAACGACCCAGAATGGCAGTCCGCAGGCTGCTGATGGAGCACAAAGCCAGTCAGCGCTGGTTGCTGATACGAATCAAGGGAGTCAGGAAGCTGCGGTAGCGGTCATGGAAGGCCTGGAGTGGCTCTCGAAAGAGGCGGCCGCACAGGAAAAGATTCTTCAGGAGCTGGCTCAAGCCGCTGAACAGAAGTCCTCTCGCTGGGCGGCCACGCCGTCTATTTGGCCTGTTAAGGGTTGGGTCACGTCGGGATTCGGGCCGCGCATGTCGCCGTTTACTGAAAAGCCGGCGTGGCATGACGGCTTGGATATCGGGGCGGCTCCGAATGCGCCGGTTCAGGCTCCGGCTCAGGGCCGGGTTACGGCAGTCGGGTTCGATCCGAAGCTCGGTAACATCGTGCGCCTCGACCACGGGTTTGGCATTGAAACCCTGTATGGCCATTTGGCTAAGTCTCTGGTCAAGGAAGGTCAGCGGGTGAAGCGCGGGGATGTTATCGCCCTCGTGGGCAGCAGTGGCCTTGCCACCGGGCCGCATCTTCACTACATGGTCAAGGTCAACGGCCAGGCGCTCGATCCCAACAAGTACATTCTCGAGTAGTCCCTCATCACTCCAGGACAGTCTTTCTGCTGCGACTCAAATCCCAGGGGATTTCTCCTGGGAAGAGAGTCGTCTCGTCTACAGTGGATGATCGGTGTTGCCGATGCGTGGATGTGCCGGTTCAACGCTGCTTGAGGTAGCGGAAAAACTCGGAATCGGGGCTCATGATGACGGTCGATTTCTCGTTGAAGGTTTTCTTATAAGCCTCCATAGACCGCGTGAATTCAAAGAACCGCGGATCTTGCCGATATGCATCAGCGTAGACCTTAAATGCCTTTGCATCGCCTGACCCGCGCAATTCTTCGGCCTCTTTATACGCTTGTGCTAAGATGATCTCGCGGTCCTTCTCGGCTTCGGACCGGATCTTTTGGGCCTCTTCGTCTCCTTCCGCACGGTATTGCTTGGCCTGGCGCTCCCGCTCCGCCTGCATGCGGGCGAACACGGCCTTTTCGTTTTGCTCAGGCAAATCGGCACGTTTGACCCGGACGTCTTGAATTTCAATCCCGTAGGCGGAGGCTTTTTCATTCGACCGCTGGGTCACGATTTTCATGAGATCGGCGCGTCCGGTCGATACGATTTCGGCCAACTCATGCCGGCCGAGTTCGACACGCAACTCGGAGTAGATAATGTCGTGCAGGCGCTGAAGGGCGCCGCGCTGGCTTTGGAAGTTTTGATAGACCTTTAAGGGGTCGACGATCCGCCATTTGGCGAAGTTGTCCAGCAGCAGGGTTTTCTTATCCTGCGTAATGACATCCTGGGCATCCGAATCGTAATCGAGCAGACGTTTATCGAAGTATGTCACTTCCTGTACGAACGGGATTTTGACGTACAGGCCGGGTTCCGTGATGCTTCGAACCGGTGCGCCGAGTTGGACGACGATGGTTGTCTGAGTCACGTCCACGACAAAAAACGGCGATGCGCCCAGAATAAACAACCCGACAATGATGGCTGTCAGGAGGAGCAGGAAGCTCTGCTTGGTCATGGTTTTGCCTCCTCTCCTGCCGACCGGTGTTTCTGAGTTCGGTCCAGCGGAAGATAGGGCAACAATCGATCGCCTCCCTTTCCGTCGATGATCACCTTCTCAACGTGCGGGAGAATCTCTTCCAGCGTTTCGATATAGAGGCGCTTGCTGATGATATCTTTTGCCTGGTTATATTCCTTCAACATGGCGACGAAGCGGTTGGCTTCGCCCTGCGCCCGATTGACTCTGGCTTGTGAATAGGCCCGCGCCTGGTTCACGACCTGGGCGGCTTCGCCTTTGGCCTTCGGGATAATGTCGTTGCGATAGCCTTGGGCTTGGTTGATCAGCTTTTCGCGATCTTCCTTTGCGTTCGTCACATCCTTGAACGCGGCCGCCACGGCATCCGGCGGATCCACGTCCTGGAGTTGGACGGCGGCCACTTGCACCCCGGCCTGATATTGGTCCAGAACGGTTTGCAGCAGCACTTGTGTATCCTGCTGAATCTGCGCTTTGCCGGTGGTCAGCACTTCATCGATCTTGCTTTTCCCCACGACCTCCCGCATTGAGGCTTCCGCCGCTTTGCCGATGGTGTCGTGGATGTCGGCCACGTCGAACAAGTAATTGGCTGCGTCTTTAATTTTGTATTGGACGATGAATTCAATCGCCAGAATGTTCATGTCGCCCGTCAGCATCAGAGCTTCCTGGTGCACCATCTGCTGCCGGCCCTGCCGGTCGGTCCGGAAGCCTATTTCCACACGATGCAGCTTGGCGACTTTTGGCTGGAGCGCGTTTTCGATCACGGGAATTTTGAGATGGGGCCCTGGGCCAACCGTCCGGACAGGGACGCCAAATCGTTTCACCACACCTTCTTCATCAGGGGCGACGATAAAGGCGCTTTGCCAGGCCAGGAAGATCAACAGGCCGGCCAGCAACAACGATCGCAGTCCGCCTGAAGGCAACATACCCTGCAACTGCGACTGCGCCTGCTTAAAGGCGTCGTCGAACTTGTCGCCTCTTCGGCCGCTCCAGGGATCTTTGGGGTCCCAAACCATGGTGTGCCTTTAAAAATGATGTGCGGGCAGTGAGCGGCGCAACCTTAACAGAGTAGAAACGGGAGGGCAATATGCCAATCAATCACGGGTCGGCATCAGCAGTCTGCTCTGTCACCGCGCCGCCGCAGGACGAACCGGAGCCGGCAGTGCAGCCGTAGCAATGGTTGTGTGTGACGATCTGTCGAGAGGTCAGGCGGGTCGGATCAAAATGGCGGATATGCTGCGGCACTCCGGAGGCGACCGGTAGATCGAGCATCTGATTGAAGTCGCAGTCGTAGAGTGTGCCGTCCCATCCGACCGACAATGTGTAGCGGCACATTACACCGGCTGCGGCCGAAGGATTGAAGGCATTGGCCAGCCGCTCCATGTAGCCCTCGTAGTTCCCGCTCTCGACGAGAAATTCCAGAAAGCGACTGATGGGCATATTGGTGATCGTATAGAGCCGGGTAAACTCGACGCCATACCGAGCCTGGAGCTCTTTTCGAAATTGCCCCTCAATCGCATCTTGCTCCGGAGGAAGAAACGCACCGACCGGGTTGTAGACCAGGTTCAATGCGAGCCCGCTATCGGGCCGGCCATAGCCGAGGGCGTTTAACAAACGGAGGGCTTCGATGGATTTGTCGAAAACGCCGTCGCCTCGTTGGGCGTCGGTCTGTGACGCTCGGTAATAAGGGAGAGAGGCGACGATTTCAACGCGATGGGCGGCCAAAAACTCTGCCAGATCGTGTTGCGAGGGGAGGAGTAACACGCTGAGGTTGCAACGGTCCATGACGTGACGCCCCAGCATGCGGCTTTGCTCGACCAGCCAGCGGAAGTTGGGGTTCAGTTCCGGAGCACCGCCGGTGATATCGACCGTTGGGATGTCGGTTTTGGCCAGTGCCTGAATACATTGCTCGGCGGTTTCCCGCGACATCTGTTCCGTGCGGTCAGGCCCCGCATCCACGTGGCAGTGCCGGCAGGTCTGATTGCACAGCTTGCCCACGTTGATTTGGAAGACGGTGATGCCGGTGGCGTGGAGCGGGAACAGACCGGCTCGGCTGAGTTGTTGCTCAAAGGGAGCGCAACGCTGGGCGTCTGCGAGCAGCTTCAGCTGTGCGGCAGAGGAGGCGAGAGGAATCTTCCGGCCGACGAGGGTCAGCGCCATAGCGGCTTAGCAGCAGCTTCCGTTAGGTGCACACGTCACGGCTTCACCGGAAACGGCGTGTCCTGCTCGATTCAAGATGGCGAAGTGAGGCGCGTACCCACCGGTTTGAAGAACTGCCAGCGTTTTGGAGCAAATTTCCAGGGGTTCACCACGCCGGTAGATGTGGTGGTCGTCATCGGAGGCTTCCAGAAAGGGGCCAGCCAGAAGTGCATAATGGCCGTTCCAGATGCAGGGGGCTTGCGCCGGCAGTACGGCGGACCAGCGTGGGTCGGACCGGTCCAACGCCACCGGTTCATCCGATAACACGAAATGATCGGCGAGTGGCGTTCGAGTGAGCAATGATGCGGTTGCAGGAGTGATTCGAACAGGGACACCCCGTTCATAGGTTGTGCCGGACTCGTCAATCACCCGGCTGAACGGCCCGCGCAGCGTTGCGTAGCAAACAGTCGTGGTTGGTACAGCCGCAGATAGTTTGTATCCGGTCAACGTGACGGAAAAGAAATGGATGCCGTCGATGGCCTGCCAGGGTGAAGATTTGACCAGATGGATGCCGACAAAGCCCGCCTCGACCATGCCTGCGATATAGTCGGTCAGCGTCAGCGCGCCGGAGAGGCAGTCGCCCCACTTCTGCGTATCATGGACGAGATACTGGGGCACAGTCTGATCCGAGACGATGTCGGAGATCGTAAACCGCCCGCCGGTCTTGGTGACACGGAACATCTCGCGAAAAACTTTGCGCTTGTCCGGCGCAAGATTGATCACGCAGTTGGAGATGATGAGATCGACTGTCCCATCTTCAACCGGCATAGCATCGGCCATGCCCTTGCGAAACTCGACATTCGAAGCCGGATAACCGAGATTCTCCGCGACGATGGCCGCATTCTTGCGCGCGATCGCCAACATGGTGTCGGTCATGTCGATGCCGATCACATGTCCAGTCGGACCGACGAGTCGGGAGGCTTCAAAGCAATCGATCCCGCCGCCGGAGCCGATGTCCAAGACGGTTTCTCCGGTCCGAACGGTCTGGAGTCCCGCCGGGGTCCCGCAGCCGTAAGAAATTGTTAACACTTCGTCGGGGATGAACGTCTTGAGATGCCCCATGTCATAGCTAGTGGGGCAGCACATCTGCTCGCCGGTACTCGCGGCCTTGGCGTAACGATCGCTGACTTTTTGCGAAATGTCGTCGATCGACATGGTCCCTCGCAGTTGAGTGAATGGGCAGGCCTGTCCATCTATCAAGATACGCGATGTGCCGTCAACAGCTATGTTCCTGGCGGGAGTTGGTGCACGCACACCCAACGGTATGCTTAGACGGAAGAGTTCTACATGCTGGAAGGGCCCTTATCTTGGTTCCTTCCGGCTCTCAATCGCAGTCGTCGCCACACCCATCCATAGACTGTGAGGTTGAGGGTCAGGACAATTGCGCCCAGCACAAACTGTGTCGTCCTCAAGGAACGCGAACGCGGCGGTTCCTGAAACGGCTGCATCGCCGGCGGAGGCGATGGAGCCGAAATGCGGGTCATTTCCAATGGAAAGAGAACCGGGCAGCACGTTGACACTCAGCGCAGTGATGAGTGCGATTCGGTGGAGGCCGGAACGAGAAGAACCCTGGTTCATGCGAAGCTCCTGGGACCCGCTGGGGTCATCTCGCATATCCAGGCGCCGGGTCGGCCGACCGGCGTCAGGTTGGAAGAGCCGTCGTAACATGGGACGGCGCGTGGGGGCCTACGCTACGCTTGCAAGGGAAACCTGTCAAGCGGGTTTGGGAGGAAGCCCAAGAAGAGCCATGAAATGGTTGTTAGGACGAAATCGTTGTCGCGGTGTTAGGACGATTGTACCGCTCCCGCTGCCCACTGGCCGAGCTGCTCGGCATCTTCCAGCACGTCCGTCGGCACTTCATAGAAAGATTTCAAGGTCTGTTTTGCGTTCGGTCGGAACGGCTTCATGCCAGAACGGACATATGTCGTTCGTGTCTCGTCGTTCGTTTTAAAGTAGAGCCGGCCTTTGTGTACGATACCAAAGAACGTGCCATCGCAGGAGAGTCCGTAACCACCGAACATTGCGCGGGCCGTCACGCCGCGCAGATCCACCAGTCGGTCAAGCACGAAATCTTTCAACCCGTCGTGCTGGGAAGGCATGGGTCGCATCAAACGGGTTTGCGCGCTGCCACCATTCGAACGGCGAGGGGGAACCTAACCCGATCACCGCGCTGATACTGCGATGCGGCCTGGAGCACCAGACGCCGGACTTCCTGCCGCTGTGTATCCGACAGGTTGGCCATGAGGTTCTGCACCGGCGCTGCAATCTCCATCAGGCTTGTATAGTACTCATCAGCCGATGCGTACGACCACTCGCCAAGAAATTCGTGATCCGTCACATCCGTCAGTCCGGCCTGACGAAATAATCCGGCCAGTTCGCCCGGTTTGGCTAAGCGGAAAATCCCTGGTGCTGTGGGATCGGGCGGTGGCACAGTGATCACCTGCTTGATAGCGGCCATCGGGAGCCCGATCGAAGGATTGTTGTCCGGTGCCGACCATACGGCAGCGGCGACCCAGCCTCCCGGCTTGAGTACCCGAGCGATTTCCGCAACGGCTTTGGGGATATCCGGAAGAAACATCAGGCAAAAGCGTGACGTGATCGCGTCGACGCTGCCGGCTTCAAGCGGGAGGGAGGACACGTCCTTTTCTTTGAACTGGATGTTGGCGAGCTTCAATTCGCCCACCTTTTTTCGCGCGACGGCAAGCATGGCGGAGGCGAGGTCGAGACCGATCACCCGCCCGGTGTCGCCGACCACCTGCGCGGCCAGCAGGGCGGGATAGCCGGTGCCGGATCCGAGGTCGAGGACGCGCATGCCCGCTCGCAACCGGGCATCGGCGACGAGCCGGTAATTCAAATACGCCAGCTGTTCCTCAAAGAAACGGTCCCACTTTTCCCAGCCGCCGGCGACACGGTTCCAATCCCGGCGTTGGCCTTCGGTGATCTCTTCGGGCGCTGCGTGCGTCATGGCATTCCTTTCATGTCCTGTCTATCCGCCGCTCAAGGCGCACACGATGTAGACGTGGTCCTCCTGCTGAATTGAGGCATTCAACTGAAAGGTCTGTGTCTCGTTCACGAAAATGCGCATATGCGGTCTGACCGTATCCTGCTCGGTGACGATGCGAAAACGGAAGCCGGGGTAGCGCCGGTTGAGTTCCGACAGCGCCTCGGCCACTGTGGCAGCGGTTACCTCAATCTCGCGTTGTTGCGCCGTGTAGGATTGCAGCGCGCTGGGGATGTGCACTGTCATCGTCCGAGTAGGGCCGCTTCGACCGAATAGATTTCCGGCAAATGGCGTGCGATGCAGGTCCAGGCCGCGCCTTCATTCCGGCTGGCCCAGACCTCGCCCTGTGTGGTGCCGATGTAGAGTCCGGCCGGATCGTGTGCATCGCCTGTCATGGCCTGGCGTTTTACGGTCCACCAGGCGTTCGACCGCGGGAAGCCCTTATCCTGGCGTGACCAGCTCTTGCCGGCATTTTTCGTCACATAGGCAGCCGGTTTGCCGTCCGGGCTTACGCGCGGCCACACGGTGCCGCCGTCCATCGGAAATACCCAGGCGATGTCGGCATGGCGTGGGTGTACGACCATCGGGAACCCGATGTCACCGACTTTTTTCGGCATGTTCCGTCCGATGCGCACCCATTCGTTCGACGGGCGGTCGATCCGATAAATGCCGCAGTGATTCTGTTGGTAGAGCCGATCCGGATAGCCGGGACACATCCGAATACAGTGGGGATCGTGCATGGTCGGCGTGGAGCGGTCGAAGCCCTCGACGACGTCCAATCCTTGAATGAGCGTCTTGAACGTCTTGCCTCCGTCGGTGGATTCGTGGACGCCGCCGCCGGACATGCCGAAGTAAAGATGCTTCGGATTGCGCGGATCCACGATGATCGAATGGAGTTTCGGCCCATCCGGCGTGCCGTCCTGTACCGTGCCCATCCACTCGATGTACTGCGGGTCGATATTAATATAGGAGAAGGGCGTCCAGGTTAGGCCGCCATCGTCAGACCGGAACAGCCCCTGCGGGGAGGTGCCGGCGTACCACGAATTCGGCTCATTCGCGTGGCAGGGTGTTAGCCAGAAGATATGGCCGACGGAGCGACCCTTTTCGCCGTCCGGCACTTTTGGAAACGCCGGGGGTGTGGTCGCTTCTGTCCAGGTTTTCCCTGCGTCGGTCGACCGAAAGATCGTCGGCCCCAAGTGGCCGGTACTGGCGGCCATCAGGATCGTGCGGCGATCGCGCGGGTCGCTGACAACGTGATGGACAATGTGGCCGAGGAAGATTGGCGCAGAGAGTCTCCACGTTCGCCGGGACCCGTCGCTGCGAAGGAGAAAGGCGCCTTTCCTGGTTCCAACCAAGAGCGTAACCGCCCCACTCGTTGCTGTCACGGACGATGGCATGCTCGGCCTCCTGGGTTCGGCTACTTGATCGTCTGCAGCGTCTCGCGCAGTTCTTTCAATTCTGCAATCGACAGATCGAGATGCTGGTCGCGCTGGGGCTGATCTTCCTTGAACTTCCACAGCCGCCAGAAGATCGCCGTCAATTCTTTCTTATGCGTCACGGCCAGATCATACGCGGGAGTTTTGGCTTGCTCTTTTGTCACGCCGCAGAACGAATCCAGCAGCGCGTGCAACTGATTGTGGTAATCGTCCAGCGCATTGTCGACGCCTTTGCCGCCCTTGGCCTTGCCGGCCGTTGCCTCCATTATATTGGTCAAATTGATCAGTGTTTCGACGCCGGTCGCGCCTTTCGCCTGCGCCGCGTAGTCGCCTGCCCGCGGATAAAACAGGTAACTGCATCCGCTGAGTCCCAGCAGCATCGCAAGAACACAGAGCCCCATCATGCGTGGCATTAGAACCTCCAAGGTTTAAAACCTCTCCGCGAAAGCGGTGCGGTTTTTCATGTCTATTCCTCTGCTTATTTCTCGGCCAGGGCCTTCAGGTTGGCCAGTCCTGTCTCGAAGTCCTTGCCGACCATTTTGTCGCAATCGATGAAGATCCCCGTGACTTTCATCATATACGACTGAGGACCGACCATCGCCCATGTGACATGCGTGGCATCACCGATGCGCTCCAGCGTGAACTCGGCGTGATTATGCGCCTCGAACGGTTTCAGGAAATCGAGCTTGAACACGACCTTTGACGGAGGCACAGATTCCGTGATCTCCATACGCCCTGTACCGACATCGTTATTCCCATCCCATGCCACCGCGGCTCCCTTGCCGTTAGGCGGTCCGCTCGCCGTCTTCTTCATCGCCGGGTCCATCTTTTCCCACGGGGACCAAGCCGCCTAATAACTCAGGGTGTCGATGTGTGCGAACACTGTTTCCGGCGCCGCCTTGATGTGCGCGGAACGCTGAACACGGAACGTGTCGGGTTTGGTGGCGGCGTAGGCGAGGACCGCAACGAGCAGAATAACGATCGCAATCGAGATTTTCTTCGCCATGATGGTCCCTCCCGGACAGGAGTGAAATGCATCGCGATCTGTTTCGGCGGTGTAAGGGGCGCTTGGTTCTGACCAGCCGGGAGTTTGTGTACCACCTCATTAGTTAGTCTTCAGCTTGCCAGCTGGAGCGTCTCGGGGACCGGTGGCTGCCCCCCGAGACTACTGT
>OMJK01000057.1 GCA_900299325.1 Nitrospiraceae bacterium | reverse complement strand
GCGCTATCGAAAATCCGAAACCGTTATTGGCAGCGGTGTTAAAGGCTTTCACCGTTGCAGGGGCAGTCGCTCCAATGGCGGGACAGATGCGAGCCGATGACGAAGCCTTGTTGCCGCCCATGCTGCAGGATAGGGAGATGGCCGTTACAATCATGGCAAAGAGCGCGATGAGGCGTTTCACCGTGAACGGCGGCAACGCCTGAATATGGGGCAGTCTGTGGGCGAGGCAAAGGATACGTCGACGGAGAGGAATCATGCTGCGCTGCCTCAAAGTGGCTACCACGGCCTGTTTGTGGACAACCGAAGTCCGCGCTCTGTAGAACTACGCAAGTACCCGCCAGAGGTGGTACCACCCCCAACTCTTGGCCGTCAACCCCCCCGAAAGTGGTATATGCCTGATTGGCCCATGCCAATCGTTTGTAGGCAATGATTTGTTATGGTTCCTTTTTTTCAGATAGACGGATTACGTCTTAAGCGGACAGTCGGGGAAAGTCCTGGAAAATCAAGATATTTCTCTGGCCGAGAAGGGCTGTGGGAGGAAAAGGAAACTGGTGTGTGAGGGTCAGTGGCGGTCCGGTTCGGTTTCGGCCAGACTGGCTTCGGCCTCGATGGCATCGAGTTCGGGATCGGGCTTGCCTTTCGTGGTGGACGGATGGAGCCCGTATTTTTTGAGCATCTTGTAAAAATCGGCGCGATACCGCCCGGCAAATTGCGCGGCGCGCGAGATGTTCCCTCCGGTGAGTTGCAGGACATTTTTGAGGTAGGTTCGTTCGAATTCTTCCTTGGCTTCAGTGAGCGGTTTGAGCGGCGCATCGACGGACACACCGACGGAGGGCAGCAGATCGGGGGTGATCATATCCTGCCGCGACATGACCACGGCTTTTTCAATCGCATTTTCGAGTTCGCGCACATTGCCCGGCCAGAGGTTGGCGACGAGCCTGTTCAACGCGGACGGCGTGAATCCGCGTACGTCCTTATTGGCCCGCTTTGCGCTGGTGCCGAGAAAGTACTGTGCGAGTAGCGGGATGTCGTCCTGCCGGTCCCTGAGAGGAGGGATGAACAGCGGAACGACGGAAACGCGATAGTAGAGATCGCTGCGAAAACTGCCGTTCTTGACCGCTTCCCCCAGATCTTTATTGGTGGCGGTGATAATGCGGACGTCGACCTTGGTCGCCGTTTCTGCGCCGACTTCGCGCACTTCGCGTTCCTGCACGGCCCGTAATAGTTTTACCTGCATGGAGAGCGGCATTTCTCCAATCTCGTCGAGAAACAGGGTACCGCCGTTGGCGCTTTGAAAGAGTCCGCGTTTGGATCCGTGCGCGCTGGTGAACGCTCCTTTGACGTGGCCGAAGAGCTCGCTCTCGAACAGGGTTTCGGGAATGGCGGCGCAGTTCAACGCGACGAATGGCCCCTTGCTGCGCCGGCTGTTCGCGTGGATGACGCGGGCCATCACTTCCTTTCCGGTGCCGGTTTCTCCGAACAGCAGGATCGTCGCATCCGAGTCGGCAACCTGCGCCACTTGTTGCAGCAGTCGTTGCATGGACGGGCTGCGCGCGACAACGTTATCCAGACCGTAGAGTTCCTTGACGAGGGACTTCAACCGTTGAATTTCCCGGCTCATTCGCTGATGGGCCAGCGCCTTTTCAATGGTGGCCTTCAGTTCTTTGTCGTCGAACGGTTTGGTGAGATAACTGAAGGCGCCCCGTTGCACCGCTTCGACGGCATTCGGAATGCTCCCATGTGCCGTCAGAATGATGACCGGCAGGCCGGGATGCAGGCGGAGCAGGTCTTCTGTGAGATCCAGTCCGTCTTCTCCCCGGAGGCGTAAATCGGTGATGGCAAGGTCGAACAGGGTTTTTTTCGCTGCCGCCAGCGCATCCTGTCCGGTTGTACAAGAGGTTACGGTGAATCCCATGGCGGACAGCCGCATGGTCAGCAGGTGGAGCAGCCCTTCTTCGTCATCGACTACAAGAATACGTTCCTGGTCCATTATGGGTATCCTAAGTTTATTGCTGAGGCGTATCGGACGACGGTGCCGGCGGAATGGCCGCCGGCGGGCGGATCGGTCGCACCTTCTCACGCATTTCCTGATCGATGCGCTTCAGCGCTTCCAGCTTACTGGAGAGTTCTGCGATTTTTTTGTCCCGATCGGCGATTTGTTTGCGCAGGTGTACGATGGACGTCGGGTCCTGAACGGTCTTGGCGTCGTCCTTTTTGCCGGACTGTGCATCGCTGGCACGGTCCCGATCCGACAATTCACGGGGCAGCGATTCTGGTGTGAATAGATCGCTGTCTTTAGCCCCCCGGAACGGCTGCCCCATAAATTCCCTGCTAAGCAATTCCCGCACCAGTCGATCCGTCGCTTGAGTCAGAGACGTGTTGGCCTCAGCCAGAGCCGGAGCGGACAGGACGGCTTCTCCCCATGACGCTTCGGTGGTGGCGGAGTGCTTATGCAGCAGTTGCAACCAGGCTTTGCTGGATGCCGCCAGGTGGCTCTTGGGGGAGACCGCCACGACTTTCCGGAAATATTGCTCGGCAGTATCACGGCTTTCATACAGCCCCAGGAGAGCCCGGGTAAAATACACGTGGTCGCAGGAATTGGTTTCGGCGCATTTCGCCGCTAAGAGATCCTGTTTGCCCGCCAGGGTCTGGAAGGCTTTGGCATCTTTTGCCTCGACGGCGAAGTACGGTTGGTCGCGCGGGGCCGGCGTTGTCCATGAGGCGCAGGCGACGAGACTGAGGAGCAGGCTTGCCAGGAATGCGATGCGTAGGCTCATGGTCGTTCCATCCTTGCCGGCTTGGTCAATCGCAGAATAAATCGCACGGTCGTCCCCTTGCCGACTTCGCTTTCAATCCAGATTCGCCCGCCGTGCGCTTCCACCACTCGCTTCACCAGTGCCAGTCCCAGGCCGCTGCCTGCCGATGCGTGTTTTGCTTTGAACCGTCCTTGATAGAATCGTTCGAAAATATGGGGCAGATCTTCCGCTGCAATGCCGGGTCCGGCGTCGGTGACGGCAACTTCCAGAATGCCGGCCTGCGAGTCCGGAGTCATCTGTACCTTCACGATCCCTCCCTCCGGACTGAACTTCAGCGCGTTCGACAGCAGGTTGTCGAGAACCTGTTCGATGCGGGGGGCGTCGGCTTTGACCCACATGCGTCCGCCGGGATCTTCCACCAGCAGCTGCACATGCTTCGAATCCGCGAGCAGTCGCATCTTATTGATGGAAATGTCGGCGATCCGTTTCAAGTCCGTCGGCACGATGCGGTATTCCATCATGCCCGCTTCCATCTTCGAGAGATCCAGAATGGTGGAAATCAGATTGATCAGGCGGCGGCTGCTGTCCGCCATGATGCGCAGCGTCGTGCGTTGCTCCGCCTGCAACGGGCCGGGAATTTCATCCAGCAACAGGTGGGTCCCTTCCTGGATCGATGCCATGGGCGTCCGTAACTCGTGGGACACGTGGGCGAGAAACTCGGCTTTCATGTCGTCGAGTTCCTGGAGCTTCTTGCCCATCCAGTTAACGGTATCGACCAGGTCTCGGAGTTCGGTCGGGGCCGTGATCTGCAAGGGGGTGCCGAAGCGGCCCTGGCCGATTTGTTTGATGTGATTCTGCAGTTGGCGCAGGGGACGCAAGATGCTGTAGCTCGCGATACCCGCAAGCGCCAAACCGAAGACCAGCGCGATTAAGACCAGCTGCTCTGTTGCCGATTCGGCACGGGCGGTATTGGCACGAGACTCGATGACACCCTGACTGACGCGTTCTTCATGGAGGTCGATGTACTGTTGAATGAGCGATGAGGCGCGCTCGATCTGGAGATCCCGCCGCTGCTCGTATCCTGCCGGAGTTTCGCCGGCCGCTTCTCCAGTTTGCTGCAACTCGTTGTGGAACATGAGGAGCCGGTCTTCGAATAATTGGCCAGCTTCATCAAGCATCGACAAGCTCTGCGACGATGTCTCTTTTGCCTCCAGTTGGCGGAGGGTTTGTCGAAATTCTTCAACTTCTTCATGAAAGTTTCGTAGAAAGGTCTGGTCGCGAGTGGCGAGGTATTTTTTTTCGCTATTCAGTTGGACATACAACGATCCCACCAACCGTTTAGCCGACTCGACGGCGGGGTAATGGTAGGAGGCCATCTCCGTACTCAAAACCGTCAGTTCGCGCAACTGGAAGAGGGCGTAGAGATTGACCCCTGCCATTACGATGATGATCAGGAGGGAGGTCAGAACAAGTCGCCAGAAAATAGAGAGCTTCATTGAGGTCCGTAAGACGAAAAACAGCGCCGACTGTCTGGATTACCATTCAACTGTGTATGTAAATCCATACACCACTTTGCTGCCTGTCTCAAGCAGAACCGGTTCTTCTAGCGCAGCAGCCATAACTTCCATTCCGGACGTGATACGAGGGACGAGGGTCCACCAATGCCATTTAGACGAACCACAAAGCCGTACGTCACCTTACCGGGTGCGATTCAGTTGTTGCCGAAACATCCGTTGCCGGCGTGATGAGCCGTGGAGCAATGCAAACAAGTGGCCGCGGAACACGAGAATGGCCATTGCGACAGGAGGGGTGAGCAGGGCCATCAATAACCAATGCCATTCGGGGGCAATGCCGAGATACGTCACCCACCCGCCAATGACGGTGAACGGCAGGATCACGATCTGAAAGAAATCCAACCCGGCTCCTCGTCCGAGACGACTGACGAGGGTCAAAAATTCCTGCAGCCCGCTCGGTGACAAGGCGACCGGTACGATGAGGACGACAAACGGAAGAAACCACTCGATCCAATTCTCCAGAACGAACTCATACGACGTTTTGAACACGTCCAACGGCGAATCGTGCCGGACTTGATAAATGATTTCGGGAGCCGGGTTGAGCAGGAGAAACAGCAGGCAGAGAAAAGCCGACGAGAGAAACTGGCCATAGGGATTGGCCTGCGTGGTCATGTCCAGCGCCATCACCGGCAGCCAGAGAACGAAACCGACGCCGATCACATCCCAGAAGTAATGGCCCATGCTTTCGATCACATCCCGTATGTGGATGGAACGGGATGCGGTCAGCGACAGGTCAATCAGCCGCAGTGTCGCCCCGACCAGAAGCGCATTGACGGCGCCGAGCAGAAATCCGCCCGCGATGCCTAACGGCGCGGCGATCCGGCTCGCACCGACAAAGAGCAATGCAAATACGACGATACCGGCCATGTTGAGCCAGCCGCACCGGAGCGAGCGTCCGGTCGCCCGGGCTACCTGCCGATAGAGCGTGAGGGTGGAGGTCAGCATGGAGGGTGCACCTTAGTGCGGACAGTCCGTTCGGGTCAAGAATAGGAGTTGACTTGGCCAACCCCGTGCTTATTAAAGTTGTGTCGAGAGAATGTCGACAGTACGAAGAAGGATTACCGCATGGATATGAATCGCATGACGGTCAAAATGCAGGAGGCGGTCCAAGCCGCCTCGTCGCACGCGCTCAGACGGAGCCATCAGGGAATCGACGTTGAACATCTGCTGCTGGCGCTTCTTGAACAGGAAGGGGGGGCCGCCCCTGCCCTGCTGGAACGATGCGGGGTGGCTGTGTCGGGGGTCCGGCAGGCAGTCGAACAGGCACTGGGGAAATTACCGCAGGTGCAAGGGGTTGGAGCCGGCCCGGGGCAGGTGCACGTCACGACCAGATTGGGACAGGTGCTGGCCCGAGCGGAAGACGAGCAGACATCTCTCAAAGACGAGTATCTGAGTGTCGAGCATGCCCTGCTGGCCATGGTGCAGGAAGGGGGTGTGTTCAAGAAGCTGGGGATTACCCGTGATCGATTCTTGTCCGCGCTCCAGCAGGTGCGGGGCAATCAGCGAGTGACGAGCCAGGATCCCGAGGGCACCTATCAGTCGCTGGAAAAGTACGGGCGCGATCTGACCCGCTTGGCCGGTCAGGGCAAACTCGACCCTGTAATCGGACGCGATGACGAAATCCGACGGGTGATCCAGATTCTGTCGCGCCGCACCAAAAATAATCCGGTCCTCATCGGCGAGCCCGGCGTCGGGAAAACCGCCATCGTCGAAGGACTGGCCATTCGTGTGGTGAAAGGCGACGTGCCCGAGGGGCTCAAGCAAAAACGGGTGATCGCCCTGGATATGGGATCGCTCGTGGCCGGAGCCAAATTCAGAGGAGAGTTTGAAGAGCGCCTGAAGGCGGTGCTCAAAGAAATTCAGGCGTCGCAGGGGCAGATCCTGCTGTTCATCGACGAATTGCACACCGTGGTAGGAGCGGGTGCGGCAGAGGGGGCGATGGATGCGGCGAATCTGCTGAAGCCGATGCTGGCGCGCGGCGAACTCCATCTGATCGGCGCGACCACGCTCGACGAGTATCGCAAGCACATCGAAAAGGATGCGGCGTTGGAGCGGCGCTTCCAGACGGTCGTGGTGGACCAGCCGTCCGTGGAAGATACGATTTCGATTCTACGGGGACTCAAAGAGCGGTACGAAGTGCACCACGGCGTGCGTATTAAGGATGGCGCGCTGGTCGCTGCGGCGAAGCTGTCGCACCGCTATATCGCCGACCGGTTTCTGCCGGATAAGGCCATCGATTTGGTCGATGAAGCAGCAGCCCGGCTGCGAACGGAAATCGACAGCCTGCCGGCCGAATTGGATGAGGTGTCGCGCAAGGTGCTGCAGTTGGAAATTGAGCGCGAGGCGCTGCGGAAGGAAAAAGATCAGGCGAGTGCCGCGCGACTGGCGGCGCTGGAACACGAACTGGATGAGAAGCAACGGGCGATGCAGACCTTAAAGACGAAGTGGGAATCCGAGAAAACATCCGTCGCCCGCCTGCGCAAGACCCGCGAAGCCATTGAAGAGGTCAAGCGGAAGATCGAACAGGCTGAGCGGGCCTACGACCTCAACCGGGTGGCGGAGCTGCGGTATGGCGATCTGCCGAAGCTGGAACGGGAGTTGGGCCTGGAACAGCAGCATCTGGGCAAAAAGCAGCATGAAGCCAAGCTGCTTAAGGAAGAAGTGGATGAAGACGAAATCGCCGGCGTCGTCAGCCGGTGGACCGGTATTCCGGTGTCCCGCCTGCTGGAAGGCGAAACGGACAAGCTGCTCAAACTGGAGGAACTGCTCCACCGGCGTGTCGTGGGGCAGGACGAAGGCGTGCGGGCTGTCGCCGATGCGGTGCTCCGCGCGCGATCCGGTATCAAAGATCCCAACCGGCCCATCGGATCGTTTCTCTTTCTCGGTCCGACCGGGGTCGGCAAAACGGAGCTGGCACGGGCGCTGGCGGCGATTCTATTCGATGACGAAGGGAACCTCATCCGCATCGACATGTCCGAGTACATGGAAAAGCACACGGTAGCTCGTCTGATCGGCGCACCACCCGGCTATGTGGGGTTCGAGGAAGGCGGTCAATTGACGGAAGCCGTCCGGCGCCGGCCGTTCTCTGTTGTGCTGTTCGATGAAATCGAAAAGGCGCATCATGATGTCTTCAATGTGTTTCTACAGATCCTCGATGACGGGCGGCTCACCGATTCGCAAGGCCGGACAGTCGACTTCAAGAACACCGTCCTGATCATGACGTCGAATATCGGCAGTCCGCAGATACTCGAGGCCCAGCAGCGCGGCGCGTCCTATGACGAGATGCGGACGGTCGCCATGGGCGAGTTGCGAGGCCATTTTCGGCCTGAGTTTTTGAATCGGGTCGACGAGGCGGTGGTATTCCATCCGCTGGCCGCCGAGCAACTGGCGAAGATCGTCGACATCCAACTGGACCGTCTGCGGGCCCGGTTGGCGGAACGCCGGATAACGCTGACACTGACGCCTGCGGCCCTGACCCACCTCGGCGCGCGGGGCTACGATCCTGTCTATGGAGCGAGGCCGTTGAAGCGGCTGTTGCAACAGGAACTGGAAACTCCGATCGCGCGGTTGCTGGTCAAGGGCGAACTGCGGGATGGCGATACGGCTGCGGTCGACGCCAAGGGGGCGGGGCTGGTGATCGTCCCAACCGTGACAAAAGAAAGCGGGCCGCCTACCCGATAGCGACGGCGCCGCCGTTAGCGTCCTGGGTGACGCCGCTCTTCCGCTGCTTGTCGATCTTCCATTCCTTCGCCGACACTTCCAGCAGGTGCCCTTTCACCGAATGGAATTCCCCCTTGGAGAACACCACGGTGCCGGGAGATTTCAGATCGAGTTGCAGCAGAATTTTTCCTGACGTCGTGTCTTTCAATGTGACGGTGTTCGGAGTACGGGTCAGATCGTAGGTCCGGCGTTCGTTGAACATGAGCGTGCTGTCGACGACTTTGGCCAGCATTCGTCCGTTTTGATCGAACAGGGCGAAGTTGACCAACAGTGCGCCGCTGGACTGGTGTTGCGCGAGGTGGATTTGCGGCACACCTTCGATCACGATGGTCCCATCTGAGTTCCGGTACAGGTTCGAGCCGACTTCAACGTCCATACGTGCCTCTTTACCTCTGATCCCGCGTTATGACTTCTTGATGCGGTCGAGAATCAACGCGATGCAGCCTCCCAGCAGGCCGCCGCCAATAATGGTGGTGAGCAGTTCGACCAGTTTCAATTCCCACACAGACCCCTGCGCCTGCATGACCTCCCGGATGCCGCCCTGAAGCATAATGACGGCCATTGCCATGGTTGCGCCGACGATGAACCACCACAGAAATACTCGCAGGGTGCCGACCATTTCCGAATTCAGACCTCCACGTTTCGATCGAAGGCCCGGTATTGGATGGCTTCTCCAATATGGGCGGCATCGATCCGCTCGGCGCCGGCCAGATCGGCGATCGTGCGAGCCACCCGCACAATGCGTCCGTGGGCTCGGGCTGAGAGCTTCAGCCGCATCATGGCCTGTTCAAGTAAATCCTGGGCCGGCTGATCGAGCCCACAATACCGCTTTACGTGGCGCGGCTTCAACTGGGCATTGGTGTAAATGCCGTCGTTCCGGTACCGCCGTCGTTGACGATCACGCGCTGCCAGAACCCGGGTGCGAATCGCCGCCGAGCCCTCGGCGGGCGGCTGCTCCTGACGTAGCTCCCGCACCGGCACCGGCGGCACATCCAGATGAATATCCAGCCGGTCGAGCAGCGGACCGGACAGCTTGGCCCGATACCGGCGGATCTGCGGCACTGTACAGACGCAGGCGCGGGTTCGGTCGCCGTAGTACCCGCAGGGACAGGGATTCATGGCCGCCACGAGCATGAAGCGCGCCGGGTATCGCAGCGAGCCGCTGGCTCTGGTGAGCGTGACGTGCCCGTCCTCCAGCGGCTGGCGAAGCCCTTCGAGGACCGGGCGCTTGAATTCCGGCGATTCGTCCAGAAACAGGACGCCGTTGTGTGCGAGGGATACTTCACCCGGTTTGGGGATGGCGCCTCCGCCGACCAATCCGGCATCCGAAATACTATGATGCGGTGCGCGAAACGGCCGCGCGGTCAGCAGCGGCCGATCGGGCGCCAGCTGTCCGGCGACGCTGTGGATGCGTGTTGTCTCGATGGCTTCATCCAATTCCAATCCGGGAAGGATCGAGGGCAGCCGGCGTGCCAGCATGGTTTTCCCCGAACCGGGCGGACCGACCATGAGAATGTTATGCCCGCCTGCTGCGGCGACTTCGAGCGCACGCTTCGCATGTTCCTGTCCGCGCACATCGGCGAAATCGTCTTCGTCGCCCGGATGGACTGTGTCGAGCGCAACGGGAGCGGAGGGGCTGGGCGAGAGCGTCTGCTGACCGGTCAGGAATGCCACGGCCTCCGGCAGCGTATGGATGGGATAGGCCTGCACACCGTCGACCAGCGCCGCTTCCTGGCCATTGGCATCCGGCAGGAGCAGATCATAGCGTTTCCGGCAGGCAAGCCCGAACGAAAGGGCGCCGGCGACGGGTTTAATGCGACCGTCCAGCGACAACTCGCCTAGGAGCACGCGATGATCGAGCGCCGATTGGGGGATGACGTCTTCTGCGACGAGGATCCCGATAGCAATCGCCAGATCCAACCCCGAGCCTTCTTTCTTGATGCCGGCGGGGGCCAGATTGACCGTGATGCGTTTCGCGGGGAAGTGAAAGCCGGTATTTTTCAGCGCGGAGCGGACCCGGTCGCGGCTTTCCTTGACCGTCGCGTCCGGCAGTCCGACCACTGAGAACTGTGGCAGGCCGCCTGCGATATCTACTTCAACATCGACCAGATGGGCGTCCAACCCGACGAGCGCGGCACTGAGTACCTTTGCCAGCATGGTGCAAACAGCCTTTCCGTGCGAAGTTGGGCGAGATTATAGGAATCCTTAGCATTCGTTTTCAAGGGAGCCGCTCCACCATTTGTCCGGTAGTGACCGGTCGGCCAAATCTGTATAATTCCGCTGTGAGTAACTCTGTGCACAGCATGCTGCTCGTCATACTGGCTGGCTGGGCTCTTGCCGGCCAGAGCGTAGCCCTATCGGCGGATCCGGTACCGAAGTCGGGTGAGGCGTCATCGGCACAGGTTGGTGCCGCGATGGCGGTGTTAGCGACGCTTGAACAGGCCCAGGTGTTGCCGCCGGAGGGCACCGGCGCCGCCACTCGCATCGTTCAATCGGTGATCCAGTTTCAATCCGCTTTCACGCAAAGCGGCGATCCGGGGATTCAGGCGTTTACCACCCGTGCGGTGGCGGCCCGGTTCGGGGAGCAGGCAGCCGGCGTGCTGGCGCAATCGAAGACTGCGGGATGGACGGCCGAACTCTTGGAGGCTCTGGCCGATGCCGAGGCGCAGGCCGCCGCATCGGAGCTTCAGGCACTCGCACCCGGCTTCAGTCGGTACAACATGTCGGTGGAGGAGTTCCATCGATTTATGGAGTTGATTCGGGCGGGGCGCCGGTCGTTGGCACAGCAGGGGTTGGACTTTCAACGTGTTTATGCCGAGCACCGGCGTGCGATGCCCGGGGCCAAATCGCGTGGAACGCAGGGAAGGTCAGGCGCGATCAGTTGATGCATCCCTAACCTCAGCAAGGAGGGGACCATGTCCACCAAGGCGTACATTTTGATCAAGGTCAAAACGGGGAAGACCAAGGACGCCGTTCAAACCCTCAAACGGATTCCGGGGGTCGAACAGGCGCATTCGTGCTTCGGCCGGCCCGACATTTTTCTGTTCATCAATGTGCCGGATGAGAGGTCTCTGTCGGACGTGGTGATTTCCAAGATCCATTCGGTCGATGGCGTGGAAGAGACCGATACGCACATCGTGGCCGAAACCTAATCCGTCAGCGGCAGGTTGATGGGGATGCCGCCGGCCTGCGCCGAGCGGTAACAGGCCTCGGCGATTTCCACTGCGCGTCGCCCGTCTTCCCCCGTGATCGGCATCGGTGCGCGTGTCGCCAGCGCCTCAAGAAATGCGGTGAGCACGGCCAACACTGTCGGGGTTGGCGGTATGTGCTGCTCCTCTCGCTGGGCGGTGTCTGAACTCAGGCGTATTCGCCTGCCGATCCAATCCGCATCGATCTGCCCTCCCGATCCCACCCAGGTCATGCGTCCGACTCGTCCGTCCGGCACGCGGGCGATCTCAATCCGGCAGCAGGTCTCCCCGTTCGTTGTGAGATCGATTGCAGCGGTTGTGTCGGGTGATGACGGCGGCGGACACATCGTGCATCGCGCGCGCCGGATTTCTTCGCCGGTCAGGAACCGGACGAGGTCCAGCATATGGACGCCAAATTCCATCAGCGCACCACGGTTCCCATAGCCTTCGGCATGATCGGCTCCCCTCCCCTTCGTTTCGATGTGGCTGACGAGCGTGATTTGCTGCGAACGTCCGATCGCCGTCCGATGCGCACGGACCGCTTGAATCACCGGATCAAACCGCAGCGTGTGTGCCGTCATCAACGGGAGCTGAGCGGCTGTGGCAGCCTGCGCGATGGCGCGCGCATCGTCATGCGACGCCGCTAAGGGTTTTTCGATCAGCAGGGGTTTACGGGCCTGGACCGCCCATCGCGCAATTTCGCGAGCGTAGACCGGTGGTACGACAACCACGACGGCCTGGACGGAGGGATCGGCAATCAGTTCGCGCGCGGTACCGTACAGGTGG
>OMJK01000056.1 GCA_900299325.1 Nitrospiraceae bacterium | reverse complement strand
CTGAGCGGGGCGGTGAGTTGGGGGCGGCTGTCTCCGCATCCGCGATTGGGACAGCGTGATGAACCCGAACGGACGACGCGCATTCTGCCGACGAGTGTAGCGCCGATCAGTCTCTTTCCGCGCGAGGAGGGTGAGTGGCTGCTGGCTGCGATGCAGGACGACACGGCGCGCGCCAACCCCGATCCCTACGCCGGCTTGAGTACGGTGGCGCAAGATCTTCGCCGTGCGCTCGCCGAGCGCGGTGCCAGTTTCTTTGCCGATCTCGTGCGGGCGACGGGACATCTGGCAGCGGAAGTGGAAGAGGGCTTGTGGGAACTGGTGGCAGCCGGACTGGTCACGGCCGACGGGTTCGACAACCTGCGTGCGCTGATCGATCCGCATCGCCGGCACGCCGAGGGCCGCGAACGATCGCGCCGTCCGCGTCATGCTGCCGGCCGGTGGTCATTGTTGAGACAGACCGGCAGCTCTCAGCCATCAGCTATCAGCTCCGAACCCCCGTCACTCATCACACGTCACGCATCACGTGGCATCGAGTGCGTCGCGCGGCAACTGCTGCGTCGTTACGGCGTCGTGTTCCGCGATCTGCTGATACGCGAATCGCTGGCCGCGTCATGGCGCGATCTGCTGGTGGTCTATCGGCGGCTGGAACTGAAAGGTGAGGTGCGGGGCGGGCGGTTCGTGTCGGGCTTTGTCGGGGAACAGTTCGCGCTGCCGGAAGCCGTCGAATCGTTGCGCGCATTGCGCAAGCACGGGGTCGGACCGGGCCCGGAGATCAAAATTTCCGCCGTCGATCCGCTCAATCTTGCCGGCATCATCCTGCCGGGGCCGCGCGTGCCGGCGGTCGGGACCAATTTTCTGATTGTGAAGGACGGCGTGATCGCCCGAACGGTTATCGGGCGATCACGCGAGGATCCTCAGGCCGTACCGGCCCGTATCGGATTGTCGGGCTAGTCTTCGGTTAGGGCAGATAGGGTGATGCGGTCTGTTGGAGCGCGGCCAGCAACACGTCCGGCGCAGCCGTCGTCACGGCCGGTTCAGCCGCCCGCGCCTGCATGGCGGAGAAAAAGGCCGGTTGCCGGTCCACCGGCACGCCCAGCAATACGCTCATCGACGTCAAATACTCGCCCTGTCCGGCAGCAATATCCCGGCGCAGATTCTCCTGATTGAACGTGACGAAGGCCGACGGCTTGAGTTCTGTCCGGAGCACCCCGTCTTCCGTCAGCCAGGTTTTGCCCGACGTGCTGGAGACGGTGTCGGTGGTCGGGCCGAAGGGGTTCGTCGTTGTGCAGGCCGTGGCCGAGAGCAGTAGGAGGCCGGCGCCCAAGAGAACCGTTCCGGTGCGAAGCGATCGGTTGGTCATAGCATCTCCTTTCTGAAGGGGACACGACAAGACCGCGCACAGGTATAACTATACCATATGTGCACCCGCGCCTCATGCCGTATGACGAGGAAAATCAGGGTGTGTCTGAATGTTGAAAGGGGTGTGATCTTCTCGACGACTCTACGTATAAGGCAAGGAATGCGCAGACCTCGTTCACGCTGCGCCAGCTTTCAAGACAATGAATGGAACCGGTTTCCTGCCTGAATCCATTTCACATTTTATGTCTCAGAGTTGATATGGAGAAGGTAAGATTGCGTTGTATGCTCGGACAAATTGCTAAGGGGGGAGCGTAGGCGTGTCGGTCGATCTCATCCGGATTGGCTCATATCTATCAGTGCTGGTGGTGATGGCGGTGTGGGAACTTCTGGCCCCGCGGCGGGTACTGTCGGCGTCCAAGTGCTGCCGGTGGGGCGGCAATCTCACGATCGTCATTCTGAATACGGCCATCGCCCGGTTGTTTTTCATGGGCGGCGTCGTGGCGGTCGCGACTATGGCGCAGGAGCGCCATTGGGGGCTGCTCAATCTAGTCGACGGGCCGGCCTGGCTGGAATTCGCCGGTGCCGTGCTGGCGCTCGACTGCATCATCTATTGGCAGCATCAGATGTTCCATTACGTGCCGATCCTCTGGCGGTTTCACATGATGCACCACTCGGATTTGGATCTCGATGTGTCGAGCGGCGTGCGCTTCCATCCGGTCGAGATCGTCATCTCCACCGTCATCAAAAGTGCGGCTGTCGTGACGTTGGGGATCGCGCCGCTGGCCGTGGTGGTTTTCGAGATCGTGCTCAATGCCTCGGCGCTGTTCAACCACAGCAACGTGATGATTCCGCTGCGTGCCGAACGGATGCTCCGCTGGCTGATCGTCACGCCGGACATGCATCGCGTCCATCATTCGACGGACCCGCGCGAGACGAACAGCAACTACGGATTCAACGTGCCCTGGTGGGACCGCCTGTTCGGAACGTACTGCGCAGAGCCGGCTTTAGGGCAGACAGGGATGCAGATCGGCCTCGAACATCTCGGCCAGCCGGTGTGCCTCAATCTCATCCGGATGCTGCAGTTTCCCTTCATCACCTCACTCGGACGATACGCCGGCCGGCCGTCATAATCCAATCCATGCCGGTTCGTGCCGATGGGATTGAACGGTCATACGGTCAACTGTGCCCCGTTAACCGTTCCATCGCGATCCGCTTCATGCTGCGCAAATCCATTTTCCCGGTGCCGAGGACAGGCAGGGCATCGACTTTCACAAAGTTGGCGCGTGCCGGAAGAAATAAATTCGGCAGGCCGTTGGCCGAGACGGTGGCGAGAATGTCGGGGATGCGCGATTCGTCGAGCGTGTGCAGCACCGCAAGCTGCTCGCCTTTGCGTTCGTCGGGGATGCCGGTGACGGCGAAGACCTGCATCTCGGCGCCGGCGGCCTGCTGAAGGGCCTCTTCCACACGGCCGTGGGGCACCATCTCGCCGCCGATTTTCGAAAATCGTGACAGGCGGTCGGTGATCGTCACAAATCCGTCGTCATCGACCAGCGCCAGGTCGCCGGTGATATACCATTCGTCCCGCATCGCCTTGGCCGTGAGGTCTTCGCGGCCCAGGTATCCGTTCATTACGTTGGCGCCCTTCACCAGCAGCATGCCGGCGGTGTTCGGCGGCAGAACCTCGAAGCTGTCGGGATCGACGATGCGGACAGACACGCCGGGCAACGGCTGGCCGACGGAGCCGCGCCGCGATGCCGGCTGGAAGAACCCCGCGTCGCGGTAGTTGGGACAGTTGACGGCCACGACCGGCGCGCATTCCGTCACGCCGTATCCCTCGATGGGCCGCAATCCGAACCGCTGCTCGAACGAGTCGGCGACCCGGCCCGGTAATTTTTCCGCGCCGGTGAGCGCGATGCGCAGCGTGCTGAACTGCTCCGGCGTGCACCGGCGCAGATACAACTGGAGGAACGTCGGCGTCGTCACCAGAAACGTGATGCGAAAGCGCTGGATCAGGTCTCCGATGGCGGCGGCATCCAGCGGCGACGGGTGAAAGACGGTGCTCTGTCCGTTCAGCGCGACGAGCCAGAACACGAGATAGCCGAAGGAGTGGAACAGGGGCAGGATGCCCAGCACGCAATCCCGTTGCGCCAGGTGCAGCACTTGCGCGGCGCCCTGCGCGTTCGCGTCGATGCTCAAATGTGAGAGCATGACGCCCTTGGGTTCGCCGGTGCTGCCACTGCTGAAGATGATGGTGGCCAGATCGTCGATGGTGGTGCGCTGCCTCTGGCCGCAGGCCAGTTCGATCACCCGCATCGGCGCAAACACCGCCAGCACGGCGGCGAACAGCTTCTGAACCGGTCCGATCGTCGGCGCCAGGTCGTCCAGCCAGAGAATCGTCGGGCCGTCCGGCAGTTGGAGCTTGCCTTTGTCGACGAAGGCCCGGCTGGTCACGATGGTCTTGAGCCCGGCCTGATTGACGGCCGACTCCAGCCCTGCTTTGCCCACCGTGTAATTCAGGTTCACGCTCGTTTTCCCGCACAAGAGCGCGGCGATGTTCGTCAGGGCTGCGGCAACGGTCGGCGGCAGCAGCAGCCCCACGCGCGGCTGATCGGTCCACGCCGATTTCAACGCGCGGGCGAGGGCGATGGCGCCGATCAACGACTGGAGATAGGACACGCGCGGTTTGGTGAGGTCCGCCATGGCCAGTCGAAACGGATGGCGTCGCACCGATCGAATGAAGGCGCGGTGGAGCGGCAACCGGTCGGGCTTGCGGAGTTGCCAGGCCCGCTCGCCCAACTCCTGCACGGCCTGGCGCACGGTGTAGGCCGGGGTCTCGGCCGGCAGCGGAGTCCCGAACGATACGGTCACGGGGTAGGGGATGCGCTCCGG
>OMJK01000055.1 GCA_900299325.1 Nitrospiraceae bacterium | reverse complement strand
GTGAGACGGCCGATGAGCAAGGACATGCGGGCCATCACCGTATAGCCGAAAGCGGCGCCGAAGGCGATCATCAAGAAGACAATGCCGGTTCTGGCCACGACCCGGCCCGGCCCGCTGTGTTCGATCGAGAAGAAAAAGTAGAACAGCACCGAGCTGACGCCGACGAGGATGATGATCGCGTTCAGGTTGCTGGCCGGACTGAGCAGATTCATCGAGAAGGTCACGCCGTCCCCACCGGCCAGGGAGAGTAGCGGCCGGACCGTGTCTTCGATCTGCTTCAGGATGAACGACGAGATAGTCCGCGGAATCGCGAGTCCCGACCCGACCCCAACGATCAGCGCAAACGCATAGCGCGACATCCAGGCCGCTGTCGGGACGTAGCGCGTGAGCATGAGCAGGCCGATTGCCACCGGGATAAAGAGAGCCCACTCCCCGTTTTCGACGATCGGCTTCCAGATCAAATGCACGATGACCGTGTCGTAGGCCTTGACGATCGTGTAGCCGACCGATACGCCCACATACAGATGCTCGGCCAGCTTGAACAACGGATTGTCTTTGTAGAGGAACGAGAAGATGAACAGGGTCAACCCTGTCGCCACCCACGCTCCGAATACTGTTGCGTCCATACTCTAGTTATCCTCGCCCTTTCCGAATCTCCTCTCCTTCACTCCACACGCAGGCTGGATGAGTCCCTCACTGCGCGCATCCAACGAGCACTGCCCTTTGAGAATCATTCGATCAGCGTCTGTGCGCGTTGGGCGAGCACAGGGACTCGCCAGACCGCCTACCCCCCTTGTTGCTTGGCCTGTCGTCGCAACGAGAAATAGAAGATGTTGCAGACCGCGACGAGGATAATGATCGCCACATGCGTCGCCGACTGCGCGTCCATCCCGGCCACGGCCCGTCCCTTTTGCCCGATCAGACTCTCGTACTCGGCAGCGCCGCGCAGGCCGCCGATCAAGCCGTTGATCTGCCCGCTGCGCAACAAGGGATAGAGCCCCGGCGCGATCACGCCGGTGCAGCCGCCGCCCAACTCGAACTTATATTTGTCTTTTCCAAACACGTACCAGGCCTCGACGCCGGGGTTGCCCGCCCCCAGACTGATGGCATAGCTCACATCCTTGAGGCTGTTCACACCATCCAGCACCGGCAACCCTTTCGTCGGCTTGCCGCCGTAGTCGCTCGGAAAGGCCTGGTAGAGATCCTGGCCCATGTTGATGATGACCGCGGTCCCGCCCGGACTCCAACCGAGAAAGACATAGTCCTTGCCGTTTTCCTTGCCCGCCTCCTGCGCCACCTGCGTCAGCAGTTGATCGGCCATGCCGGTGCCGGAGACCCACAGCGTCATGGCGACGACCCGCAGATTTTTTCTGAAGGCATGGCGCAGCAACGCGATGGCTTGCGGATGCAGCTCCGGCTTCGACGCCGGATCGAAATCGATCGAGAGCAGGAACACCGACCGCTCCGGCAACGACTCCATGTAGTCGTAGACGCTCTTCACTTCCGGCGAGATTTTGATCGGCAGCCCGACCGGATAGAGCAGGGGCAGCAGCGTACAGAACCCGATCACCAGGAAGATGATCCGGCGGTCGATCTTGAGCATGCGTTCGGCGAAACTCATGACAGTGCTCAGCGATGCGTGACCGGTGATGGGCAAGGCAATTTCGACCGGCTCTCCTCGTCATCCATCACTCGTCACCCGTCACTCTTTACCTCCCCCCAGATACGACCGTTCGACCCCGAAGATGATCTTGAACGACAGCGCCACCGCACCGAGACTCACGCCGATCAGGATGGCGCGGCGGACCGAGGCATTCAGCACGTTGAGAATCCACGATGACACGTCGCCGCTCGCGGGAATCAAATACTCGCCCAGCGGCACGCGCCCCATCATCACGATCACCGCGGCAATCAGCAGCACTGCCGCTTCCCGACTCCGGGCCCGGAACGACCGGTAGGCCGCCGAGGCGATGAAGAACGCCAGAATGGCGAACATCGTCCCCTGCAACGGCACCATCATGAAGTTGTAGACCCAGCCGAACGTCGTCATCGCCCCGTCGACGCTTTCTTTGCCGTTGGCCCAGAGACCGACGGCAATCGTGCCCACCAGGCCGGCATACAGCACGACGCTGTAGCCCCATCCCGCTTCCTTGCGCCGGATCTTCGCCGCATGTTGATGGAACAGGCTGGTCACGCCCAACACGAGCGCGAATCCGCCGATGATCTGCAACCACTTCGTTGCCGACGTGAGCAACTGCTCCGAGGCCGGATGCGGCACGTAGTACTGGCCCGCGAACAGCAGGCCGGTGACCATGGTGATCAGCAGAGGCAGCTGGCGGCGCAGAAAAATCATTTGAGATCCCTAAACAGATCCAGGAACACCTGCGGCCATTGGGCGCCGGTCACGACGCCGATGGTGGCCAGCACCGTCCCGGCCATGATTACGCTCAGGATCACGGCCTTCCCGATGTCCTGGCCGCGCAACGTGCCGACCTGAATCGGCTCCTTGGACAGGTAGGCGCTGGCGGCATAGAGCTCTTCGCCGATGAGCGTGTAGTCGCATGTCGTCACGAAGAACGGCAGCTGGTGATCGGAATCCGTGCCGGCGATCTGAATCGCGCCCGTGCTGGCGCCGGTTTCGGTGAGCAGCAGCGACTCGGCGAAGTACGCCCCCATGAAGAAGTTCGCCGCCGGTTTTTTTCGCAGCATAATGCCGTCCACCGCCGCCGTGTAGCTGAACTGATCGGAGGTAATGAAAAAATTCGTATCCTCTTTGAAGAGGTCCGGCTTGCCGGCCTCCAGATACGCCTGCTTGGTGATTTCCTGGCAGACCGCCATCGTGATGGGCTCCCGGTGGGGTACCAGCAATTCCGTTTCGTAGGCTGCCGCGCGTTTCGCCACCCGTCCGAGAATGACGGCGGCGGCGATCGTGGACGGGTCGCCCATGTCGTGCGCGCCGGTCAGATAGAGAATCGGCTTACCCAGCTCGGTCGACCGGCCGATCGCCTCGTCCACCGCATCGAGGCCGGGAATGCGCCGCAAAAAAATATCCTTCCGCTTGGCGTGACTGATGGCATAAAACACCAGTCCGCCGAAGCCCAGCGCCAGAATCAAATTGTTGAGTTGATTCCAATTGAACCAGTTCGGTTCCGGCACGGCCTGCAACACCGGACTAACGGCGCGCTCCTCCCCTTTGAGCAGGGTGACCGCAACGGCATAGGTCGTTCCGTCTTTCAGTTCGATTCCTTTTCCACTCCGGATCACATATTGATGCCAGGCCTTGTCCGCCTGTCGCGTCCACCAGGCCACCTTGTTCTCTTTTACATAATGGGTGGTGGAGGAAAACTCGGCAACGACCTTGAGCGCCGAGGGATCCGTCGAGCCCGCCTCGCCCAGCAGCACCTGATACCGCGCATCGGGACCATCCGACGGACCGGGCGCCCAGACAACCGTCAGGCTTTCGCCGCCGTCGTTCGGCGTGTCGGCAACGTGCACATCGGCCGGCGGCATCAGCGAAAACTGCGCGAACGCCGTCGAGCAGAGTCCCCCATAAATGAACGCCGATACCAGAGCAGCGACAGCCGCCCGGTCTCCCCATCCACGCTTCACGGTTCCTACGCTCCCTCGATCACTTCAATATTCGTCCGTGGTATCACGGTACGCGCTCCGTCGGCAAACGTCACTTCCAACACCCGCACCTCGCTCTCGGTAGGAATCTTCGTGAGATCGGACGGCAGCGCCGAAACTTCGCCGATCTTGCCGAACAACGGATCGCGAATGATGCGGACCGGATCGCCGATCCGGATGCCTTCCCGCTGAGCGTGCACGGCCTCAGCCGCCGCAGCCGCCGCTTGCGGAATAATAATCTCCGGGCGAATCACGCCGGCCCGGATCTGCGTGGCCCCCGAAATCGACGCCTTCTGGCCCTCATGGGCCGACAGCAGCTTGAACGTCTTCGCAGCCATGGGGATCGTGCCGAACCCTTCGGTTAAAATCAACGTGAATCCCACCTGCTCCGTGCCGGTGATCGCCACGCCGAGGTCGTAGCCCAGCAGCGCCCGCAAGTCCTTATCATGAATGCCGCCCACCACCAAGCCGGCCACGCCCAGCTCTTTGGCCTTCGCCATGGTCTCAGCCGGGAGAAACGATCCGCCGATAACGATCTTGCCCTTCATGTCCGGCTTCAGATGCGCCGGCGTCAATGCCTCGTCGGGCGCTTTTACGGCGACGACGATTTCACCCCAGACCTCGCCGCCGATACCGAAGATGCCCTGAACCAGACTACATGAAGCTTCGACGACGACTCCCTGCTGTGGAATCGTTTCGACCACCGCCCCGTCGATGTAGGCCAGCAGATCGAGCATGCGCGGCGGCTCGCGCAACAGTACCTGTCCCGTCACCATCGACAGGGATTCGATCGTGCCGGTGACAGGCGACTTAATTTCCGTCTTGAACCATTTGATCAACGGTTTGTTCTCGGCCAGGATTTCGTCCTTCCGGACGAGATCGCCTTCCTTCTTTACCAGATACTCTTTGATCTCGTCGGGTGCGATGCTCAATTGATTCGCCAGATTGATCGGATAGACCTTCCCCGGCAACTCGGCGCGCGCCACCGCCTGATCGCACTGCACTCGATCGCCGGTGTTGACCAACACCTTGCCGGGCAACGGCAGCACCCGCCGCCGGCGCACAACGGTCTGCTCGGTCACTGTCAGGCCTGGAGTATAGGAATGCGCCATTTGCTAATACCGTGATGAGTGATCAGTGATGCGTGATGGGCAAAGACATACCTTCGTGATGCATGTCTCTTCGCTGATCACCCTTCACTCATCACCCATCACTTTTCGGGTACAGATCCACTGCCTGATACCATTTCGCCAATGATGCCACTCTCGCCTGTTGATCGCTCGGCAATTGCAGCGGCCGTCCACGGCCGTCGAGCATCAACCCGACTACGCCGCCCTGCACTTCGCGCGTCACCGGCACGCCGGCGCCTGCGCCAAGGTTCACGTGTTTGACCGGCTGCATCGTCAGCCTGGCTTTTTTGTTCAGTTCCAGCGGATAGAGCCGGAGATCGCCGAACTTCAGCTGGTCCTTCACCTGCCTGCCGCCAGGAAATACGATCTCGTAATCGGCGCAGATTTCACCGCTCTTCCCCTGCCCGATCGGCGCCACGCAGGTGCCCAGATAGATCATGCAGTCGCGCACGAAGACGTCGGTCGCCGCCTGCTCGTTGATGGTGGAGAGCACGCCGAGATGCGGCATCATAAAGATACTGTCGACGGACAGCATCGTGAAGCCCAACGGCTCGTAGGCATCGACCATCATGAGCATCGATTGAATGCGGCGCGGAGCGTGCGAGAGAATACCCCCGCTGCCGACGATCAAATCCAGCTTCAGCATGTCGATGAGCGTCTTGCCGGACGTCTGCTGCTCGAACACATCGGAAATCGTCCGCTCCTGCTGCACGCCCTTTAAGCCCGTCGCCAGCGACTTGTGGTGGATCAGCGCCAGCCGCAGCGCTTCGCGCGAGATCGCATGCTCGATCTGCAATTCGTCCAGCGTCTGCGGAATGGTCGTCGGCCGGATCATCTTGTTTTTGATCCGGTTGCGGAGCGTCTGCTCGTCGATGGTGAAGGGCACCCAGCGCATGATGTTGGGCAGACCGGATTCGGCCAGCACATTCGAAATGCTGTAAGACATGCCGAGGTTCGCGCTCACCGTCCGGTTGAACACACCCTCGAACACCGAAAACACGTCCGTGGTCGCCCCGCCGATGTCCACGCCGATCAGGTTCAAGTGCTCGCGCTTGGCGATGGTCTCCATGATGACGCCGACCGCCGCGGGCGTCGGCATGATCGGCGCGCCGGCCATGTCGATCAGCTTCTTGTAGCCCGGCGCCTGCTGCATCACGTGCTCGAGAAAGAGGTCGTGGATTTTGTTGCGCGCCGGCGCCAGATTTTCCTTCTCCAGCACCGGACGGATGTTGTCGGTGATTTCCAACGCCGTCTTCTCGCCCAGTGTCTTCCTCACCTGCGATTGCGCATCTTTATTGCCCGCATAGATCAGCGGCAGCTTGTAGGTGATGCCGAAGCGGGGTTTCGGTTCCGCGGCCGCCACGTACTCCGCCATCTCCACCACGTGTGTGACCGCGCCGCCGTCCGTGCCGCCGGACATGAGAATCATGTCCGGGCGCATCGACCGGATGCGTTCGATCTTCTCGTGCGGCAGGCGGCCGTCGTTCGACGCCAGTACGTCGATCACGATGGCGCCGGCGCCCAGCGCCGCGCGCTGCGCGCTCTCACCCGTCATGTTCTGCACGACGCCGGTCACCATCATCTGCAACCCGCCGCCGGCGCTGCTGGTCGAAATGTAGATATCGACGCCGGTCTTGGCGTCGCGGCAGGGTGTGATGATCCTGTCGCCGTCGAGAATCTTCCGGCCGGACAGTTCTTCGATTTCCGCAATCGCGTTGAGTACGCCCCGCGTCACGTCCTCGAACGGCGCTTCCACCGTCGTCGGCGCTTCGCCGCGGTAGGTCTGCCGGTATTCGTTGCCGACTTTTTCGATGAGAATGGCTTTGGTCGTGGTGCTGCCGCAATCGGTGGCGACAATGACGTTGAGCGGGCGGTCGATCTTCGGCGGACTGGACGCGGCAGACGTCATCGAGCCGACGCTCCCTGCGGAGCAGCCTTGGCGTCGATGAGCGCTATCAACCGGGAGATGGTGTCGCGGCGTTCGAGTAACCGCGCAACCTGCTCGACTTCTTTGGCATTGAAGGCGCACTCGATGATCGGTGTGAAAAAGTGCAGCGCCTGGCTGCCCAGAAAATTCATCGGCCCCATCGACTCCAAAAAGACCGTCGCCGGCGCCGCCATCCCGCGTTGCACGATGGCCTCGGCGATGCGTTGCATCAACCCGACGTCTTCAATGGAGAGCGGCTGAGAAGCCGGTTGGGTCGCAAAGGCGTGCTGCAATCCCGCCCGCAACGCCCGCAGCCGTTTGGTGAGGTGTTCCTTGGACAAGGAGCGCATAAGTGGAGGTCATACCAGGCCAAAACTGAAGCTGGAGGGCATTATATGAAGGGGCCGAAAGAGAGTCAATTCAACAGCAAGAACCGGCACTACGATCTGGATTGCCCGATCTTGCTCTCCGTCCCCTTCCAGAGCCGCACGATGTTGTCCTTGTGCTTGAACCAGATCAGGGCGCTGACGACGATGGAGAACATCAGAAATTCTTCCCGCTGCTCGTTCACGATCGCCACGACGGGGAAGAGGCCGAACGCCGCGAGCGCGCCGCCGGAGGAGTAGCGCCAGATTGCGACCGTGCCCAGCCAGATCAGCAACAGCAGGGCGCCCATCGACGGCGACAGCCCCAGCACCGATCCAAGCGCCGTGGCGACACCCTTTCCGCCTTTGAAGTTGAGGAACACCGAAAAGAGATGGCCCAGGATCGGCGAGAGCGCGACGAGCATGATGAACCGCTCGTCCGTCAGCCACTGCATCGCGGCCCAGCCCATCACCCAGCCCTTCCCCATGTCGCCGAACAGAGTTAGAAGACCGGCCTGCTTGCCCGACACGCGCAGCACGTTGGTGAAGCCGACGTTCTTGCTGCCGACTGTGCGGGGATCGGGCAGCCCCATCGCCTTCGACACCAGGATGCCGAACGGAATCGCGCCCAGCCCATAGCCAAGCATCGCCAGCAGCACCCAGAGGACGTCCTGTTCCATGGATTACAGAGATACCGGAAGAATGGGCAGTGTGCGACGCAACAGAGACGGTGTGTGGAGGATGCTCAAAAAGTCCGTCCGGCAAGGCCGCAGCGAGTGAAGGCCCGAGCCGTACTCTTTGCCGTACGTCGAGGGTCTGAACGAAGCGAGAACGCAGCTAGCGGGCTTTTTCAGCATCCTCTTAGAGACCCTTGGCGGCAACCTGCTTCCAAAAACTCCACACATACCGCGCGCCGGACACGTAGCTCAACACCAGCGAAAAATAGAGCGTGGCCATGCCGGCCAGATGCAGATTGCCGAGCGCCTCGGCCGCCGTGCCTTCGAGGATCAGCAGCACAATCGCCACGACCTGCAGCACCATTTTGTATTTGCCCGTCAGCTCCGCCGCAATGATCATGCCCTCGGTTGCGGCAATGGCGCGGATGCCCGTCACGGCCACTTCGCGGGCGATGATGAGAATGGCCACCAGCGCGCTGACCCGGTCGACGTTGACGAGCAGGATCAGCGCGGACAGCACCAGCAGCTTGTCGGCAATGGGATCGAGCAGCTTGCCGAGCTTGGTGACCTGGCCGGACCGCCTGGCCAGATAGCCGTCGAGCCAGTCGGTCAACGATGCCGTCACAAACACGATCGCCGCCACGATGGATCGATCCGGCGCCGGCGTCGTAAACAGGAGCACGAAGACCGGAATGAGCAGAATCCGAGTGAGCGTCAGCAGATTCGGGACATTGATCGACTCCTGCCCGACCTGCTTCCACATTTCCAGCACTCTCGAAACCATGATCGGCGCCCCAGTCCGTTAAACGATGCCGTGCTTCAACAAATCGTGCAGATGAATGATGCCTGCGATCCGCCGGTCGCCTTCCGTGACCACGAGCGTCGTGATCGAGTGCCGCTCCATGATCTCGACCGCCTTGGCCGCCAGCGCATCGGGTTCGATGGTCTTCGGACTTCGCGACGCCAGCTGCCCCGCCGACATCTTCTGAAACTCCTCCCCGCGCTGGAGCGAGCGCCGGATGTCGCCGTCGGTGATCACCCCCAGCAGCGCCCCGGCCCGGTCCACCACCGTCGTCATCCCGAGCTTCTTGCCCGACATCTCCAGAATCGCCGCCGTGCCGTTGACGGACTCCTCGACGCGCGGCACATCCGTGCCCGTATGCATGAGATCTTTGACCTTGACCAGCAGCCGGCGTCCCAGCGTGCCGCCCGGATGGAACTGAGCAAAGTCTTCTTCCTTGAACCCGCGCTTCTGCAACAGCGCTACCGCCAGCGCATCGCCCATCGCCAGCGCCGCCGTCGTGCTGGCCGTCGGCGCCAGCCCCATCGGGCAGGCCTCCTCGGCCACCGACACGTCCAGCGTCACATCGCTGTTCTTCGCGAGCGTGGAATTCATCCGCCCGGTGAGTGCGACGACGGGAATGCCCATGCGCTCGACGTAGGGCAACAGCTGCAAAATTTCCTGGGTCTCGCCGCTATTGGAAATCGCGATCAGCGCGTCACGCCGCGCCAGCATGCCGAGATCGCCGTGCACGCCTTCCGCCGGATGGAGGAAAAACGCCGGCGTGCCGGTGCTGGCGAGCGTGGCGGCGATTTTCTGGCCGATCAGCCCGGATTTCCCCATGCCGCACACCACGACCTTGCCCTTGCACTGAGCCAGCAAGTCCACCGCGCCGGTGAAGGACTCGTCCAGCCGGTCGATCAGCGCTTGCACTGCGCGCGCTTCGATTTCGAGCACACGTTTGCCGTCGCCGAGGCTGCCGGCGCTCTTGGGCGCCTGTGCCCGGTCCGGAGTGCCCGGCTTTAATTTCTCGGCGCGGCGGCGTCGCATATGCGCACGACCCTTTCCAGCAACGTTTTGAGTTGATGCAACGGCACCATATTGGGCCCGTCCGACAACGCTTCGTCCGGATTCGGATGGACCTCCATAAAAAACCCGTCGACGCCGGCGCCGGCCGCCGCGCAGGCCAGCGGCTCCACAAATTCCCGCTGCCCGCTCGACTTCGTGCCGCCCCCGCCGGGCAACTGCACACTGTGCGTCGCATCGAACACCACGGGATAGCCGAACGACCGGAGAATCGGGAACGACCGCATGTCCACGACGAGATTGTTATAGCCGAACGACGACCCCCGCTCGGTCAGCACGATGCGCCGGTTGCCGCACTCTTCGACCTTCTTCACGGCATGGCCCATCTCCGCCGGCGAAAGAAACTGGCCCTTCTTGACGTTCACCACCTTGCCGGTTTTTGCGGCCGCGATCAGCAGATCCGTCTGGCGGCACAGGAACGCCGGAATCTGCAGCACGTCGACGACCGTGCCGGCCTCCGTCGCCTGCGCCTCCGTATGGACATCGGTTAGAACCGGCACGCCGATCTGCTCCTTCACCTTCGCCAGCACCGCCAGGCCTTTTTCCAGACCGGGGCCGCGGAACGACGTAATGGACGTCCGGTTCGCCTTATCAAAAGACGACTTGAAGACGTACGGCATGCCGATGGACTTGGCGATCTCGGCGATCCGCCCCGCGGTATCCATGGCGAGTTGCTCGCTCTCGATCACGCAGGGCCCCGCGATCAGAAACGGCCGCTGCCCCTGGCCGGCCTTGAACGACCCGATGTCGACGAGATGCGCCATCTGCTCAGTGTCCGAGCTTTTTCCGCAATGCGGCGCCGATGAACCCGCTGAACAACGGATGCGGGCGGTGCGGCCGCGAGTTGTACTCCGGATGGAACTGCGTGGCCAGGAACCAGGGATGATTCTTCAGTTCGACGATCTCAACGAGCCGGCCGTCCGGTGACAGTCCGCTCAGCACCAACCCCTTCGCCGTCAACCGCTCGCGGTAGTCGTTGTTGAACTCGTAGCGGTGGCGGTGCCGCTCATACACTTCGTTGACCCCGTACATCTTCTGCGCCAGCGTACCGTCGCCGAGCTTGCAGAGATAGGCGCCCAGCCGCATGGTCCCGCCCTTATCGCTCACAGCCTGCTGATCGTGCATCAGATGAATCACCGGATGCGGCGACCGCTCGTCGAACTCGGCACTGTTCGCGCCCGTCAGTCCCGCGACATTGCGCGCGAACTCGATGGTCGCGCACTGCATGCCGAGACACAGCCCCAGGAACGGCACCTGCCGCTCCCGCGCGTACTTGATGGTGATGATCTTGCCTTCGATTCCGCGCGCGCCGAATCCGCCGGGAATCAAAATCCCGTCGGCATCGCGCAGGATGCGCTCAGTGCCCTGCCGCTCGACGTCTTCCGATTCGATCCAACTGATATTGACCTTGGTTTCATGGTCGATTCCGCCGTGCACCAGCGCTTCGGCGAGGCTCTTGTAACATTCCTTCAGCCCGGCATACTTCCCCACCAGCGCGATCGACAGCTCGTGCTTCGGATGCTTGATCTTCTGCACCATCGCGTCCCACTCGCGCAGATTGGGCGGGCCGGTGTCCAGCTTCAACTGGCGGACGATCAACTCGTCCAACCCTTCCTTGCGGAAGACGATCGGCACTTCGTAGATCGTTTCGACGTCTTTGGCTGTGATGACGGCGTCCTTCTCGACGTTGCAGAACATCGCGATCTTGGCCTTCATCTCCGGCGGAATGTAGCGGTCGGTGCGGCACAATAAAATGTTGGGCTGGATACCGATTTCGCGCAGCTTGTTCACGGAATGCTGCGTCGGCTTGGTTTTCAACTCGCCGGCCGCGCCGATATAGGGCACGAGTGTCAGATGGACATAGAGCACATTGTCGCGGCCAACGTCGTACGGCATCTGGCGGATGGCTTCCAGGAACGGCAGGCTCTCGATGTCGCCGACCGTACCGCCGATCTCGACGATCGTCACGTCCGTGCCCTTCGCGATGCGCACGATGCACTGCTTGATCTCGTCGGTGATGTGCGGAACGACCTGCACGGTCCCGCCCAGATAATCGCCGCGCCGTTCTTTGGTGATGACGGAATTGTAGATGCGCCCCGTCGTGTAATTGTTTTCCTTAGTGAGCGTCAACGAGGTGTAGCGTTCGTAGTGGCCCAGGTCCAGATCGGTCTCGGCCCCGTCGTCCGTGACGTAGACTTCCCCGTGCTGATAGGGATTCATGGTGCCCGGATCGACGTTGATGTACGGATCGAGCTTGAGGAAGGTGATTTTCAGGCCGCGGCTCTCGAGCAGATTGCCGATCGACGCCGACGCCAGCCCCTTGCCCAACGACGACACGACACCGCCGGTGACGAAAATATATTTACTCATCGTGGTCTCCATCCGTTGCGACCGGATTGTGCGACCTGCCCGCCCTCATGACCGGCTCGAAGCCTGGACGGCCCGCTCCGCATTCAGCTTCCGCAAGGTATCGCTGACCGCCGCGGCATCGGCCGGCGTATCGACCCGCAGCGAGCC
The DNA here is from genome assembly GCA_900299325.1 of Nitrospiraceae bacterium. Lineage (GTDB taxonomy): Bacteria > Nitrospirota > Nitrospiria > Nitrospirales > Nitrospiraceae > Nitrospira_D. The sequence continues at coordinate 24,269 of OMJK01000055.1, read as the reverse complement.
GTACCTGGTTTCCCAAACCTGAATGGCGATGCCATGCTCCAGCGCCCGCAGCTGCTCCAGCTTTTCCGCCTCTTCCAGCGCGCCGGTCGGCAGGGCCGCCAGCTTGAGCAGCGTGTCCCGCGTATAGATGTAGACCCCCAGGTGGATGTAGTGCAACCCCCCGGTCGCCCGCCGGCTGGCATCATCGCGCACCCAGGGAATCGGCGCGCGCGAAAAGTACAGCGCCCGCCCCTGCGAATCGGTCGCGACCTTGACCACCGCGGGGTTCTGAAGATCCTCGTCGGAGACGATTGCGCGCTTTAACGTCCCCATGCCGGCGCCGGATTCGACGAACGGCTCGATCACGTCCGTCAATAAATCCGGCTCGACGGGAATCTCGTCGCCCTGGAGGTCCACGAACATCTGCCCCTCCATCGTCCGGGCCACGGCCGCCACGCGATCGGTGCCGGTCCGGTATTCGCCCGTCATCATCACAACCCGCCCGCCGAACCGCTCGACCGCCTGCTTGATGCGCTCGTCGTCGGTCGCCACCACCACGCCGGACACGGCGCGGCACGCGGCGGCCCGTTCGTACACATGCTGGATCATCGGCTTGCCGGCGAGCATGACCAGCGGCTTGCCGGGAAACCGGGACGACCCGTAGCGCGCCGGGATCACGACCGTGGCTGTCGCGGGCCGGTTACCCATGCTCCAACGCCTCCGCCAATTGTTTCGGCGTCACGGTTGCGGTTCCCACCATGCCGACGACGATGCCGGCCGCGTGATTGGCCAGCATGGCGCTTTCTTTCATGCCGGCGCCGGTGGAGAGCGCGAGCGCCAGGGTGCCGATCACGGTGTCGCCGGCGCCGGTCACATCATAAACCTGACGGGCCTTCGTGGGAATGTGCCAGGAAGCTCCGTCTCCTTCGTACAAACTCATCCCCTTCTCGCCCCGCGTGATAAGCACCGACTGGCATCCCAGCCGCTGGCGGATCATGGCGCCGGCCTGGTCGATCGCCTGATTGTCGTCTCCGTGCACGCCCGCCGCCTGAGTCGCCTCGAGATGGTTAGGCGTAATGACCGTCACGCCTTTATAGAATCCGAAATGCTCGACCTTGGGATCGACGACGATGGGAATCTTCCGCAAGGCCGCCAGCCTGGTCAGTTCGGACATGAGCGTCGGCGTCACGACGCCTTTGGCGTAATCGGACACGACCAGGCAGGACAGTTCGCGCAGCCGCGATTCGACGTACCGGAGCAGCTTGCTTTGCAGCGGCTTCTTCAGTTCCTGGCGGCTCTCGACGTCGTAGCGGACGATCTGCTGGTTGTGCGCGATCACCCGGCTCTTTCTACTCGTCGGGCGGTCCTGATCGATGATCACGCCGCCGCGCCCCGACCGCTTGCCGCCCAGTTCTTTCAACAGCAGACGACCGCTTTCGTCCGCGCCGATCACGCCGCACAAATCGGCCTTGCCGCCCAGCGCCAGAATATTGTTGAACACGTTGGCCGCGCCGCCCAGCCGCAGCGATTCGGATTCGACGTGGACCACTGGCACCGGCGCTTCAGGCGAAATGCGGCTGACCCGCCCCATAACGTATTGATCGAGGATGAGATCCCCCACCACCAGCACCGAGGCCTGGGGAAATCGCTCGATGTACTGCTGAAGCGATTTGGCCGATACCGGCTGCGCCCGCCTGCTGGAGTCGTCCTTGGCCATAGTCCCTCGCTGATCAACCCTACTGAATCGCCTTGCCGAACCGGTCCCATCGGACCCAGTCGGTCCACTGCCCCTGCCCGCTCCAGGACCAATAAATGCGAAACGCCTTCCCGCGCACTTTCTCCTCCCGCACAAACCCCCAGAAGCGGCTGTCCAAACTCTGGTCGCGGTTGTCGCCCATCACGAAATACGAGCTTTCCGGAACGGTGACCGGCCCGAAATTGTCGCGCGGGTTGATCGTGCTGTCGATGATGCCCGGATCGATGCGCTGGGTGAATGCCTTGTCGTCCAGCACTTCGCCGTTGACCAGCACCTGTTTGTTGCGCACCTGCACCGTATCGCCGGGCGTGCCGACGATCCGCTTGATGAAATCCTTTTCTTCGTCTTCGGGAAACCGGAACACGACGATGTCGCCGCGCTGCGGCTTGCCGAACGCCACAATCGTCCGCGACGCGTAACAGTTCACCGGAGGAAACGCCCATTGCGTTTTGCAATCGGTCGGCCACTGAATGCCGTAGGACAGCTTGCTGACCAGAATGTGGTCGCCGATCAGCAGCGTGGGAATCATGGAACCGGACGGAATCTTGAACGCCTGCACGACGAACACCCGGATCGCGAACGCCAGAAGCATGGCGACGACGATCGCTTCCGCATACTCGCGGACGATGGACTTCCGGCCGGGCCCCGGGATGGCCGCTTCCGGTTCCGCCGTCGCCGGAGCGACCGACGCCTCGGCGCCGGCCGGCGCCGCCGATCCGGACACGTCGTCGAGCTGGGGCTGATTCGGATCGAGCGTCATTCCTCACCGACTTTCAAAATCGCCAAGAATGCCTCCTGCGGCACCTCCACGCTGCCGACCGCTTTCATCCGCTTTTTGCCTTCCTTCTGCTTTTCGAGCAGCTTGCGTTTGCGCGTGATGTCGCCGCCATAGCACTTGGCGGTCACGTTCTTCTTCATCGCCCCGATGGTTTCGCGCGCGATGACTTTGTTGCCGATCGCCGCCTGAATGGCGATCTCGAACATCTGGCGCGGGATCAGTTCTTTCATCTTCTCCGCCATCTGCCGCCCGCGATGGTAGGACCGTTCCCGGTGCGTGATGAACGACAGGGCATCGACCGCTTCGCCGTTGAGCAGGATGTCGATCTTCACCAGATCGGACTCCCGGTAACCGAGCAGTTCGTAATCCAGTGAGGCATAGCCCTGCGTGCGCGACTTCAGCTTATCGTAGAAATCGAGAATCACCTCGTTCAACGGCATTTCGTAACTGATCACGACGCGCGTCGGATCGAGGAAGTGAATGTCCCGCTGAATCCCCCGTCGCTCCTGGCACAACTGTAAAATCGAGCCCATGTACCGTTCCGGCGTAATGACGGTGGTGAGAATGAAGGGCTCTTCGAAGGACTCGATGCCGTTCGGCGGCGGCAGCTTCGACGGATTGTCGATTTCGAGCACCTCGCCCTTCGTCGTCAGCACGCGATACACGACGGTCGGCGCGGTCGTGATCAGCGTGAGCCCATACTCGCGCTCCAAGCGCTCCTGGATGATCTCCATGTGGAGCAGGCCCAAAAAGCCGCAGCGGAACCCGAATCCCAGCGCGAGCGACGTTTCCGGCTCGTACACGAACGACGAGTCGTTGAGCCGCAGCTTCACCAACGCATCCCGCAGGTCTTCGTACTTGGCCGTGTCGGTCGAGTACAGGCCGCAGAACACCAGCGGCTTGACCTCTTTGTAGCCGGGGAACGGCTCGCTCGTCGGTTGAATCGCATCCGTGATCGTATCGCCGATTTTGACGTCGGCGACTTCTTTCATGTTGGCGCACAGGTAGCCGACCTCGCCCGTCAGCAACTGCGTCGTTTTCATCCGCTTGGGCGTGAACTGGCCGACCTCCATGACTTCGAACGTCTTGCCGTTCGACATGACCTGAATCTTCATCCCGGGCCGGACGGCGCCGTCGACCACGCGCGCCAGCACGATCACGCCTTGATAGTTGTCGAACCAGGAATCGAAGATCAGCGCCTTGAGCGGCGCATCGGGATTGCCGGACGGCGGCGGAATCCGCTCGATGATGGCTTCCAGCACTTCCGGCACGCCCTTGCCTTCCTTCGCGCTGATCGGCATGGCGTCGCTGGCATCGAGCTGCAGCACTTCGGAGATGGAATGCTTCGTGCCCTCGACGTCGGCGCTGGCCAGATCGATTTTGTTGATGACAGGAATGATCGTGAGCTGGTTGGCCATCGCCAGATTGACGTTGGCAATTGTCTGCGCCTGGACCCCCTGCGTGGCATCGACCAGCAAGAGCGCTCCTTCGCACGCCGCCAGGCTGCGCGAGACTTCATAGGTGAAGTCGACGTGCCCCGGCGTATCGATCAGGTGCAGCGCATAGGTCTTCCCGTCGTTGGCCTGATACCGGATGGCGACCGCGTGCGCCTTGATCGTGATGCCACGTTCCCGCTCGAGATCCATGGCATCCAGAATCTGTTCTTTAGCCTCTCGGGCGGTCACTGCGCCCGTGGCTTCGAGGAACCGGTCAGCGAGGGTTGATTTGCCGTGATCGATATGGGCAATAATCGAGAAATTGCGTATAAGGCTTTGCAAATCCTGGCTCTTTTGTGAAAAATCGGTTCATTATAGTAACTGCCTCCAGGGTTGTCAAAGAATTCGCCCCCCCGTATAATCCGCGCCCACTCAGGCGCATCGCGGGCTTCAGCCCGCCCACCGGCCGCCGCTTTTCCACCCGTCGCGAACCAGCATGACCAAACGGACGTCGTCGGCACCACTGGAGGATTGGGACCGGAAATATCTCTGGCATCCCTTCACCCAGATGCAGGAATGGGCGCAGGAAACCCCGCTCATTATCGAGCGCGGGAAGGGCTCTGCCCTGTTCGATACGGAGGGGCGCGTATACCTTGACGGCACCTCGTCGATCTGGGTCAATCTCCACGGCCACCGACGCCTGGAACTCGATCGCGCGATCAAGCAACAACTCGGCAAGGTCGCCCACTCGACGCTGCTCGGGCTCTCGAATCCCCCGGCCATTCGACTAGCGAGGGAACTGGTCCGGATCGCGCCCAAGGGCCTCTCACGCGTGTTTTACTCCGACAACGGCTCGACGGCCGTCGAAGTCGCGCTGAAGATGGCCGTGCAGTACTGGCAGCAGCGCCGGCCCAATGCCGGCCCGAAGAAGACTTTTCTTCATCTGAAGCTGGCCTATCACGGCGACACCGTCGGCGCCGTGAGCGTCGGCAACATCGAGTTGTTTCACTCGCGATTCAAACCGCTGCTGTTCCCGACGATCGCAGCGGAGCCGCCCTACTGCTACCGATGTCCGCTGAAGCTGACCTATCCCTCGTGCGACATGGCCTGCATCGATCCGGTTGAACGGATGCTGAAAACCCGCCACCGCGAATTGGCGGGATTCATCGTCGAACCGCTCGTCCAGGCTGCCGCCGGCATGATCGTCCAGCCGCCCGGCTATCTGAAACGGATCCGCGAACTGTGCACGCAGTACGAAGTGCTGTTGATCGCCGACGAAGTGGCCACAGGATTCGGACGAACCGGCAAGATGTTCGCTTGCCAACATGAGGGCGTGACGCCGGATCTGATGGCCGTCAGCAAAGGCCTGACCGGCGGCTACATGCCGCTGGCGGCGACGTTGACGACGGAAGAAATCTACCGGGCATTCCTCGGAAAATACGAGGAGTTCAAGACGTTCTTTCACGGCCACAGCTACACCGGCAACCCGCTCGGCTGCGCCGTCGCGCTGGCCAATCTCGAGATTTTTCGGAAAGAGAAGACGCTCGCCGGACTTCGCCCGAAGATCGCCGCGCTGGCCCGCTGGCTCCCGCCGTTGAAACAATTAGACCACGTCGGCGAGATCCGGCAGCGGGGGTTGATGGTCGGGATCGAACTGGTGCGGAACCGGGCAACTAAAACGCCCTATCCGGTTGGCGAGCGAATCGGTCACCGGGTGGCGAGGGAGGCCCGCACTCGAGGACTCTTAATGAGACCGATCGGGAACGTGATCGTACTGATGCCGCCGCTCAGCGCCTCGCTTGCCGAGTTACAACGGATGGCGGCGATTGTCGAGGCGTCGATCCGCAGCCTTTAGGCGATCGTGATGCGTTCGCCCCGCGCCGCCTTGACCACATCCGACGCCCGGCCTTCCTTCACGAAGATTTCCAGATAGCCGTGGCTGTTGATCAGCGCCCGCGGCGCGCCCGTGGTCCCCTCGCTGTAGCTGCCCACCAACCCCTCGATCGTGTACGCGCCGATGCCGATGCGCGGCGACGACCGCTTCGTCAGGGCCTGCGCGTCGCGAAGATGCTGCGGCGTGAGATTGGAAATGAGATTGCCGAACCGGTCCACATAGACGACCTGGCCGACCAGCGCCTGCCCCTCCTGGCGCGGAACGGCGATGGCCATCGTGACCGGATCGTGCAGCACCCGGCCGAACGATTCCGGCCGGACGCCCGTGCTGAGCCAGGCGGCTGCAGGCGCGAACACGTCGCGGCCGTCGAAGGTCGAACCGGCGGATTGCAGTTTGTACTGCGCGTGCTCAAGCTGCCGAACATCGACGACAGATTCCTGCGCAAGCGCGTGGCTCAACACGCCATTGTCGGGCGCAACGAACGTGCAGCGGGACGTGGACACAAGAAGCGGCCGCCTGGCCGTACCGACCCCCGGATCCACCACCACGACATGGATCGTGCCGTCGGGGAACGACCGGTAGCAGGCGCCGAGTACGTAGGCGGCGCCGGCGATGTCGTGCGGAGCGATGTGATGAGTAAGGTCGACGATGCGGGCGGCGGGATTGATCGTGAGGATCGCCCCCTTCATGCTGGCGACGAACCAGTCGCGGTCGCCGAAATCCGTCAGCAGCGTGATCAGCGGCGGTGCCTGCGGCACTTAGAGTTCCTCGAACTTGATCTCCACGACTTCGTACTCCACCATCTTGACCGGCGTCTTCACTTCGACGAAATCGCCCACGCGCTTGCCGATCAGCGCCCGCCCCACCGGCGACTGGACGGAGATTTTGTTGAATTTCATGTCCGCCTCGTCCTGCCCGACGAGCGTGTACCGTTTTTTCGATTGCGATTCCTGCTCGACCACCAGCACGGTCGCGCCGAACACCACCGTTTCGGTCGTGCGCCCGGCGATCTCCACGATGCGCGCGTCCGCCAGCTTCGATTCCAGCTCGGCAATGCGCGCCTCGATGAACCCCTGCCGCTCCTTGGCCGCATCGTACTCGGCGTTTTCGCTCAGGTCGCCGTGCGCGCGCGCTTCCGCGATGGCTTCGATCACGTTCGGCCGCTCGACTTTGCGCAGACGATCCAACTCGGCCTTGAGCGCATCGTATCCTTTTTTGGTAATCGGCGTCGGCATGCGTCCGTTCTCCTACGGCGTCGGAACCCGATGATACTCCTGCAACGACCGGATCGACAGTTCCTTTTTCAAAATCGCCTCGATCCCCATGGCTGCCGCCCGCGCGCCCCGCATGGTGGTGAAGTAGGGCACGCCACGATGCAACGCCTCCCGCCGGATCGACAGCGAGTCGGTATGGGACGCCGTCGTATGCACGGTGTTCACCACGATGGCGATGTCCCCGTTCTTGATGTGATCGACGATATCGGGCCGCCCTTCCTTGACCTTATTGACCGTATCGACGCGCAGTCCATGGTCGCGCAGGTAGGCGGCGGTCCCGCTTGTGCCCTTGATCTGGAAGCCGAGCTTCACGAGGTGCCCCGCGACCTCCAGCGCCAGCGGACGATCGCTTTCCTTGACGCTCATCAGCGCCGCGCCCAGTTTCGGCAGCACAGCGCCCGCGCCGGCCTGCGACTTGGCGAACGCCCATCCGAAGTCGTCGTCGATGCCCATCACTTCGCCGGTCGATTTCATTTCGGGACCCAGCAGCACGTCCACGCCGGGGAATTTGGTGAACGGAAACACCGCTTCCTTGACGGACAAATGGCCGGGCACCGGGGCCGTGGTCAATCCGAGCTGGGCCAGCGTCTTCCCCACCATCGCCTTCATCGCCAGCTTGGCCAGCGGGACACCGATGGCTTTGCTGACGAACGGCACGGTCCGTGATCCGCGCGGATTCACCTCGAGCACATAAACGGTGCCGTCCTTGACGGCAAACTGGGCGTTCATCAACCCGACGACGCCGAGTTCCAGCGCCAGCGCCTTCATCTGGCGATCGATCTCCGTGACGATGGCCGGATCGAGCGAATAGGGCGGCAGCGAGCAGGCCGAATCTCCGGAATGCACCCCCGCTTCTTCGATGTGCTCCATGATGCCGGCGACGACGACGTGCCGGCCGTCGGAGATCGCATCGGCATCGACTTCGATCGCGTCCTGAAGATATTTGTCGATCAGCACGGGATGGCTGGCCGAGGCCTGCACCGCCGAGCCCATGTATTCGTGAAGCCCCGCTTCGTCGTAGACGATCCGCATCGACTGGCCGCCGAGGACGTACGACGGCCGTACCATGACCGGATAGCCGATCCGGCCCGCCACCTGCACGGCCTCGCCATGGGAGCGCGCCATCCCGCTCTCCGCCTGCCGCAAGCCCAGCTTATTCAGAAGATCGCGGAAACGCTCCCGGTCTTCGGCCCGGTCGATCGCATCGGGGCTGGTACCTAAAATTTTCACGCCGGCCCTGGACAGCGGCAGCGCCAGCTTGAGCGGCGTCTGTCCGCCGAACTGAAGCACGACGCCGATGGGCTGCTCGCGGCGGATGATGTTGAGCACGTCCTCTTCCGTCAGCGGCTCGAAGTACAGGCGGTCGGACGTATCGTAATCGGTGCTCACCGTTTCCGGATTGCAGTTGACCATGATCGTCTCGATACCTTCGTCCCGCAACGCCATGGCCGCATGCACGCAGCAGTAGTCGAACTCGATGCCCTGCCCGATCCGGTTCGGCCCTCCGCCGAGAATCACGACCTTCCGTTGCGCGGTCGGCCGCGCTTCGCACTCGCTCCCGTACGTCGAATAGAGATACGGGGTATGCGCTTCGAACTCCGCTGCGCAGGTATCGACCCGCTTGTAGGTCACGGACCGCGCCGATGAGCCCGATGCCGTCCGCGCCGCCCGAACCGCCGCGGATTCCACGCCCAGCAAGTGCGCGAGGCGATCGTCCGAGAATCCGAGCTCCTTGGCATGCCACAACAGGTCGCCGGACAACACGACGGACGGCTGCGCGGCCTGACTCACCAGCTGCTGCTCGAACGCCAGGACGTCGCGGATCTGTTCGAGAAACCAGGGATCGATCTTGGTGATCGCAAACAGTTCGTCGTTGGTCAGCCCCAGGCGAATCGCATCGGCCACATGCCACAGGCGCTCCGGCAACGGCGTTTTGAGCGCGCGCCGGATATTTTCCACCGCTTCGCCCCGGTTGAATCCCGCCGGCACCCCGCGATCGAGCCCGAGCCGCGACGCGAGCCCGTTCAAATTCAACTCCAGCGACCGGATCGCTTTCTGCAACGCCTCCTTGAAGGTCCGCCCGATGGCCATCGCCTCCCCCACCGACTTCATCTGCGTCGTCAGCGTGGGATCGGCGCCTTTGAATTTTTGAAACGCAAACCGGGGGATCTTCACGACGACGTAATCGATTGTGGGCTCGAACGACGCCTTCGTCACGCCGGTGATGTCGTTCGTGATTTCGTCCAGCGTATAGCCGACGGCCAGTTTGGCGGCGATCTTGGCGATCGGGAACCCCGTGGCCTTCGACGCGAGCGCCGAACTCCGCGACACCCGAGGATTCATCTCGATCACCACCATGTCGCCGTTGGCCGGATCGACGCCGAACTGGATATTCGATCCGCCGGTGTCGACGCCGATTGCGCGGATGATCCGCAGCGCGGCGTCGCGCATGCGCTGGTACTCCTTGTCCGTCAGCGTCATGGCCGGCGCCACCGTAATGCTGTCGCCCGTGTGCACGCCCATCGGATCGAGATTTTCGATCGGGCACACGATGACCACGTTGTCTTTGAGGTCCCGCATGACCTCCAGTTCGTACTCTTTCCAGCCGATCACCGACTCCTCGATCAGCACCTGGCTGACGGGGCTCATCGCCAGCGCCCATTCGATGAGCTTTTCGAACTCGTCACGGTTGTACGCGATGTTCCCGCCGGTCCCGCCGAGCGTAAACGACGGCCGGATGATGGCCGGGAACCCCACGTGTTCCAGCACGGCCACCGCCTCGTTCCGGTTGTGCGCCGTGCCGCTTTTCGGCACGCGCAGCCCGATGCGCTGCATCGCCTGCTTGAACGCTTCGCGGTCCTCGGCCTTGTGGATCGCCTCGGCCGACGCCCCGATGAGCTTCACGTTGTACTTTTCCAGCACGCCGCGCTTGACCAGACCCATCGTGGTATTGAGCGCCGTCTGCCCGCCCATCGTCGGCAACAGCGCATCGGGCCGCTCGCGCTCGATCACTTTCTCGACCACGTCCAGCGTGATCGGTTCGACGTAGGTCCGGTCGGCCAGTTCAGGATCCGTCATGATCGTCGCCGGATTGCTGTTGATAAGCACGACCCGGTAGCCTTCCTCCTTCAGCGCCTTGCACGCCTGCGTGCCGGAATAGTCGAACTCGCAGGCCTGCCCGATGACAATCGGGCCGGAACCAATCAGGAGGATGGTGCGGATGTCGGTGCGTTTCGGCATCGGTGCTATCCGTTTAACTGGCTTGCGGCATGGGACCGATCAGCGGGCGATAGGGCACCTTCGGCGGCGGCACCGCGTTGCTGCCCCGATAATACTGGAGCGCCTCCGGCAGCCAGGCTTCGATCTGATTGATCCGCGTGACGTCGGACGGATGGGTCGAGAGAAATTCCGGGATGGACTGGTGCGACCGGAAACACACCTTGTCGATCATGGTGCGCGGACAGCCGCTCATCCGCTCCCAGAACGGCACAGCCTCCCGCGGATCGAATCCGGCCGCCGCCATCAGCCGCAATCCGATATAGTCGGCCTCGGATTCCTGCTTGCGATTGAACGGCAGCGACACGTTCACGCCGTAAGCGCCCAGCAATCCTTGCACGGCGCCGCCGCCGGCATGCCCGCCCACTGCTGCACCCAACGCGCCGAGCTGCGCGATCTGGTCGATGATGCTCCGGCTCATCCGCTCCACGCCGTGGCGCTGCAGCGCATGCGCGACCTCATGCCCCATCACCGTCGCCAGTCCCGCCTCGCCCTTCGTCACTTTGAGAATGCCCGTGAACACCGCGACCTTCCCGCCGGGCAGGCAGAACGCGTTGATCATCTTGTCCTCTTCGATGACGGCAAACTCCCATTGATAGGCCGGCTTGTTGGCCGCCTGGGCAATGCGCTGGCCGACGCGCTGCACCATCTCCGTCGTTTCCGGATTCTCGCTCAACCGGGACTCGCGCAGGACCTCGCGATAGGCCTCGATCCCGAACTGCATTTCCTTTTCTTCCGAGAAAAAAATCAGCTGGTCGCGGCCCGTGCCCGGCGCACGGTAGCATCCGGCCAGCGACGAGAAGAGGCTCAACGCGGCCCCCGCGCCCAGCGCCGCCGTCAGGCCGGCGACCGTGCGCGCGCCGAGCGCGAGCGCAGCCCGGCGTCCCACGACGCTGCCGAACACCCGGTCGATTGTCTCGTTTGAACTTGCCGTCATCGTTCCGTTACGGCATCCACAGATACATGAACTGCGGCGTGCCGCCCCGCACAAACGACATCACATCCAACTGCGCCAGTCCTGCCAATCCGTTGCCGGTCAGCGCTTTCGAATACACGTTGTTCGAGTACTCGCCGGGCCGGCGATACATCACCACGCGCGCCTCGGTAAGTCCCGCGCGTTTCTTCGCCGTGTCGATCGCATCCTCCAGATAGCCGATTTCGTCCACCAGCCCGGCCGCCTTCGCCTGCTCGCCGGTGTAGACCCGGCCGTCCGCCAGCTTTTTGATCTGCTCCATCGACAATTTCGGCCGTCCGTCCTGCACCACGGTCAGAAACCGCTGGTACATCGAATCGATCAGCTCCTGAAAAAGCGCCCGCTCCTCCGGCGTCATGGGCCGGAACGGCGACCCCATATCCTTGCGCGGCCCCGACGTCACCGCCGAGGCCTCCAGGCCGACTTTTTCCAACAGCCCGCGCGCGTTGACCGTGAGCATGATAACGCCGATGCTGCCCGTGATTGTCGAGGGATGGGCGAACATCATGTCTGTCGCCGCCGCAATGTAGTAGCCGCCCGAGGCGCCGACGTCCATGATCGACGCGATGACGGGAATCTTACGGGCGGCTTTGAACGCTTTCAGCTCGTGATGAAGAATGTCCGACGCCGTCACCGTCCCGCCGGGACTGTTGATCCGCACGACGACAGCCTTGATCTCCTCGTCCTTAGCCGCGCGGGTCAGTTCTTCCTTAAAGTGGGCGATCATGCCCGGCGTGGGGACCAACCCGTCCCCTTCCTGCGAACTGATCATGCCCGAGACGTCGAGCAGCAGCACCTTGGCCGTGCCCGTTCCACCGACCTGCGTTTCCTGCAACGGCCCCGGGCCTGGAAAGAGCGGAATGTTGATGGTGCAGCCGGCCAGCACCATGCCGGCCAACAGCGCGACAGATCCTCGGTTACGCATGCGATTTCTCCATGAGCTGCACAAATTCCTGAAAGAGATAGGCCGAATCGTGCGGGCCGGGCGACGCCTCCGGATGGTATTGCACCGAAAACACCGGCCGATCCAGACACACCATGCCTTCGATCGAATGGTCGTTCAAACTCACGTGCGTGATCGCGACCCGGCCGAACGGCGTTTCGACCACCGGCGGCTGGGCCGGCACGCCGGTGAACGGCACCGGGACCTGCACGGCGAAATTGTGATTCTGCGAGGTGATCTCGACCTTCCTCGTCCGGAGATCCAGCACCGGATGGTTCGCGCCATGATGCCCGAACTTCAATTTGTACGTCTTCAGGCCGCAGGCCAGCCCCAGAATCTGATGCCCCAGGCAGATCCCGAAGATCGGCCGGTAGCCGATGAGCTGGCGCACCGCCTCCATGGCATAGGGCACCCCTTCCGGATCGCCGGGCCCATTCGAAAGAAAAATTCCGTCCGGATTGAGCGCCTTCACCTGGGCCGCCGTCGTCGATGCGGGCACCACCGTCACCTGGCAGCCGACGTCGACCAGTCGCCGCAGGATATTCTCCTTCACGCCGAAATCGAACGCAACCACCCGCCAGCGCCGCGCGTGCGGCGCCCGTCCATTGGACGACTGTGCAACCGGCGCCCACTCGCCCGATCCTTCGCTCCAGGCGTACGTGTCTTTGCACGTCACTTCGGCGGCCAGATCGCGCCCGACGATCCCCGGCGCGCGTTTGGCTTTCTGCACCGCCCGCGCCGGATCCAGATCGACGTGGGTGATCACGCCCTGCTGCGATCCCTGCTCGCGCAAATGCCGCGTCAGCGCCCGCGTATCGAGCCCTTCGATGGCGACGATCTTTGCCTGCTGCAAATAGTCGTGAATCCGCTCCCGGCTGCGCCAGTTGCTGATCAGCCGGCTGGCCTCCATGACCACGAACCCTTCCGCCCAGATGCGCCGTGACTCGACATCCTCCGGCGTCACTCCGTAGTTCCCGATGTGAGGACAGGTCATTGTAATGATCTGTCCTTTATAAGAGGGATCGGTGAGCACTTCCTGGTACCCCGTCATGGCCGTGTTGAACACCACTTCGCCGGCGCTTTCCCCCTCGTAACCGAGGGCGCGCCCTGTGAACACGGTCCCGTCCGCCAATGCCAGCACCGCCGCCTTCATACGCCCTGCTCCATCCGTTTGACCCAGGCTTTCGTCCGCAGGCCCACCAGCCCGATAGCCAGGCACAGGTTTACCATATAGAGGGTGCGCACCGGCAGATGCAGCTTGAAGAAGGCTTCAAAGGCTTCCTTCCGACCTTCGCCGGCTTTCAAGGCGAAGGCCTCGGCCTGCCGCGCCGCCGCCAGGGGATGCAGATAGAAGATGATCGTCGCGGCAATCAGCACCATCACCCCCGCACACCAGACTTCGCTCCGTGACGGCGCATAGGTTGGCACCGCCCACCCCCGCCAGACCATCCCGCCCGCCACCAGCACGATGGCGCCGAGCACGAGCCGGTTGTAGCCTTCGAACGCCCGCGTGAGGAACAACCCGCCGGCATCCTGTCCACCGAACGTGTTGAAGACCGCGGGCAACACCGCCGCAATCAGCACGACCAACCCGCCGATCCAGAGCGCCAGCCCGATCCACTCACCCGTAAGACAGAGCACCAGCCCCCAACGCGTTCCCCGTCCCACGATCTACCCGGCGCCGTTCGTTTCGAAGACCACGCGCCCGCCGACGATCGTCGTGCGCACCCGCCCTTTGACTTTCCAGCCGGCAAACGGCGTATTCCGGCTCCTCGACCGGAATTTTCCGGGATCCACTTCCCACTGCTCGTTCGGATCGACCAGCGCCACATCGGCATCGGCACCGACCGCCAGCGTGCCCTTGGCCAGGCCGAAGGCCACAGCCGGCCCGGAAGTCAGTTTCTGCACCGCCTGCTCCAGCGACAGCACGCCTTCCTCGACCAGTCCGAGCGTCAGCGAGAGCGCCGTCTCCAGTCCCACGATGCCGAACGGCGCTTCGGTAAAGTCCTGCTGCTTCTCCTGCGTCGCGTGCGGCGCATGGTCCGTGGCGATCACGTCGATCGTCCCGTCCTTGAGCCCCTCTTTGATCGCCTGCACATCCTGCCAGGTCCGCAGGGGCGGATTCATCTTCGCGTGCGTGTTGTAGCCCCGCACCACTTCTTCGGTCAGCGTGAAGTGATGGGGGCAGGCTTCGGCCGTGACGTGGATCCCGCGCGCCTTGGCCTCCCGCACCATGCGGACAGATCCGGCTGTGCTGATGTGCGCCAGATGGAGCCGTGCGCCGGTCAGCTCCGACAACGACAGGTTGCGGGCCACCATCACGTCTTCCGCCGCCGACGGAATGCCGGGCAAGCCGAGTTCGGTCGATACCAGCCCTTCGTTCATGCACCCGCCTTCGGCCAGATGCAGGTCTTCGCAGTGATCGACCACCGCGAGATCGAACGCCATCGCGTATTCCATCGCGCGCCTCATGACGAGGCTGTTCATCACCGGCCGGCCGTCGTCGGAAATCGCGACACAGCCGGAGCGGCGCAAATCACCGATCTCCGCCAGTTCCTTGCCCTCCGAGCCTTTGGTGATTGCGCCGATGGGCAACACGTTGGCCAACCCCGCCGTCCGGGCCCGGTCGAGAATGAACTCCGTCACCGCCTGATTGTCGTTGACCGGACTGGTGTTCGGCATGCAGCAGACCGTGGTGAACCCGCCGGCCACCGCCGACGCGCTGCCGCTCTGAATCGTTTCTTTGTATTCGAAGCCCGGCTCGCGGAAGTGCACGTGCAGATCCACCAGTCCGGGCAATACCAGCTGCCCCTTGGCCTGAATAATGGTGCTGCCGGCCGGCGCCTGGAGATTCGGTCCGACCGCGGCGATTTTTCCGCCGTCGATCAGCACATCCACCACACCGTTCTGCCGCCCGGGGTCGACGACCCGCCCGCCTTTGATCAATATCGCCACGATTTAACTTGCTCCTGACATTAAGTAGAGAATTCCCATACGAACCGCCACGCCATTCGCCACCTGATCCAAGATCACCGACGACAGACTATCGGCCACTTCCGGCGCGATCTCGACGCCCCGATTGATCGGTCCGGGATGCATCACAATCGCACCCGGCTCGGCCAGCTTGACCCGCTCGGACGTCAGCCCATAGAGCCGCGCATATTCCCGGATGCTCGGGAACATGGCCCGCCCCTGCCGCTCTAACTGAATGCGCAACATCATGATTACCTGCACGCCGCACAGCGCGGTATCGAGGTCGTGGTAGACCTTGACGCCGAGCTTCTCGACCTGGGCCGGCATCATGGTGGGCGGCCCAACCAGCCGCACCTCCGCACCCAGTTTGGTCAGCGCATAGATGTTCGAGCGCGCGACCCGGCTGTGCGACACGTCCCCGACGATCGCCACGCGCAACCCGTCGAACTGCATGCCGCGCTCGCGGATCGTAAAGAGATCGAGCAGCGCCTGCGTAGGATGCTCGTGCCACCCGTCGCCGGCGTTGATGACCGACGACTTCACACCCCGCGCCAGCGTTTCCGCGGCGCCGGCCGACGAATGCCGCAGCACGATGATGTCGGCCTGCATGGCTTCGATATTACGGGCCGTATCGAGCAGGGTTTCGCCCTTCACCACACTGCTCGACGACGGAGAGAAGTTGATCACATCCGCGCTCAACCGCTTGGCGGCCAACTCGAACGACGTGCGCGTCCTTGTGCTCGGCTCGAAGAAGAGGTTCACAACGGTTCGGCCCCGCAGAGCCGGCACTTTCTTGATCTCGCGGCCGGTGACCTCCTTGAACGACTCCGCCGTCTCGAGGATCAGCTTGATCTCATCCACCGACAGCGGCGCGAGGCTGAGCAGGTCTTTGCGCTTCAGACTCATGACTCCCTCCCCTTCACGCTTTCAGAATGACCACCCGGTCTTCTTCGCCCGCCTCTTCCAGCAACACGCGCACCTCTTCCTCCCGCGACGTCGGCAGATTCTTGCCGATGTAGTTCGCCTTGATCGGCAGCTGCCGGTGTCCCCGGTCGACCAGCACCGCCAGCTGGATTTCCGCCGGGCGGCCGAGATCGATGAGACCGTCCATGGCCGCCCGGATCGTCCGGCCGGTGAACAGCACATCATCGACCAACACGACAATCTTGTCCGACACGTCGAACGGCACCGACGTCTTGCGCAGAATCGGCTGGTTTTTCCGCAGCGAGAGATCGTCGCGATAAAGCGTAATGTCCAACTCGCCGATGGGCACCGGCGCGCCTTCGATTTCGTTGATGCGCTTCGCCAGGCGATGCGCCAGATACACTCCGCCTGTGCGAATCCCGACGAGCGCGACGTCTTTCACGCCCTTGTGGCGCTCCAGAATTTCGTGCGCGATGCGCGTCAGTGCGCGGCCGATATCGCCGGCATCCATCACCAGCTTCTCTTCCCGCCGTTCTTTTTTCGTGGTGTTCTTCGTGGCCATGATTCCCTCAAAAAGCTCTCAGCCCTCAGCAATCAGCTTTCAGCAGCCCGCCATCAATTCTTCGAAGTATGGGCCAAAAGCTGACAGCTGAATGCTGATCGCTGATGGCGTGTTTCCAGATTTCAGACACAAAAAAACCCTCTCGCTGTGCTGCAGCAAGAAGGTTCGGTTGGACTGACCGGCCAGAGGCCGGAGCGGACTTCATTGTGGGCTCCTTGCTCACCTCGCAGGATGAGCATTAAAGGCAGCCTGATCTTACTGGGGTGCGTGTCCCCTGTCAAGCCATGGAAACGCTAGATAGTGGGTCCGTTTGACCGTGGAATCGTATCGGCGATTTTATGGAGTACCTCAATAACCTCGTCTAGTGCTGACCGAATTCCACTAAGGTAACCAGCAATGATGAGCAACATTAATAAGAAAAAGAATTCCCACATGGCCCCTCCTTAATCTAAAAAAAGCAGCGATTTCTTTCAGCAAGCGCTATGCAAATGGTGCTGGGCCTAGCTGGACTGGCCGGCGTTGAGGTCTTGCGAGGCGATGCGTTCGCCCACAGCTAAGCCCTCGAGCACCCGGACACGGTCGCCGGGTTCTTCCTGGATGGAGATCGGCCGGGGCTGGAAGAGGCCGGGGGACTGCTCCACATACACCACCGTCCGGCCATTGGCATGCGCCAGTGCCTTCCGGGGAATGAGAATGATCTGCGCCGTGCTCTCCACGGGAATCTGCAGCTTGCCGTACATCTGCGGCTTCAGCCGGTGATCGGCATTGTCGATGCGGGCCCGGATTTTAATAGTCCGGGTATTCGGTTCCACCACCTCGCCGATGAACACGATGTTGGCCTCGATATCGAGATTCGGATAGGCCTCGACCTGCAAATGGCCCCGCTGTCCGATGTGGATCAAGGGCACGTCGCGTTCGTAGACATCGGCCACTACCTGCAGGCGGTTCAGATTGGCCACGGTCATGAGCGGTGCAGTCGTGTCCGGTCCGACCAATTGCCCGGGTGTCACGTTGCGCTCGACGACCGTGCCGGTCAGCGGGCTTTTCAACTCGAACCGCGACGTGATGACCGGTGTCGGGGTGGTTTTCTTCAACTCCCCGGCTGGAACACCTAAAAACACCAGCTTGTCTTTCGCCTGCGCAAACTCGGCGCGTTCCCGGATCAAATCGTTCTCCGCCTGCTTGAATTCCTTGAGCGAAACGGCCTGCACTTCATAGAGGCTTTTGATGAGATCGTAATTACGCTCGGCCATGCCGAGCTCGGAAATTTCTTTCACGAAATCGCTATAGGCCGTCGCGATGTCGGGACTGTCAATGACCATTAAAATCTCGCCGGCCTTCACCGCCTCGCCTAACCGCTTCCGCACCTCGAGCACACGCCCCTGAAGCGGCGAGGAGATCGTCGAAAATTCGTCTTCGGCATAGGCCAGCGTCGCCGGCCGCGTGAGCGACGAATTGGCCGAACTGGCCGTGACGATGTACGTTTCGATCGGCTTCGGCCGCTCGGACACGGGCGCCGCCGGCTGGGGCTTTTCCGTGACCGTCCGCGGCGTGTCGGACCCGCCGCAGGCCAGACTCGCCAGGCACCAGGCGAGCACCGCACCTGCTGTGAACACGTTGTGCGCCATGGCCGTGTTATCTCTCCGCAGCATCTTGTAATGATAACAGACTGCGCGGAAATACTGGAATGGAAGCCGTCATCGCGCGCATCGGATCGCTCACGGCCGCTTCAACTCTTCCAACGTAAACTGCTTGGGCAGCAGGACCGGCACGACGAGACCGATCGGATCGCCGCGCTTGATCGTGGTGGGCTTGGTCAGCTGCAGCAAAAAATTCGCCGTGAAGGCATCGTAATCCGGCAGCCAGTCGTAGACGTTGGGCGTCCGTTTGTATTCCTGCGTCTTGATCCCTTCCCACACATAAAACGTGCGTTCGGGATAATGATAGAAATGGTTGGGCACGTCTTTCATCATCAGGCCGACGTGCTTGGGATAATAAAAGCGGATGCCGCAGCAGAGTTTCGGATAGCCGCTGTTCAGAATGAGATCGACGTAGGTACCCGAGAAGGACTTGTAGCCCAGCAGCCGTTCCTCCGGCAAAATCGGCGGCGCCTGCCATTTCACTCCCTCGGCCGTCCGGCGAATGCGGCAATCCGCCGGTGAGCGAATCAGCCACCCGTACTGCCCCACCGTCCTGACCGGCCCGCAATCGTCCGGGATAACTTTGTACCCGCCGGCCGCCGTGGCCCGCTGCTCATCGAGTGCCATGCCGGACAACAGCGGCCGGTGCGGCATGAAGTCGAGCTTCAACCGTTCGGGCGCGATCGCCGTCGAGTACTCACGCTCCCAATAGATGACGATTTTGTCGCCCGACTCGTCCGCCGGCACGATTTCTTTTTCGATCTCGCTCATAATCCGAACAGTATGCGAAAGCTCCCCGGATGCGCAACAACGATTACGGTGCCGTCACATGAAACAGCGTCAGCCCCGCCTTCAGCCTGGCTTTCGGCAAAATGGTCCGGTGCATGCGAAAGGTCGGCAGAGTGTCGACCGCTTCGTCCCAGCGCAGCAGAAACTTCTGCCGGGCCAACAGGTCCCGCAGCTGCGCCGGACCGACGACAAAGGCATTCCCGCCCGATCGCACCACCCGGCGCAGTTGCTCGGCCAGCGCCGTGAGCGCACCGGCCGATTGCCAGGCCTCGTATGGTACCCATTGATAGACCAGATCGCAGGACGGAGATGCCAACGCAGCCGGCTGATCCGGAAGAAACCGAATGCGCGTGAGCCACTCCCAATGCTGAATCGCCGCACATTGCGTCCAGAGTTGCTGGGCCTGCTTCTGCGCATGAGCCGGCTGCCGGTACCAGACGGTGACGGCGCGCGGCCGGTCGAACGGAATGCAGGTCGCGATGACGGCATCGCCGTTCTGAATGCCGATATGCTCGGCCCGCGCCACAATCGCGCCGATCTCGCGGTCCTGTTCGCTGACATCATCGAGGTAGTCCGCCACAAACGGTTGCGCCGGCAATTCGGCAATCTCTGTCTCGTTGTCCGGATACAGCAACACCGCGCCGAAGGCGTCGGCCGGCTGAACAGCCGGCATCGCCTGGCCGAACACGCTGCGCCAATCGACCGGGCTGATGGCCCCTGCTGCCGGAGCCATCGGCGCTGCCGGGCACGCCAGCGGCATGCGAAAAACGGATTCGCCGGTTCGATCTCGAAGGATGACCTGACTCTCCTGCACCTGCACGCTGCGATCGTAGGGCACGATCCGCAGTCCGGCCGGATTGGCATAAGGCAATCCGGTGCCGTCGTGTTCACACATCGCCTTTCGTACCACACCCGCCGACAGGGTCAGGCACAGCCCCTGCCCACGATCGAGATAACGGACCGGCGGATCGGCGGACGGCAACCACGTTACGCGCGACGCATGCGCGGGATCCATGAACAGCGTGTGCGGATTGCCACCGCTCGGAGCCTGCGGCGTGAAGAAACTGCCGAACAACCGGAACGCCGCTTCGGACGGATAGGTCGGAATGCCGCGGTATCGCAACGGCGTCGGCGCCGCCCCTTGAGGATGCTGATCGTCGTACAACCCGCGAATCAACTCGAACGCCGCGGACCCGGTGCCGGGCAGAAGCGATTTGAACAACTCCACGACCGGCAGAAAATCGATGTGGTCCCAATGCATCGCCCCCATACAGGACATGAACCGGGCGCCCTCGAACCCGCCGTTCGTCAACACATGGAACGCGTCTTTGCGGTGGCGGATCGTCGCCGTTCCGGCGGCGTCGATGCTGAGATCCTCGTCCCGATAAAACCAGCGAATCTCTTCGGCCGAAACCCGCATCGCCTGCGCCGCCATAGCGCGGAGATCCTCCGGCGTCACACGCTCCCAGCCGGGCTTGGTGGCGAGATTCAACCGGGTTTCGTTCACCAGCCCGCCGGGCTTGAGACCGACCCACTGCCCCCAATCGAGATAGAGCCGGGCACGCTGCAGCCGGACTTCTCCCTGCCGATTCTGTTCCCATTCGCATTCGTGCAACGGATGGCCTGAGGGATCGGTGGCGAGAAACCGCCGGCCGTCCGGCCGGTAGAAAACCAGATGGCCGGTCGCGCGGCGCACAACGCGGCCGCCGGATTGGCTGAACTGCCGGGCGAATGGTTGATTGACCGGAAAGGAAAGATGGCCGGGCGTCGTCAGCGCGAACTCGACGGGATCGGACGCCATCTATTCGCGGACCTGACCGCTCCCCAGCACGATGAACTTGAAGCAGGTCAATTCTTCGAGCCCCATCGGTCCGCGGGCGTGAATGCGCGACGTGCTGATGCCGATTTCCGCGCCCAGGCCGAATTGATACCCGTCGTTGAGACGGGTGGACGCGTTCACCAGCACCGCGCTCGCATCGACCTCTTTAAGAAACCGCATCGAGCGGGCGTAGTTCGTCGTGATGATGGCTTCGGTGTGCCGAGACCCGTAGGTGGCGATGTGCTCCATCGCCTCGTCCATGTTCTTGACGACCTTCACCGCCAGCACCAGATCGAGAAACTCTTTCCCGAAATCCTGCTCACCCGCCGGTTTGGCTTCGGGCACCAACTGGCAGGTCTTCGGGCAGCCGCGGATCTCCACCTTCGCCGCCGTCAGACCGGCGGCCACTTTGGGTAGAAACGTCCGGGCAATGGACTGATGCACCAGCAGGGTTTCCATCGCATTGCACGTCGACGGGCGCTGCGCCTTCGCATTGACGCAGATCGACTCGGCCATCGCCTGGTCCGCATCTGCATCCACATAAATATGGCACACCCCTGCATCGTGCTTGACCACGGGAATCGTCGCGTGTTCGGCGATGGTCTTCATGAGCGATTCGCCGCCGCGCGGAATAATCAGGTCGATGAAGCGATCCTGTTTGAGCAGCACGGGCACCAGTTCGCGCTCCGGCCTGGTCACGAACGCGATGGCGCCGGCCGGCACCCCGGCTTTCTCCGCCGCGGCAGAGAGCACGGCGGCGATGGCCGTATTCGAATGAATGGCTTCGCTCCCGCCGCGCAGTACGCAGGCGTTGCCCGATTTCAAACACAGCGCGGCGGAGTCGGCCGTAACGTTCGGACGCGATTCGTAGATGATGCCGATCACGCCGATCGGCACGCGTACCCGTCCCACCTGCATGCCGTTCGGCCTGATCCACATGCGCGGCGTTTCGCCCAACGGATCGGGCAACTTGGCCACTTCGCGGATGCCGGCCGCCATTTCGGCCACGCGCTTGTCGGTCAGCCGCAACCGGTCCGCCATCGCCTTGCGCTCCGGATTCGACCCGAAGGCCTCCAGATCGCGCTCGTTCTCGGCCAGCAGGTCGGCGGTCTTTTCCTCCAACGCCTCCGCCATAGCCAGCAGGGCACGGTCCTTGGTCTCGGACGACAGGCCCGCCAGCTTGGCGGATGCCCGCCGGGCCCCCTTCACCAACTGCTCGACATACTCGGGGATCGGCTGCGGCTGCCCCTCGGCAGGCGACTGATCGGCAGACTGCGTCTCGTGGTCCATTACCTGTTCCTGTTCACATTATAGAGAGGGTCTGAATGACGAGGATACCGTGCGGCTCGGAAGGGGGTCAAGGGACAAGGGCCGGCAGAAAAACGCTCGAACGCGCCGCGCGTTAGCTGGAGTGGGCCAGGGCCTGGCGGAAGTAGCGGATGGTATTGGTCAGGGCATCGTCCAACTCGACCTTCGGCTCCCAGCCCAGCAACGTGCGGGCGCGGGTGATGTCGGGCCGCCGGACTTTCGGATCGTCCACCGGCAGCGGATGATAGCTGATCTCGCTCTTCGATCCGGTCAATTTGAGCACCAGCTTGGCGATTTCCATCACGGTCAACTCGCGGGGATTGCCGATGTTGACCGGATCGTGCACGCTGCTGTCCTGTGCCCCGGTCGGCTTGGTCAGAAACGACTTCCGGTCTGTGCGTTGCTCAACCGTCCGGTCCGACGAAATGGACAACAGCGCAAGAATGCCGCGCACGAGATCGTCGACATAACAGAAGCTGCGGGTCTGCAGCCCGTCGCCGAACACGCTTAACGGCTTGCCCTGAAGCGCCTGGACGATGAAATTCGACACCACGCGCCCGTCATTTGGCCGCATGCGCGGGCCGAAGGTGTTAAAGATCCGGACAATCCGCGTATCCACGCCATGATACCGATGATAGGCCATCGTCATCGCCTCGGCAAAGCGCTTGGCTTCGTCGTAGACGCCGCGGGGACTCATGGGATTCACGTTGCCCCAGTACGATTCCGGTTGCGGGTTCACCAGCGGATCGCCGTACACTTCGGAGGTGCTGGCGAGGAGAAACCGCGCGCCCTTGGCCTTCGCCAAACCCAACACTTTATGCGTCCCCAGCCCGCCGACCTTCAGCGTGGCGATCGGCATATCCAAATAGTCCTGCGGACTGGCGGGCGACGCAAAGTGCATCACCGCATCGAGCGGCCCGTCGACGTGCACATAGTCGCAGACGTTGTACTTCACGAACGAGAACGCGTCGTTCCCCATTAAATGTGAGACGTTCTCGATCTTACCCGTACTCAGATTGTCCATGCAGACCACCTGATGCCCCTGCTGCAGCAAGGACTCCGCCAGGTGACTGCCCAGAAAACCGGCTCCTCCGGTAATCAACACGCGCATGGGAAATAGACCTTTCGCCTACCCTTATACGGATCTTGCGTTAGAAACGCAATTCTGCAGGCTGTTGCGCGTCCCGGCGCTCACAGCACCGGCGCAGTTGCCGGTGGCGGCGTCGCAGGCGCCGTGGAAGACGGCGCAGAGGTTGTGCCCGGGGACGGCGCCGGCTGGCCGGCGGCCGGTGGAACCGGTTGCCCCTGAGCCGCCGGCGCGCCGGGCGGCGGCGTTGAGGGCACCGTTTTCGCGGATGACGGGTTCGGATGCTGAAACACCCAATCATAATAGGTGGGGAGATTTTCAAAGTGCCGGACAGCGGCCGGAAATTCCCACCGCTTGATGGGCTTGGCTTTGAGCTTGCTGCGCACGCCCATGATACCGCCGTTCGGATGGCGCACCAGTTCCCATTCCCCGTGCCCCATGGGATCGAGATACACTTTGCGCAAGGCCGGCTTCGGCGGCTTGGTCAGATCGATGAGCGCGGACGGATAAATTTCCCCTGGAATCGGCCGCCCCGCTTTCATCGTGGCGGAATACACGGCGAGCGCGGTTTGGATTTCGATGCCTTTCGCCAGCAGATCCGCTTCCAGCTCTCGCTGCACCATCGTTTTCCACTGTTGCGCGGCCACGGATAGCGTCAACCCCATCAGCACGATGAGAAACATGAGCATGAGATACGTCACGCCCCGTTCTCCGGATCGTACCACAACGCGTGCGAGTGGCTGGCGCATAGTCAGGGCTGTGACCTAGCCCCCTTAAACGGGTCCAGATCCTATGTTAGGGTCGGGCCGAAAGGAGGGTCGCATGCCACGGTTGCGTCACACCGTTGAACAGATTCTC
>OMJK01000054.1 GCA_900299325.1 Nitrospiraceae bacterium | reverse complement strand
GGTGATGGTCAATGCCGAAGACAAGGCGATTCGCAGCAACCGCCTGTCGCTGCTGAAGGAAGTCGACGACCTGTTTATGGCATTCGCGGACTTTTCTCAAATTGTGGTACAAGGGGGGTAGCGGAAAGGGGGACCGAATGGTCTTCTGTGCTCGCGGAACCCCCACGATAAAACAGTGGTCGTTCGACGCGCGCAGTTGAAGACCATCCGCTCCCCCTTTCTAAGTGAGTGGGGAGATGGAAAAAGAAGCATGATCGCTTCGCCAGAGCCGGACGTCGACGAAGGACGCCAGGCGAAGATCCGTCGGTACTCGACGGTTGTGACGGTGGCGTTGATCGTGCTCTGCAATACGGTGTTCCTGTTCGGTGTCTGGGCGAGCGGCGTCAATCTCGAAGAACTGATCAAGACGCCGGATTTTTTTAACCCGACATCGGATGTGTGCCTCCGGTTCACGTGGCAACGGTTGGCCGGCGCGCAGGACCCGGTTAGGCTCTGTTCGGAATGGATTACCCTGGCCGACCCGACCGGGCGGTCGCATCTGTTGGACAAAGAAATGCGGGTGCGGCAGGATGCGGACGGCCGCTATTATGTCGATCCATCGGTACGGGCGGATTTTCGATTAGTGGCCTACGTCGGCTTCGTCGGACTGGTGCTCATCGCCGGCATGGTGGCTCGCTGGTATCTGGTCAACCGGTACCGGCTGCAACTCGAAGCCGCCGCACGAACGCGTTGAATAGGAAGCGAGCGTAAAGGAGACCACAGCGTGGCCAAGCAATACGTCTACTACTTCGGCGACGGGAAGGCGGACGGCACGTCGAACATGAAGGAACTGCTGGGTGGCAAAGGCGCCGGCCTGGCGGAAATGACCAACCTCGGCATCTCCGTGCCGCCCGGATTCACGATCACGACGGAAGCCTGCGTCGAATACTACAAGCGGGGCAAAACGTATCCGCCGGGCATGTGGGACGCGGCGCTGGCGTCGCTCAAGCGGGTGGAGCGGTCGATGGGCATGGGGTTCGGCGATCCGGAGCGGCCGCTGCTGGTCTCGGTGCGGTCCGGCGCGCGGGCGTCGATGCCGGGCATGATGGACACCGTACTGAACGTCGGCTTGACGGTGAAGACCGTCGAAGGGCTGGCCAGGAAAACGAAGAACGAACGGTTCGCGCAGGACAGCTACCGGCGCTTTATCACCATGTTCGGCAGCATCGTCATGGGCGTGCCGCGCGAGCATTTTGAGGCCATTCTCAAACATAAGAAAGCCAAGATGGGCGTCGCGCACGAGACACAGCTGGACGCGCGGGCGCTCCGCGATCTGGTGGCCAGCTTCAAAACGCTGGTGAAAGAAGAAACAAAGAAGGAGTTTCCCGACGAGCCGCTCGATCAGTTGCGGATGGCGGTCAACGCCGTGTTCTCCTCCTGGTTCGGCGCCCGCGCGGTGACATACCGCAAGCTCTACGGCATTCCCGATTCGTGGGGCACGGCCGTGAACGTCGTGGCGATGGTGTTCGGCAACATGGGCGACACCAGCGGAACCGGCGTGGCCTTCACGCGCGATCCGTCGACCGGCGAGAAGAAATTTTTCGGCGAGTGCCTGATGAACGCCCAGGGCGAGGACGTGGTGGCGGGCATCCGCACACCGCTGCCGGTCAGCGAGCTGGCCCGCACGGTGCCGAACGCCTACAAGGATCTGGAACACACGTACAAAAAACTCGAAAAGCATTACCGCGACATGCTCGACCTGGAGTTTACGATCCAGGAGGGCAAGCTCTACATGCTGCAGACGCGCGTCGGGAAGCGCACCGGCATCTCGGCGGTGAAAATTGCCGTCGACATGGTGAGCGAGGGCGTGATCTCCAAACGCGAGGCGGTGCAGCGCGTGGGACCGGATCAACTGGCGCAATATCTCTACCCGATTTTCGATACGAAGGCCGAGTCGAAGGCGACGCCCCTGGGTAAAGGGCTGCCGGCCGGGCCGGGCGCGGCGGCGGGCAAGATCGCGCTGACGCCGGACAAGGCGGTCGACATGAAGGCGGCGGGCAATCGCGTCATTCTTGTCCGCCAGGAAACGAGCCCCGACGATATTCACGGCATGAATGCGGCAACCGGGTTTCTCACGGCGCGGGGCGGCATGACGTCGCACGCTGCGGTGGTCGCGCGTCAGATGGGCAAGGTGTGTGTGGCGGGCTGCGAAGCGGTCGAGGTGCACGACGACGGATCCGTCCGCATCGGATCGAAAGTGTTCAGGGAGGGCGAGTATCTGTCGGTGAACGGGTCGACGGGCGGCGTTTACGACGGCGACATTTCCGTCGTCGAGTCGGAAATCATCCAGGTGGTGCAGGGCAAGCTGAATGCGAAAAAGTCGGAGAAGTACCAGCGCTTCGCCACGATTCTCTCCTGGGCGGACGAATTCCGCACACTCAAGGTACGGGCCAATGCCGACGTGCCGGACCAGGCGAAGATCGCGCGGGGATTCGGCGCCGAAGGCATCGGGCTCTGCCGCACGGAGCACATGTTCTTCGCCGAGGACCGCATTCCGATCATGCAGAAGATGATTCTGGCGCGCACCAAAGAGGAGCGGGAGAAGTTTCTCGACCAGTTGCTGCCGCTGCAAAAAGAGGATTTTGTCGGTCTCTACCGCGAGATGCAGGGTTATCCGGTGACGATCCGGCTGCTCGATCCGCCGCTGCACGAGTTTCTGCCGAAGCGGGAAGACTTGATGGTGGAGATCGCTCAGCTCGAACTGACCGGCCGGAACGCGGCGGCGCTGGAAGAGAAGCGGCGGTTGTTGGCGCGCGTCGAGGAGCTGCACGAATTCAATCCGATGCTGGGCCTGCGCGGGTGCCGGCTGGGTATCACGATGCCGGAAATCACGCGCATGCAGGCCCGCGCCATCATGGAAGCGGCCTGCGAACTGGCCAAAGAAGGCAAGAAAATCGTGCCGGAGATCATGATTCCGCTCGTCGGCATGGTGTCGGAGATGAAGGCGCAGAAAGATCTGGTCCGCGAAGCGGCGCAGGACACGATGAAACGGTACAACGTGAAGCTCTCCTATCTGGTCGGGACGATGATCGAGCTCCCGCGCGCGGCGGTCACGGCCGACCGCATCGCGCAGGAAGCGGAATTCTTTTCCTTCGGCACCAACGATCTCACGCAAACGACGTTCGGGTTCTCGCGCGACGACGCGGCGAAGTTCGTCGATTATTACCGGGCCAACAACATCCTTGAATCGGATCCGTTTGCCGTGCTCGATCGGGAAGGCGTCGGGGCGCTGATGAAGCAGGCCATCGCCGCCGGTCGGGCGACCAGAGCCGGGATCAAGCTGGGCATCTGCGGCGAGCACGGCGGCGATCCGAGTTCTGTCGAGTTCTGCCATCAGCTCGGACTGGACTACGTCAGCTGCTCGCCGTTCCGTGTGGCCATCGCACGGCTGGCCGCCGCCCATGCCGCGATTGCCGGAGGCGAGGCGGCGTCCACGGCCGCGTCGTCCGCTCCCGCGCGCGCTTCTGCGCGCCGGTCACGCGGCGCGCGCAAGAAACGGTGAATCCTGCCTCCGATGACCTTCGGTTCATGACGCTGGCGCTCCGGCTGGCTGAGAAGGGCCGTGGCCGGACGAGTCCCAATCCGATGGTGGGCGCAGTCGTGGTTGCCCGCGGCCGTGTTGTCGGGCAGGGCTATCACCATGCCGCCGGCCAGCCGCATGCGGAAATCCTCGCACTCCGCCAGGCGGGGCGGCGTGCCGCCGGCGCCACCCTGTACGTGACGCTCGAACCCTGTTGCCATCTCAAGAAACGTACGCCTCCCTGTGTGCCGGCGATTCTGCACGCCGGTGTCCGGCGCGTGGTGGTGGCGACAGTCGATCCCAACCCCAAGGTCAGAGGACGAGGCCTGGCGCAACTGCGCCGCGCCGGATTGTCGGTGACCGTCGGAGTCGCACGGAACGAAGCGAATCAGCTCAATCGCGCCTATGCGCATTGGGCCGCGACGCATCGTCCCTACGTCGTGTTGAAGGCCGGCATGACGCTCGACGGACGGATTGCGACGGCCGGCGGAGAATCCAAGTGGATCACCGGTTTGCCGTCCCGGCGTGAAGTGCACCGGCTGCGGGGCGAGGTCGATGCGGTGCTGGTCGGCATCGGAACCGTGCTCAAGGACGATCCGTCGCTCACGGCGAGGAAGCCGCCGGGATTGCTCCGCCTCTCGCCGAGACAACCGTTGCGCATCGTCGTGGATAGCCGCCTGCGCATCCGCCCGTCCGCGACGATTCTCTCGCAACAGCAGCTGGCGAAGACGCTTGTCGTCACTACGACGGCGGCGCCATCCTCGCGCCGCGCGGCGCTCGCACGACGCGGCATTGAAATGCTGACGCTGCCGGCCGTCAAAGGGCATGTCTCGTTGTCTGCGTTGCTCGCCGAATTGGGCCGCCGCGGCATCACGTCGGTGATGGTCGAAGGGGGCAGCGAACTCAACGCCGCGTTTCTCGCCGCCAAGCTTGTGCAGGCCGTTCGGTTGTATCTGGCGCCCGCACTGCTGGGCGGCACGGCGTCGAAAGCCGTGATCGGCGGGCCGAATCCGCTCCGGCTGGCGCAGGCCTGGAAACTGCGCGAGGTGCGGACCAGAACGCTGGGGCAGGATCTCGTTATCGACGGCGTCTTGTAGCGCGGTCCCGGTTACATTCTATGCGTCATCCCGTTGCGCTTCTTCTGATGTGCAGCATCGGTGTCTGCGGATCGATGCTGGCCGATTCGACCGCCGAGTCTCCGGCTCCGGTCGAGTCGTTGCGCGCACGCGTGTGGGCCTATCTCGATGAGCCGGATGGCGAGCAGGCCGAACGGCTCTTGCAGGCGTTGCTGGCCGATCCCGATGCGTCGATCGAATCGGTAAGCCGCGAGATTCAAGCCGGGCGGAGCTATCGGCCACAACCGGTCGGGACGATGCCGGACAAACAGGTGGCGGTCCACGACCGGTCCTATTCTTATGCGCTGGCTGTGCCGCTGACGTATCAGCCGGCGAAAGGCTATGGGCTGGTGGTCTGTCTCCATGGAGCGGGCTTCACCGGCGATGCGTACCTGGAGCGTTGGCAGAGCCGGCTCGGCGACGAGTACATTCTGGTGTGTCCGACGTATCCGGCCGGGGCCTGGTTTACGCGGCGCGCCGAAGAATTGGTGCTGGCCGTCATCCGATCGGTCCAATCCCGCTACCACATCGATCCGGATCGCATCTTTCTGACCGGCATGTCGAACGGCGGGATCGGGGCCTGGCTGATCGGCATGCAGCACGCGCCGCTGTTTGCCGGTTTGGCGCCGATGGCGAGCGGGCTGGACGGCGTGCTCATGCCGTTTCTGGCGAATCTCCGCAACACGCCGGTCTACATCATTCATGGCGCCAGGGATCAGGTGATGCCGGTCGAACTCAGCCGGACGATTTCTCGTGAGCTGACGGCGCTGGGCTATTCGCACGTCTATCGGGAACATCAACGCGAACATCCGATGGCCGGCGGCCATTTTTTCCCCAAGGAGGAAGTGCCTGAACTGGTAGCCTGGTTCGACCGGCAGCGGCGCAATCCACTGCCGACGGCGCTGACGCTTGTCCGGGAGGCCAGCCATTTTCAGCCGTTCGGATGGATACGGATCGATGCGACCGATCCCATCGCCGCATTTTCCGACGACCTGGTCAACAAGCGTGACGACCGGATCAGAAACCGGGAGTATGCGACGCTCGACGCCACGATCAGCGCGCCGAACCGCATCGACGTGAAAACCGAACGGGTTCGCCGATACACCCTGTTTCTGAACGACCAACTCGTGGATCTCTCCAAGCCGCTTGTCGTGCGGACGAACGGAGCGGTCTCGTTTGAGGGCATGGCGATACCCGCGCGTGAGACGCTGCTGCGCCAGGCGCGTCTGAGAAAAGATCCGCGTCAGCTGTTTCCTGCTCAGGTGCTGATTACTGTGGAGCCTGCTCGGCCATGAGTTGTTTGCATCGTTGGGCATTGGGACTTGCAGTGTTTGCTGCGAGCCTGTGGTGTCATGCAGCAAGTCAGGCGGACACGCCTTCCTGTGCGTTGGCCGCCCAACATGCCAGCCTGACGTTTCCGGTCGAGCGAATTGATGCCAATTGGACGTGCCGGGTTCACCAGATCATCGACGATTACACAACGGTGGGGAGAGTAGGCCCGATCCGTACCCAGTTGTCGGACATCGGCTATGCCGGGCTGCTCAATCATCCTGCGACGATTGCCACGCTCGTGAATCGGCTCGGCATTGGTCCCTATCGCGCGGAAATGCGGGGTGCCGATGAATTCTGGGTGAACGACGGGGATGGCATGGAAGGCGTGGTGCATCTGCTTTATCAGGATCCCCGCGCGCGAATCTATTACCTGGAAGGTTTTCACGACAGCGCGCTGTTCCCGCGGGTCTATGCCAAGGCGGTGGTGTTGCTCTCAGTCGAGCCGGTCAAGGAGCCGCAGCCGAGTCCGGCGGTCGATACAGTGCTGGTGACCTACACGAGGCTGGACAATCGTCTGCTGGCCGGGCTGGTGTCCGCAATCCGACCGCTGGTCGGCAACGCCGTGACGCGCAAGCTGCTGCGCGGGTTCGATGCCGCCAACCGCTTGGCGCAGGCCATGGTCGAGCATCCGGACTGGGTGCTGCGCGAGGCACTGGCGCCGCCAACCCTGGGGATCGAGGATTTGGCATTCGTGAAGCAGACGCTCGCCACGCTGCCGCAGCCAAGCCTCTCGCAACGCACCGGGACAGCCAATCCATGACGCCGGCCCGCAGCTATGTGCTGCTCTGTACCATCGGCGTCTTTTGCTTCATCAGCTACAACCTGGTGCGGATGCCGGTGCTGGCGCTCTTTGCCGAGTCGCTCGGCGCCGGGCCGGAGCGGATCGGGTTGATCGTGTCGGTCTCGACACTGACCGGCGTATTTCTGAAGTTGCCGTCCGGCGCGTTGTCCGACATTTACGGACGCCGGATGCTCCTGCGTGTCGGTGTCGTCGCGTTCGGGCTGCCGCCGTTTCTCTATCCCTTCATTACAGATCTCGATGTGCTGACGGCGCTCCGGTTTTTTCACGGACTGGCCACGGCGATCTTTGCCCCCAGCGCGTTGGCCACCGTCGCCGAGTTATACCGGGAACGGCGTGGCGCGGCGCTCGGCACCTACACGGCCTGCACGCAGTCCGGTGCGCTGTTGAGCCCGTTCATCGGCGGCTATCTGGTCTATGCCGCAGGATTTCCCGCCGCATTTGTCACCGCCGGCGTATTCGGGTGCATCGCTGTCGCGTTGTTTTACAGCCTTCGCTTGAATCCCCCGCCGCCGCGGTTGCACGAGAAGGGGATGGCGCCGTTGCTGGCCGAAATGTGGAAGGGGTTTGTGGTCGTCGCGAACAATCGCAAGGTGCTGATTACCAGTTCGACCGACGCGGCGAAGATGATTGCAAACGGTGCGTTGATGGCGTTCCTGCCGCTCTATGGCGTGTCGGCCGGGTTGAATCCGGGGGAAGTCGGCCTGCTGTTCACGGTGCAGGCCTTCACGTCGTTTTTTTCCAAACCGATCATGGGCCGCGTGTCCGACCAGGTGGGGCGGCAGCCGCTCATTGTGCTCGGGCTGCTGATTTGCGCGGCGACGTTCGTCTGCATTCCGCATGTTTCGCTCTTTCCTCTTCTGCTGATGTTATCGGCCGGGTTCGGATTCGGCGAGGCGGTGGTATCCTCGTCGTCTTCGGCATTGGTAGCCGACAGCTCGGAATTCAAAACGCTGGGCGCCGGCATGGGTATGCAGGGGACGATCATGGATATCGGCCATGCCAGCGGGCCGTTGCTGGCCGGCGTGCTGATCGCCAACATGAGCTACGCCGGGGCCTTTGCCATTATTGCAGGGATTCAGGTGGCCGCCGCAGCGGTCTTCTGGTTCACCATGAGACAGGCCTAGCCGGACTCTTATATAATGGCTCGCCATGAGGGAATTTGCGACGGAAGAGATCGTCGTCGGCGTGATCGCGTCAATTGGGGTCGTCGTCCTCTTGGTTGTGTTCGTATACGTGGTGAGGCAAGTCCTCAAGAAAGAGTCCTAGCTGAACGCTGACGGCTGCTAGCTGAGAGCTTTTCTTATGTTCACCGGTATCGTCGAAGAAATGGGCGCTGTGACGTCGATGGAGAAGACCCTCGCGGGGACGAGGCTGACGATCCTTGCCTCCACCGTGATGGGCGACCTCAAGATCGGCGACAGTGTCAGCGTGAACGGGACATGTCTGACCGTCGTGACCAAAGGGGAACGGGATTTTTCGGTCGAAGTCTCGCCTGAAACGCTGTCGGTGACGGCACTGGGTCAGCTCAAGTCCGGCGCGCCGGTGAATCTGGAGCGGGCGATGAAGCTGAATGAACGCATCGGCGGGCATCTCGTCGCCGGCCATGTGGACGGTGTCGGAATCATCCGCAACCGGCACCAGGACGGCAACGCGATTGTCTTCACCATCGAAGCGCCGTCGGAGATTCTGCGCTACTGCGTGGCGAAGGGTTCGATCACGGTGGACGGGATCAGCTTGACCATCAATGACGTCAGCGAGAAGGGTTTTTCCGTGGCCATCATTCCGCACACCGCTAGAGTGACGACGCTTGGCCTGAAGCAACCGAACGATACCGTCAACCTCGAGTCCGACCTCATCGGCAAATACGTTGAGCGGCTCCTCCAAGAGCGTAGCCAAATCCCTAAGAGTGCGCCTGTCATCGATAAGGAGTATCTGCGTAAAAAGGGGTTGCTCTAGGGTTGGTTCTGTGCGGATGAGCGGTAGGTGCGATAGAGCATGAGGCCGGCCAGGATGGAGATCGCCACTCCCGCCGCCAGTTGAATCTCAAAACTAATCGGGCCGACGAAAATCTTGTACAGCTGAAGCAGGATAAGCGGAAGGCCGACGGCCAGGGCCAGGCCGATCATGTGCCGCCGCAGATAAATCGGCTCGCCGGGTTTTCGCATTCCCATCACGCGACATTGTAGCGAACTCATGGGCCCGGATCGAGTGAGGAGTTATGCCGTGTGATGCGGGGAGGTTAAAACACAGCGGGCGGGTTCTCAAATGAGAACCCGCCCGTGAGTTTGCTTGCGACGTGCGCTTACGGAGCAGGAACGTACTTCGGCGCTACGCCGAACTGGATCGATGCCGCGCTCCCTGAAGCGCCCAGCACGGTCGCGAACGCGCCGCTGGCCGTGCCCTGAGCGCCGCCCAGGATGCTCGACGCGACGCCGCTGGCCACGCCCGAGTCGCCGCCGAGAATGGTGGCGTACTGGCCGCTGAGCCGGTTTCTGAATCCCAGCACCACGCCGCCGAACGAACTGAAGCTGTTCATGGTGCCGCCCACCAGATTGTGGGAGCCGTTCCGTTGCGCCGGGTTTGCCGGATCGACCTCGTTATAACCGAGAATCAGGTTGCCCAATCCGGACGGGTTACCGCCGTCATCCGTGACGCCGGATCCGCTCCGGATGTGCACGTTCACACCTGTAAAAATCAGGTGCGGGCCGTTCACGCCGTTGATCGGATTCGGGTCGACGGTGATGTACTTCGCGAAACTCGCGCCCCCCGCGCCTCCGGAGCCGGCCGCTTCCAGCGCGGCGACTTTCGTCTGGAGGGTCGTGATTTGGGACTGGGCCGTCTGTAAGGCCGCGAGCAGCGTGGAATTGGTGTTGCCCAGGGCGGTGACTCCGGTCTGGAGTTCCGTCACCTGGGCCTGCAGGGCTTGGAGTGCCGCGGTGCTTGCGCCTCCGCTGCTCTGGTGGTGGCGCTTCTCCTCTTCAACCTTCGTCCGAAGCTCAGCCACCCGCGTCCGTAAATCCTGGACCCGTTGCTGATCGATCAGACTGTGCCGGTTGTTGTCGTCCGCTCCGGCCGACTGAGGGGCACTCAGCAGCGGGAGCAGCAGGAGTAGGGCCACCACAATTCGCAGCCCTCTCCAAGAGCCTGCCGATTGGTGATGGTTTCTATTGCTCAGCCACATAACAGTATCCTCCTTTGATGGTGCTGCATTCGCCGGTGCCACCGCCTACGTCTGTGCCGCGGTGTCAGCCGGGGCGAACGGGACGCTACTGTCACTGGCCGCTTAACGGAGCAAGGGGTATGCCCCCTCGTTTCTACAAGAGGTTAGGCTGGCCTGGATCGTGCTAATTATGGCCGGCCGGTTGAGGTAAAACAGGCAATAATTGCGGCCGGCCTGCTCACAAACGGACTGGCGGACGAACGAAAAATCAACGACTTGAATTGGCGTCGGATTGAGATGCGAAGGAGTACTAAACTGGCGGACAGGACGATGCGACAACCGAATCGTCCTGTCCGTTTGAGAAACGTGCGGCTTACTTCACCAGAAACGGTTTCGAATCTTCGCCGGAAGCGGTCGTCACCGTCAAAATCGCCAGGCCTTTGCGTCCGCCGCTGGGAACCGTCGCACTGATCTTGGTCGCGCTTTCCATGGTGAATGTGGCGCTGTGACCGGGACCGAATGAGACGCTGCGGAGGCATTCGGCTGTGCCGAAGTTCGTTCCCGTGATCGTGACCTTATCGCCGGCTTTGCCTTCGTCGGGGCTGACCTTCTCGATTTTCGGCGCCACTCCGAAGCAGGCTTTTGTTTTACCCGCTGGTTCTGTTGTCTGCGATTTTGCTTTGCCGGTTTTCGCTTTAGCCTCAGCCTGCGCTTTCGGTTTCTGGGCGGGGGCAGTTGTATCGGCTGCCAACGAGTCTGGCGGATGAATTCCTGTCAGAACAATTGCAAGCACACCGATGAAGACGTGTCCTGTCGAGCGGAGATGCGTCACCATACCAGCCTCCTTCGCGCAGGCCGTAACCTGCATCGGATGTGTGGTGCGTGCTACTCCTCGATCGTTGAAATGTCGCCCGGATCCTGTCCCAGTTCTTTGGCTTTGAGCACCCGCCGCATGATCTTGCCGGAACGGGTTTTGGGAAGGGACGACACAATGTCGATTTCCGCCGGTACAGCGATCTTCCCCAATTCTTTCTGGACCTGTTCCTTGATCGAATGGATGAGCTCCGGAGAGTCCTTCTCGCCCTGCTTGAGAATGATGAAGGCTTTGATCGACTCGCCGACGGTCTTGTGCGGTTTGCCGATGACCGCCGCCTCCGCGACAGCATGATGGCTGACGAGTGCGCTTTCCACTTCGGCGGTGCCGAGGCGGTTGCCGGCGACTTTGATCACGTCGTCCGCGCGGCCCATGAACCACATGTAACCGTCGGCGTCCTTGTGGCACACGTCGCCCGCGGTGTAGCAGTTCGGAATCGTATTCCAGTAGGTCTTGTAGCGTTCCGGGTCCTTATAGATGGTGCGCATCATCGAGGGCCAGGGTTTCTTGATCACGGCGAAGCCGCCGGCGTTCGCGGGCAGGCTGTTGCCCTCGCGGTCGACCACGTCGGCTTCGATGCCGAGGAACGGCCTGGTCGCGGAGCCCGGTTTGAGCGGCACCGTCGGAAGGGGTGTGATGAGAATCGAGCCGGTCTCCGTCTGCCACCAGGTATCCATGATGGGTTTGTCGCCGCCTGCGGCGCGGTGGAACCATTCCCAGGCTTCGGGGTTGATCGGTTCGCCGACACTCCCCAGGATGCGCAAGGTGGAGAGGTCGTATTTCTTCGGCCAGTCCTCGCCGTAGCGCATCAGAAGGCGGATGGCCGTCGGGGTGGTGTAGAAGATCGACACGCCGTACCGTGCGATCAAGTCCCACCAGCGGCCCGGATTCGGATAGTCCGGTTTGCCTTCGGCGGTGAGAATTGTGGCGCCGTTCAACAGCGGGCCGTACACGATGTAACTGTGTCCGGTGACCCATCCCGGATCGGCGACGCAGAAATAAACGTCGTCGTCCTTCAGATCGAACACATATTTGGTGGTGGTGTACGTGCCGACCATGTAACCGCCGTGAACATGGACAACGCCTTTCGGCTTACCGGTTGTGCCGGAGGTATAGAGGATATAGAGCGGCGTTTCCGCATCCAGTTGTTCAGCGGGGCACACCGCAGGCTCGTGTTTCACCCACTCGTTCCAGTCGAGTTCTTTCGGCGCGGCCAGCGCGATGCCCGGAGTCTGCCGGCGGACGACAACGACGTGCGCCACGGTCGGGCAGGCCTTGAGTGCGTCATCCACCACCGGTTTTAAGTTGAGGACTTTGCCGCGATCGAATCCGACGTCGGCCGTGATGACGAGCTTCGCTTCGGCATCGTTGATACGACTGGCCAGGGCCGGCGCACTGAATCCGGAATAGACGACACTGTGAATCAGCCCCAGCCGCGCGCAGGCCAGCATGGCCACGACCTGCTCGGGAATTTTCGGGAGATAAATGGTGACACGGTCGCCCTTCGCCAGGCCGAGTTTTTTGAGCGCGTTCGCGCAGCGGTTCACCTGCCGGTAGAGCTCGCCGTAGGTGAATACGCGCTCCTGATCGTTCTCGCCGACCCAGATGAGCGCGACCTTGTTCTTGCGCCAGGTGGCGACGTGGCGGTCGAGGCAGTTATGGGAGATATTGCAGGTGGCGCCGACGAACCATTTGGCCCAGGGGTAGTTCCATTCCAGTACCTTGTTCCAGGGCGAATACCAGTCCAGTTCCTTCGCCATGGTGCTCCAGAATCCTTCGGGGTCGGCGATGGAACGTTTGT
The DNA here is from genome assembly GCA_900299325.1 of Nitrospiraceae bacterium. Taxonomy (GTDB): domain Bacteria; phylum Nitrospirota; class Nitrospiria; order Nitrospirales; family Nitrospiraceae; genus Nitrospira_D. The sequence goes on along the minus strand of OMJK01000054.1, from coordinate 19,587 downwards.
AGTCGGTTTCGTAGTCCTTGATGTACGCGTCCGATTTGGTTTTGGCCGTCGGGTGGTAAGTCCGGCTTTCCTTCAAGAGGGTGTCGATTTTTTCCCCCATACCAGGGCTCCTCCTTACGCAAGGTCACGGGCTCGATGCGTCTCATTATGGAGAAGGGGGCGTCATCCCTGCAAGCAGGCTTTTGCACGAAGCGAACGAGGACTCCAGCACCGTACCGGCTTTCTTGACAGTCGCGACAACGCAGGGGTAGGCTGGCTCGAAGCCGCATGAAGACATTTTCCTATCGCCGATCCCTTTCTATGACACTCGCCGGGGCGGTTCTTCTTCTCCTGCTCGATGCGCTTGTCTCGCCCGCTCATGCGCAACTGGGCAAGCCTGAAGGGCTGTACTACAAGTCCTGGGCGGTGGTGATCGGCATTGAAAACTACCTGCTTGCGCCGCCGATCCCCGGCGCTGTCGATGATGCGAAAGCGATGGCGCAGACGTTCCGGCAGTTGGGGTTCGACGAGGTGCTGGAAGTCTACGATAAAGACGCGAGTTACCGTCGTCTGCAACAGGTGCTCAAGGAATTTCTTCCGCGCAAGGTCGGCCGGATGGATCGTCTGGTCATTTTTTATGTCGGACATGCCGGTACGACCAAAGACGAGCAGGGCAGAGACCTGGGCTATCTCGTGCCGTGGGATGCGCAGGTGAATAATGTTGCCAAATCAGTGACGTTGGACGAGTTGAAAGAATTCACCCGCCGGTCGGCCTCCAAACATGCGCTGTTGTTGTTCGATGCGCCGGTGCGGGGGTGGGAATTGACGGCACCGCAGCAACTCTCGCTGGAAGGCCGGCAGGTTCCGGAAGACGACACAGAGCGGCGCGCGGTGCAAGTGATCAGCGCGGCGGACAAGGGTGAACTGTCGGTTCGTGTCGACGGGAAAAGCCTGTTTGTGCGGTCCTTGATGGCCGGACTCAAGGGCGACGCCGATCTGAATAAAAACGGATGGCTGATGGCGGCAGAACTGGGCATCTATGTGACCCAGCAAGTGGAGGCGGCCTCCAAGAGCCGTCAGCATCCGGTGAGCCTGCGCATCGACGGTGACGGGGATACGGTATTGGTGGAAGGGCGGAAGGCCGCCTTTGTGCTCGGGAGCGGTCCACAGACGCCCGAAGAGCGGCGTAAAGCCGCTAAGGCGCAGTATGAAGCCGCGTTTACCCTGTTGCAGGAAGGCAAAGCGGCGGACGAAGCCCTGGAGCGCCTGAATCGGGCCATCGAGTACGATCCCTCGTTCGGCGACGTGTATGTGCTGAAGAGCTATGTCCGGTTGGAAGTGTTGCCGAATCTCGACGATGCGTTTGCAACGGGGCAGTTGGCCGTCAAATATGCGCCCGAGAACCCGGATTCGTATTACACGCTGGGGTTAATCGAAGAGAAACGCGGCCGGTTTGCCGAGGCCGAGCAGGCGATGCTCCAGGCCTTGAAGGTCAATGCCGGGTATGCGGACGTGTATTACTCGCTGGGGACGCTGTATGCGGATCATCTCAACAACCAGGCGAAATCGGTCGAGGCGTTCCGCCGCTATCTGGAACTCGGCGGGACTCAGAACCGCGCACGGTCGGCTGTCGAGCAGGCCGACAGAGCGGCCAAACCCTCCCGCTAGTCTTTTTCGCCACCCTTTAAATAGCCCAGGCCGATTTTCACCGCACGCCGGGTGATTTCCGCCCAGCGGACTTGCGGATAGGCCGCCAATACTGCGGCGGCTTTCGGATCCTGCACCTCCAGCTCCGCAATCTTGATGATTCCGTCATGAATTTGTACATCTGCCACAGCGAGTCCTCCTGCCTATGTTAAAAAATGTTCATCCGACCGGTGAGTTGATGAGAATTCTCTCATGTTCTCCGCTTGTTATGTGCGCCGTTGCGTTGACTGGACGGAGGTCGCATGCTAGCATGAATTCATTCGATTTCTCGACTCTGTTTCACCGACACCGTGTCACATTTTTAGAAGGAGGATCCACATGGGCAAGTCGCAGGCACATTTCACGAGATTGGCCGGCCAGAGTCTCGCCGTCGTTCTCTTGATCGGACTCGCCGCGTGCGGCGGTCCTCCGAAATGGGTGGATAAAGGATCCGGCGCCTTCAACGACAAGGACAGCAAAGCGTTCTACGGCATTGGGTCGGTGATCGGCGTCCGCAACGAGCCGCTGGCCTGGGACACGGCGGAAAACCGTGCCCGCGCTGAAATCGCCAAGACCTTTGAGACCTACACCGGCTACCTGATGCGCGATTACGCGGCCTCCACGACGGCGGGCGATTTCACCAAGAACACGGAAGAACAGAACGTCGAGCGGGCCATCAAGACCGTGACGACGGCGACGTTGAGCGGCGTCCGTCCGATCGACCGCTACAAGGATTCCAAGACGAACACCTACTATGTGTTGGCCAAGCTCAACCTCGAAGAGATGAAGAACAATCTGGAACAGGCCAAAGAACTCAACAAAGAAGTGCGGGATTTTGTCCGGAAGAACGCGGACCGGTTGTTCGATCGGCTGGAGAAGGAAGAGGACAAGCGGGCGACCAAGTAACGGCCGCCGAGCAGTGGTCGGTTGGTGTCGCGGAGGCATCGCGTGGATACAATGAATCGTCGACGGGGCCTATGTGTGGCGGTGGCCGTCGTGGTGCTGGCCGGCTGTGCCAGCGAAACGAAAGTGACGCGTGTCGATGCCGGTGTCGTCACAGATCTGAGTGGCCGGTGGAACGATACCGATTCCCGCATGGTCGCGGAGACCATGGTGAAGGAATCGCTGGGCTATCCCTGGCTCGGCAACTTTACGCAAGCCAACAAGCGCCAGCCGGTGGTGGTCGTCGGGACGATCCTCAATCGCAGTCACGAGCACATCAACGTCCAAACGTTCGTCACGGATTTGCAGCGCGAACTGACGAACTCACAGAAGGTCACGTTCGTGGCGAATAAGGGCGAGCGCGAGGAAATTCGCGACGAGCGCAAGGAGCAGGCCGTACATGCGCTCGAAGGCACGCAAAAGGCGCCGGGAAAAGAGATCGGCGCCGACTACATTCTCAAAGGCAACATTTCGACCATTCTCGATGAAGCGGACAACACGAAAGCGGTGTTCTACCAGATCGATCTGGAAATGGTCGACCTGGAAAATAATGTGAAGGTCTGGTTCGGTCAGAAGAAAATCAAGAAGATCGTTGAGAAGAAGCGATCGGTGTTCTAGGCGCTGTCGACGTCGTTGAGCTCTTTCCCCTCACGCTTTGCCGGCGGTGGTTTTGTGCGGTGGAGCGTTCGTTCCCCCATCCCGTCCCTGCTGCTGTTCGCCGGCCTGTGGCTGGTGACCGGCTGCGGTCCATCGGTCAACCGGTACTGGCTCATTGAGCAGAGTCTCGTCTCGGGCGATCCTGCACGGGCCGACGCGCTCGTTGAACAGGCGGAGAAGGACTACGGGACAAAAAACCGGGTGCTGTACGGCATGGATCGCGGCATGACGCTGCAGCTGACCGGACGGTATCAGCAGAGCAGCGCGGTGTTGGAGCAGGCGGAAGAAGAAGTCGACCGGCTCTACACCAAGTCGATCCGTACCGAAACCGCCGCCTTTCTGACCAATGACAATGCGCTACCGTACGAAGGCGATGCCTACGAGCATGTCATGATCAGCGTGGCCAAGGCGCTGAATTATGCGGCGCTGGGACAGATTCAGGAGGCGCTGGTCGAGGCCCGGCGGATCGATCACCGGTTGAACGTGCTCGCCGATCGGGTCAAAGATGCGCACAACTACCGGTCCGACGGATTTGCCCGCTATCTCACCGGAATTCTCTATGAAGCGGCCGGCGACACGAACAACGCGTTCATCGCGTATCGGAATGCCTACGAAGCGTACGAGGCGATGCGGGGATGGGCGCACACGCCGGTGCCGGCGTCGCTGCCTTCCGATCTGCTTCGTGTGACCGACGCGCTGCATCTGACGACGGAACTGGAGGAGTACCGGCGGACGTTTCCCGACACGACCTGGACACCGGTTTCCGAGCAGCCGCAACTCGCCCGCGTCGTGTTGATCAGTTATAATGGGCGGGCGCCTCATAAAGAGGATCAGTTTCTCGATCTTCCGATCAGCCTGGATGCGGTACAACTGGTATTGCTCAATCGTGGCCTCTCACAGTCGAATCGCCATCAGAACCGGGTCTCGGACAGCGTTCTCTATGGACTCAACGGGCGGGTCGTCCGCGTGGCGCTTCCCCGGCTGGTACTCCGGAAAACGCAGGTGGGGTCGGAGCAGATGACACTGACGAGCGAAGCCGGACCCGCTACGACCGTGCATTCGGTATTAGTGCAAAATGTGACGGCATTGGCCGAACAGAGTTTGTCGGAGCGGCTTCCCGGTATCACCGTTAAAGCGCTCGCACGGGCGGCGACGAAGTATGCGCTGGCCGAAGGGGTGACCCGCGGGGCGCAACAGGCTGCCGGAAAAGATGCGGCACCCTGGGTCGGGCTCGCTGTGGGATTAGTTACCAAGGGTCTGGCGGTCGCGTCCGAAGAGGCAGATAAACGCAGCTGGCAAACCCTGCCGGATGAAATTCATCTGGCCCAGGCATGGGTCACGCCTGGGCAGTATCATGTCGCCGTTCGACCGGCTGGAATCGGGGGGCATTCCGGTCAGGCCGGCGAGGCGCCTCTCACGCTCACCGCCGGTCAAACGACCTTTCTTATTCAGCGGATGATGCAATGACTACGCACAAACGATCGACTCCGTATCGGTTCAACTGGGCGGTCGTCATGGTTGGGACGATAGCGTGTCTGGCCGGCGGCTGTGCCTGGCTGGGCGGCAAGGGGAAACCGGCCTGGGTCGATGGCGCCAGCTCGGACTATCCGGCGGCGCAGTATTTGATAGGAGTCGGGCAATCGGACAATCGAAATACTGCGGCGGATCAGGCCTATGCGGCGGTGGCGCGTATTTTTAAGGCGGAAGTTGCGGCGCAGGCCAAAGACTGGGAGTCCTATTTGGTGGTCGAAAGCCGCGGCGCCACACAAACCGAGCGTCGGCTGACGCTCGACAATCTGACCAAAGTGTCGACGGACAAGGTGTTGGAGAATGTCAGCATCCGGGACACCTGGTTCGATCCACAGAAGGGATTGCATTACGCGCTGGCTGCCATGAACCGGCCGCAGGCGGAGGCTGCGCTCATGGAGCGGATCGCAGAGTTGGACCGGACTATCGAAATGGAGTTGAGCGAATCCCGCCAAACTTCCGATAAACTCGCCAAGGTACGGGGGCTCAGGCGCGCAGCCAGAACTCTCGTGGTGCGCGAAGCCTACAACGCCGACTTGCGGGTAATCCGGCCGAGCGGACAGGGCACGGCCGCCGCACACCGCGTCAGCGAACTCACGGGCGAGTTGGAACAGTTTCTTGCGACCAATCTCGTCTTGGCGGTTCAAGTGACGGGCGATCATGCAGAGCCGGTTCAGCGGGCGTTGAGCGAAGGGCTTATCCGCGAAGGGCTGTCGGTGACCACCCGCACGGCCGGGGGCGACGGGCTGACGCCTGAGTTGTTGGTGCGAGGGACGGTGCGCGTGTGGCCGATCGACGCACGCGATCCTCAATTCAAATATGTGCGGTGGTGCAGTGATTTCGATGTGGTGGATGTGGGATCGCAACGCATCGTGGGCGCGGTGTCGCGCGGCGGGAAGGAAGGCCATCTCTCAGACCGGGAAGCAACGGCCAAGGCGCTACGGGTGATCCAACAGGAATTTTCGTCGGACCTTGCCAAAGCCATTGCGGCTCATGTATTGGGAGAGGCGCCGTTGCCCGCGCCGAATGCTGCGCCGGCCGGTTGCCCGCGTTGAGAGAGAAGGGGATGCCGGTATGGTGATCGCCATTCATTTTCTTGCGAAGAAAGGACACTGACGACAATGGGAGAAAGCAAATCGCTGAGTCGTGCGCCGCGCAGCCGTGGACGGGGGCTCACCAAGCAGGGCCAGAAGATTTCCAGTCGCCTGGCCAAGCGGCGGTTGGGCGAGCGGCTGAAGGAGGACACGGTATCGTTCAATGCAGGGAATATGGCGGAAACGCTACGCAAGCAGGGCTATGAAGAGTTGCCGCTGGACGAACTGCAGGACCGGCTGTCGAAGCTGCAAGCGCCGTTGGCTGAAGTCATTCTGAAAGGGAGGATGTGACGGGATGCCGTACTATTATTTCGACTCTTCGGCGCTGGTGAAACGCTACAGCATGGAGCGCGGTACGCGCATCGTCAATAAACTGATGGTGAAGCGCGGGAAGGTCGCCATTGTACCGACCTGGACGGTGACGGATTTTTACGCGACTCTGTCGAACCGCGCGCAACAGGGCGAGATCACGCGGGACGATTGCTACTCGGTTCTGCACAAGTTCGAGATCGAATCGAATCAGGGGCTCTATCAGTTTCTCGTCCCGACATTGCGGACGTATCTGTCGACGAAAGATCTGGTGCTGGAGTATCCGTTCCTGCGCGCATCGCAGGTGATGCATCTGGCGCTGGCGCTGGAACTGAAGCCGCTCCGGCTGACGGTGGTGAGCGCCGACACGCAGCTGTTGGCTGCGTCGAAAACGGCCGGGCTGCACATTATCAATCCGGAAGAAGACTGACCGTTACCGGCACTGGTAGTCGGCTATGATCGATTCGATCATCGTCTGCCAGGTGTCCACCGCGTCTTGGAGCTGTTTCACCTCGTCGGTCAGCCGCGGAGTCGGCGCCGGGACCGGTAGTTCGCCGAGGGCTGTGTCGGCGTGGGTCAGGCTGTTCTGGGCCAAGGCCATACTGCCGCACACGCCGGATGACGCCGGCAGCTGGTTGCCAGCCCGCCGGAAGAGTGCCATCGCCCGGTAGGTGTGCTCCTGGGACCGGAGCAACGGTTCCATCGCCTTGGACAGATCCTTTCTGAACCCCTCCTGCCGTTTCGCCAACTGCGCCGCCATCATGGCCGCCCGGCCCATGTTCATCGCAGCCCCGTCCGGGTCGTCGTTGGCCATGGCATCTTCCGCCTTGGCCCGGAGCCTGGCCAACTCGGCCTCATCTCCCGTCATCTGAGCAGAAGGGACACTGGCGAAGACAAGTCCGCCGCAGAGCAGGATCGCGAGGAACCGAGCGATCCGGTTGCGGCTAATTGATTTGATCGAATCCATCGAGTTGTTTAAGTCCATAGAGGACTGCATCCCAGAGCTTGCCGTCCTGGGAGGTGCGGTCGCTGGTGCGAACGTTGCGCAGCGACCGCTGGAGTTCGGCAAGGGGTTCGTAGGCCCGCCGGTCCGGCAACTGGCCGAGCGCCCACACCACTTCCGTTTTCAGAACCAGATCGTCCGTCTTCAGCGCGTCCAGCAGCGGCGGGATAATCGAGGCGTCGCCGTGCAATGCACCGACTTTTCCCAGGGCTTTGGCTGCGGCGACCTTCTGCTCCGGCTTGCCGGTTCGCAGCATTTCTACGAGCGACGCGATGCTGTCCTGATGGCCGATGTTCCCCAGCGCCAGCGCCGCCGCCTTCGAAATCTCCATGTCCGGATCGTTCAGGGCGGACTGCAAGTACGGAACGGCTTTGGCGGAAAACATGTCGCCGAGTGACTGGATTACGCGCGCTTTTCTGGCGGCCGGCGTGCGGCTGTCCTGCAGCAGCCGGATCAACCGGTCTTCCTGCCCCCAATCGGCCGTGACCAGCACGGGAAAGTCGTATTCCTCCAGACGCGTGCGGAGTGTGAGGAGCGCAAACGCGCCTGCATCGCTCGCCTTGGCGTCGGCCGCGGCTTTGATGGCGTCGGCAAAGTCCGTCCGCACTTCTTTTTTCCACTGGGTGCCGGTGCCGTTGAGGAGATAGGTCAGCTGACAGGCCGGGCCTTTCCACGTGCGTAACGGCGAGTCGGGGAGATCTGCGTCTCCGCCGGAGGCCATGGTACCCTCCCAGGTTTTGCGCTGCTCGCATTTCACTTTGAAGACGACGTCGTGCGGCTGAGTCGGATCAGTCACGATGGCATATCCCAGGGCGCTGAGGCGCGTACCGACCACGTCACGCAGCGGTGTGGTGTCGGCCGGTCCACGGTCGGTGATTGCCAGGATGTCCAGCAGGATGCGTTCGACCGAGCGGAGCCGGTCTTTCTGATCCGTGTTGAGCGATTCGCGGCGTGCCCACCCGTCGGGGGCAGTTGCAACGGACAGAGCGATGAGGATGAAGCCGAGGATCGCACGCATCAAGACCTCGCGGGGAGATAGAAATATGATGGAGGTACTCTACTCAACGCGAACCGCCGCTGGCAAGTTGCCAGGCTCCGGCGGCAGTCAGTATAATCGCCGCCGGCACTGGGTATGTCCGGCTGTGCGCTGAGAGGAGGAATCGCTCGTGCAATACTGGGTGAAAGTGGTGTTTGTGGACAATCAGGAGTTGCTGGTGAAAGATGCCGTGCGGCATACCATCAGCGACGACATGGAAGTTCTGGAAGTGGATACGGCAAAGGAAGTCTTCATCATCCCCATGAAGCAGCTGAAGTATTTGAGCTGCGACGCGACGGTGTTTGCCGCAAAAAAACCCGGATGAGGGCCGGTCGGGTCGACTGCCGGCTAGGGAACGTCGGTCGAGAGTTTCTTGCCGAGCCGCCGCGCCAACCGTACCATGCCGGGTGAACGGTCGGCCGGATCGAGCAGCACATTCAGCACATGGACCTGGCTCCGGTCCGACAGGGCGGCGGCCAGCCGCTGTTCGAATTCCCGCTGCGTCCGAACGCGCGAGCCGATCCCTCCGCCGATCACGTCGCAGATCCGTTCGTACTGCCATTCGTGCACGTCGTTGAACCGCCCTTCGAGGATTTCCCGTTCCGTCGAGTAGCCGCGGTTGTTCAGTACTACGACGATCGGCGACTGTCCGTAGCGGACACAGGTTGACAACTCAGATCCGGTCATCTGGAAGGCGCCGTCTCCGACCAGGACAATGGACCGCAGCGAGGGGTCGGCAAACGAGGCGCCGAGTGCGGCAGGCACGGCAAATCCCATCGAGGTGTAATACGCGGGCGAGAGAAATTCGAACCGGTGCCGGACGTGGAGGTCGGCACCGGCAAACAACGATTCGCCGACGTCGGCGATCACCAGGGTTGTTTCCGTCAGCACCGTGTCGAGATGACGGAAGAGGCCCTGGAGCGTGACCGGCGCATCCGGCTGAGGACGAGGGCCGGCGTGCATCGGTTTAGCGGGCAGGGCGCGGGTCGGGAAGGAACTCATCGGCGTTTTGGCCAGTTCCCGCACAAAGTCCTGGAAGAGAATCGAATCGTAGCAATGATGTTTGATGGCGACCCGGTCTGCGGTCGCATGGATCGTTAGTCCCTGCGACAAGAGCGGCGAGTGCGCGTCGAGGTCCTCCACGTCGGAGAGAATGGAGCCGAGAATCAGCAGACAGTCCGATTCGTTGATGAACTGCTGTACGTCCTCGCGGCCGATCAATCCTCCATACACGCCGACATAGAGCGGGTGGTCTTCGCGGATAATGGATTTTCCCAAGAGCGTCGAGGCAATGGGAACATTCAGCCGTTCGACCAGTGTGCCGAGTTCGTCCTGCAGGCCGAATCGGCCGATCTCCGCTCCAGCCAGGATGGCGGGGTGATGCGCTTTCGCCAGCATGGCCCGCACTTCCGCCAGAGCCTCTTCCAACGCGGCCGGATCACTGGGCTGGTCGTGCAGGTTCACGGTCCCGCCGGTTCCGGCCAGCGGGCTGTGCACCATGTCGCGAGGAATTTCCAGATAGATCGGTCGGCGGTAGCGCAGGAGTGCCGCGAAGGCCCGGTCCATTTCCCGTTCAGCGGTCAGCGGATCGTCCAACGAGACGGCGGCGACCGTCATCCGTTCAAAAACTTCCCGCTGCGTGGAAAAGTCCCGCACCATGTGATGGAGATAGGGGGTCTTCGTCCGTTCCGACAGGCCGGGCGAACCGGTGAGCAGGACGACGGGCGATCGCTCGGCGTAGGCGCAGGCGATCGCATTGACGGTATTCAGTCCGCCGACACAGTACGTCACGCAGGCGGCGCCGATGCCGTTGATCCGCGCGTAGGCATCGGCGGCAAAGCCGGCGCAGTCTTCGCGGGTCGTGCCGATGTGAGTGATGGGCGAGGATTCGATCAGTTGATAGAGCGACAGGACATAATCGCCGGGGATGCCGAAGATATGGCGCACGCCGAGGCGGTGGAGACGCTCCAACACGGCCGTGCCGATCGTCGTCTTGCCACGCATCGGGCTTCTCCCGGATGAGGTCCCTGTTTCAGCAAACCACACTGGCCGATCTCCGTCAAGCAAAGTGGTGTACGGTTCGATGTGTGCCGATGCGATGTCGTTGCGCTTGACCTTTGCCGGTTCGCAATTGGATAAGTAAGGCATGACGAATTCGTCCGATCCGGTCACCGCACAGGTCACCCTCAATACGCAGTGGATGAAGGGTGACCCCGGGCATCTGTGGATCTATGCCGGCCATGTGGAACAGGTGCGTGGCGAACCGGCGGCCGGCGATCTGGTCGATGTTCTGACACCGGTCGGGCGCTGGCATGGACGCGGTTTCTACAATCCGTCGTCGAAGATTCGCGTGCGACTACTGACCGTCGACGATGAGCCCATCGACGACTCGTTCTGGCGTCGTCGAATCGAACAGGCCATCCGTCTGCGCGAGCGTGTAGTGTCCGGAACGAATGCCTACCGGTTAATTCATGGAGAAAGCGACCGGCTGCCGGGACTGATCGTGGATCGGTATGACCGGATGCTGGTCATGCAGGCGCTGGCGTATGGCATGGATCGCCGCAAAGAACGGCTGGCTGAGTTGCTGCTTGCGGAGTCGGGCGCAGAGGCGGTCTATCTTCGTAACGATGCCAAGTCGAGAACGCTGGAGGGCCTGGCGGTCGAGCGGCGATTTTTACGAGGGACCGGTCCGACGCACGTCACCATTACAGAGGGGCCGGCGACATTTGTGGTCGACATCGAACGGGGCCAGAAGACGGGATGGTTTTGCGACCAACGGGAGAATCGCCTGGCTGCGGCCCGGCTCGCTGCTGGCGCAGAAGTACTGGAGGTGTTCTGCCACACCGGCGCCTTCGGTATTCATGCCGCGCTGGCGGGAGCGAAATCGATTGAAGGGATTGATATCAGCGAGGACGCGCTGGAGTTGGCGAAGGCCCATGCCCGATTGAACCGGGTCGAAGACCGGGTTACCTATCAAGCGGCCGATGCATTCGACGAGATGCGCCGGTTGGACCGGGCGGGCCGGCGCTATGATCTGGTGTTGCTCGACCCGCCGGCCTTTGCCCGCAGCAAACCGTCGGTACCTCGCGCCCTAGCCGGCTATAAAGATGTCAATATTTTGGGGATACGCCTGACCCGCCCAGACGGGTTTCTGGTGACCAGTTCCTGCTCCCATCACGTCAGCGAAGCGGAACTCTGGGGCGCCGTCGCCCGCGCGGCACATGACGCCCGCCGGACCGTCCGCCTGCTGGAACAGCGGGGCCAGGCTCCGGACCATCCCATCCTCGCCTCCATGCCGGAGACGCGGTACCTCAAGTGTTTCATCCTGCAAGTACTGTAACGGGAGGGGGAGCCCTGTTTTGTAGAACGTGAAGTGAGCGATCCCGGTCGATCAGGTACGGTGTTAGTCGCTCGGGGGTTCGAAATGTCCCGGTGGACGCTGTTGCCAGGGAACAGTGGCCTGACGGGATTGCTTCACGAGGCTGCGAAGGCTCATTTCAGCGGCGCGCAGCAGCTTCGGGTCGCCTGCCTGCATCAACGCGGTCAACAAGACATAGAGTGAGCGGTCCATTCGGCTGCCGGTGAGGATGCGGTCTGTGACCGGATCGGTTCCGGAAGCCGGTGCGTCGGTGCTTCCCTCATCGTCGCTAAACAGACATTCGAACGACTGAGGCACGTCAAAGAGCCAGGACGGGGGAATGCGAAGCGCTGATGCAATGGCTTCAATCGTTGCTGCGGGAGGATCGGTTTGGTTCGCCTCAATAGCTTCTAGTTGCCCGCCGGTGATGCCGGCAGAGCCCGCCAGCGACTCCACTGATTGCTTCCTGGACAGCCGCCAGGCCTGAATAATCGATCCAATTGGCATGGCGCGATCATACAGAAAGCCGTGCGCCGCTTCAACGATCTCGCGAAGTCAAACATTTTAATGTTCAATTATAACAATAGCTTAAGTGAGTTTATTGCAAGTGGAAGATCGGGAGGAAGATCGAGTACAATACTTTCGCGCTACGTAGTTCTCGGCAAGGAGGAGAACAAACATGTTGGGAACCGATATTCGCGGTATTATGGCGGAAGAAGAAGAGGTGCAGCGCCGACAGCAGGCCTTGAAGTCCCTGCTGACGATGCGGGCCAGGCAGCTCCGTGAGTCGCTTGAGGACCGGATTAAACGGGCGCGCAACAGCGGCGACTGGAATAATCTGTCCCGGTCGGAGTGTGCCAGTCTGCATAAGCGGGAAAAGGAATACCTGAAATCGCAGATGCAACAGCTGCAGACCGAACAGGACCGGACCCGCGGCAAACTGACGGCGTTGAAGCGGGCGAAAGCCAGGGCGCAACGAATCCGGGCGGCAGAAGCCGCCTCCGAACGGAAGCGGCGCTAGCAGGGCAGTGGCATCCTCTTTCCCTGCCCTGACGCGGGCTCACGCCGCTCGCATCAGAAGCCTCTCCAAAGATAAGCGAGTCAGAACAGCAGAGGGCGCCTTCCTGATGGAGGGCGCCCTCGCGTGTTTTGATCTCGTTCAGCGCTTTCCCGATGCCGTTCTGACGCTGGTGGTCACACCGCGATTTCTTCGCCAGAACCCCGCCGCCGGAGAGGCCCTTCGGAAGTGTTCCGGCCGGCTCTATGGCGGAACTGATGCGGCGTTGGGGACGTTGTCGGATACCGAAACTCCGCAGGGAATTCTTGCAATCGTCCGGCAGCCGCACTGGGACGAGTCCAAAGCATTGAACCAGCCTCGCGTGGTGGGGATCTACGGCGAGCAGTTGCGCGATCCGGCAAACGTCGGGACGATTATCCGGACGGCCGCCGCATTGAACCTGACCGGATTATGGCTGACCCCCGACTCGGCCGACTGGTTCGCGCCGAAAGTCGTTCGTGCGACGGCCGGTGCGATCCTGACGTTGCCGGTGTTTCGAGCAGCGCATCCGGCTGCATTTGCCGATGCGAAATGCGCGTTGTACGCGGCGGTTGTCCCTGCTCCCGGAACAGTTCGGCTGCGAGAGATCCGCCAGATTCCCACCCGATTGATGATTGCGGTTGGCAACGAGAGTCGGGGGCTTTCCGCGGCCACGCTCGCGGCTTCCGCGTGCCGGTTTTCCATCCCGCTCGCACGGGGCGTCGAATCACTCAATGTGGCGGCGACGGCCGCGATCGCATCCTTCTATCTCAGCGGTCTTCCGACCGGTGCGTAGGTGGTCATGTTTTCGCCGGACGTGCTGATCGGAAACGGATGAAGGGGTGTAGTGTAGACGGGGAAGTGGTGCCGAGGGACAGAATCGAACTGTCGACACCAGCCTTTTCAGGGCTGTGCTCTACCAACTGAGCTACCTCGGCACGATCGTGTTCGGCAGGGTTGCACGGGAAGTTGATTGCGTCGCGTGTCTCCTCCCGCCCGCATGGGGAGAAGCCTGCGCATCTTACCAATTCAACCGACTCGAGTTCCACATCTTTTCGCAGGCGTCGAGTGATCTGGGCGGGGATTGCTATTTTTATGGCTGAGGGGTATTGATCCTCCATTGGAGACAGGCTTCATGGATGTCGGTCTGATTGCTGCGAAGCTGATCGGAGCAGCCGTGTTGCTCATCGCGATTGTCGGGGGCGTGTCGCTGTTGGCCCGTCGCCGCGGGCTGCTTTCTTCTGACCGCTGCAGGAGTACTGATTCGACAAGAAGTGCTGCCGGCTCCTTCGCCCACGGGTGTGCTGGTATTGACGGGGGCGACATGGCTGAGCGTGTCGTTTGTCGCGTTGAAAACGCTCGATCTGCTCGTCATCGGCGAATATCTGATCGATCGCCATAGCGCCTATATCCCGGACATTGTGCGGATGCTCATCATGGGCGTCGGGTTGGCGGCGACTGCGCTGGTGATCGTGCAGGTGCTGTTCCAGGTCGATCCTGTTGCGCTGGTGGCACTGCCGACTGTGATGACCGCCATCGTAGGTGTGGCGTTGCGCGATACCCTGGTCCGGTTTTTTCCGGCATCTCGATGGGGAAAATGATCCGGATTGGCGATTGGGTGTCCGTCATGGAATGTGAAGGCATCGTCACCGGCATCAACTTCAGTCATGTGACGTTAACCACGCGGGCACAGTCCCAGGTGACGATTCCGAACGACACCGTCATTCAATCGCGTGTGACGAATTACAGTCGGACGCCGGTCCACGTGCAATCGTTGATCATTGAGGCTTCCGAGGATGTTGCCCCTCGTCTTGTCTGCGGCGTGTTGACGGACGCTGCGGCGGCGGTCGACGGAGTGTTGCGTAAGCCGGCTCCTATGGCGCGGCTGCATGCGTTCAAGGAAACCGGCGCGCAGTATCAATTGTGGTTTGCACTAGCCGACTTCGGGCAGGTGCTCGATATCGAGAGCCGGGTGCGAATCTATGTGTGGAACGCGTTCCGCCGCCACCGTATTCCGATGCCGACCCCGCACATGGCGGTGCGCATGGATGCGAGGGGACGGTCTCACGAGCGGGCGACGGTATCAGATGACCAGATCCTCACGCACATACGTCAGGTCGACATTCTGTCATTGCTGTCGGAGGAGCAACTGGTGGTGTTGGTCCGCGATGCCCGTGTGGAGGAGTTCCTTCCGGGCGAACGTGTGGTGCGGCAGGGGGCGGACGGGCAGGAGCTGTTTGTCATTCTGGACGGAGTGATGAATGTCGAAGAAGAAGCCGGCGGCTTGAGCAAGATTGTCAACCGGATGGCGAAAGGGCAATTCTTCGGCGAGATGTCGCTGTTGACCGGCGCGCCGCGATCCGTGACGGTCGTCTGTGAGACGCCTGCTCGCGTGCTGGTCATTGGGAAAGAAGCATTTGGACGAGCAATCGATGGGAATGCCGATGTCATTGACCGAATCGGCGCAGTGGTGGTCGCCAGGCAAATGAATAGCCAAATAGCCCGTGAGGCCATGCATCGTGAACGGGATGCCCAAGATTTGGCAAAGGAAACCCGTTCGCTTATAGCGAAGATGTATAAGTTTCTCTGGGGGCGGAAAATAGGTGATGGTCTCTAGAGAAGAATGTGGCTGAACGATCTTTCAGCGATGAAATTACCTTCGTACGGCCGGATGGCATTCCTGCCGCAGGCCGTACGAAGGATCAGCATGGTGCAGCGTTACTTCGAGACGATTTCCAGCAACTCCACCTCAAAGATCAGGGTGGAGCCCGGCTTGATCATCGGCGGAGAACCGCGGTCGCCATATGCCAGGTTTGACGGGCAGACCAGACGGCTTTTGCCTCCCACCTTGATCTGTTGTACACCTTCGGTCCAGCACTTGATGACTTGTCCGAGCGGGAAGGTTGCAGGCTCGCCACGTTTGACGGAACTATCGAAGACTGTTCCGTCGATCAGTGTGCCGTGGTAATGGACCTTGACGGTGTCGGATGCTTTAGGCGTGGCGCCGGTCCCGGCCTTGATGGTTGTGATGACAATGCCGGACTCGGTTTTTACGGCCCCTTTTTCAGCCGCTGCCTTGGTCAGAAACGCGGTCCCGGCCTTCTTCTCAGCTTCCGCACTTGCGGTTGCTCGCGTCTGCTGCAATTGTTGAATCTTTGGCCCAAAGGCCTGGAGGTCGACTTTCTGCGGCCGTTTGAGCACACCGTCGGTCAACCCTGATTTCACCAGGTCCAACTCAGCTTCGGTAAGCGAGAAGATTCCCAGCGATTGGCTGATGGCCAATCCCAACGCATACAGGGTTTTTTGTTCGTCGGTTGATGGCTCCGGAGGCCCTGCGAAGGCCGAAGAAGTCGGTAGCAGAAGCAGGGCCCACAGAATAGCAATCACAATCTGCATGGATGGTCCTTTCTTGTGAGGAGAGAGGCCGTAACTTGCCGAGCAACAATACGACAGCCCTGCGAATCACACAATAGAAATCGGTGAGGCAATATGCGACGTGGCCGAAAGGGCTTGAACGTTAACCTACTCTGCCGGTTGAAGCTTCAAGTTGTGTGGCGGAGAGGGAGGGATTTGAACCCTCGGTAGAGGTTTTAGCCCCTACAACGGTTTAGCAAACCGTCGCCTTCGGCCACTCGGCCACCTCTCCACACGTAATCTCTTCAGGGTGTCATGCCCGCAGCGAGGGCGGGAAGCAAGCGGGTGTGATCTTACCTCAGGCGAAGAGGACGTACAAGGGAGTTGCGAGATCCTAGCTGATGATTGATCGTGTGAATGGGGCAGAGTATCGATCAGGTCGGGCTATTTGGAACGGGAAACGATTCTTAGCAAAGATAATCCACTGGACATGCGATCTTCAAAAGAGACGTTTGTGGAGTTTTTCGCCAAAGAAGCGGGCGATCGAATTTCTGTCGATACCGGGCGGCTCATCCCACCATGAGTCAACAGCTGTAATGCTCTGAGCTTTCTCTTGGCCTGGGCTTTCTGGTCAGTCCACGCGGGGAGCGGCATTATTTGATGAACTCCTTCTATCGATTCATCTCGAGGAGTGTGCAGGTGATTGCAGGGCGAGCGGGATTACATCCACAGGATCCGCCCCAATTCTTCATCGAGCCCATGAGGCCGCTGGCATTGGGTGCAGCGGGCGAATAAGCCCGCATTTTCAGGCGAACAGTGTGGCCGTAGAACCAGCTGATACTTGTGTCCTCCGCAATAGGGACAGGCCTTTCCGCGAACGTTTCGTCGAATGGTTCCCACCTTGCCTGCCTGTTTCTGCATGATCGCCTCCGCGTGCCGGTCGTTATTCTTCCGATTGTTTCCTCTGAATTTTCACAAGCGGACTCTGCTCGCTTTGTTTAGAAGATAGATGGATGAGGGGACCCGTGAAATACCGTAGAGGAGGTATACGTACTAACCCGAAAGTAGTATTTGGCGGTGCATGCCGATCGGTTTTTAATAATTTAATAGATATATAATACGTTTAACAACAATCACTTGTAGTAAACTAATTAACTTATACATTAGATATATACGACGGAGTGGGCTCTTCGCGATATGCCTGATCGGTGTGTTTGTAATGAAAGAGGAGAGTGGCTGGGGGTGAAGGCTGGCCTCTCCAGGAGGACGCAGAGGCCATGAACTGGCAGGGTGGGCCTCCCTGTCCCAGCGACCTTCACCCCCGTTACTGAACCACGCGGTTGGATCGGTTACAAGGCGGTAGAATCACGTGCTCTTACATGAGAATTATCTGTTGCGGGCTAGTCGCCTGGCCGTCTCACCATAGCCATACTACGTAAGAGGTATATAAGTAGTAATCCCATCATGTTACGGTTCGCCTGTCGAATGTGCCAGAGTATGTCCACAATCATGTTGGACAGTAGAGTCACCATCCATAATTAAGCGCCCCATGAATCTCGCAACGGAATCGGCTGTTGAAGGCGTCATAGTTTTCTCGCATTCGCTCGACGTGCTGCACATCAGCCCGTATGCCAAGCAACTTCTTCAGCCGGCGCTTTCGCCGATGTCCAAAACCCCGGCGGGGACTCTGTTGCCTAACCATGTGCATGATGTTGCGCGCGAGTTCCGCCATGCGATCCAAGCTTCGTTGAGCCACGGCAAAGGGCTCTCCTGTGGCGTCGAGCATGTGTTGCCGATGCCGAACGGTGCATGCTTTGTCCGGGGGTTCGGACTTCCCGGACGGTCCAGCACCGAATTTCTCACCGTCATTGTTATTTCCACGTCACCCATTCCGAGTCTCTCGACTCACGGGATATTTTTTTGTAATCCTTGTCAAGGTTCAATAGGCGCTTGAGCTAGTGTCTTTCTTTGCAAGCCGCGCAAATGGGTTCTACCCCGTTTCCACGGACAGGTGAGTTAAGAGTTTCTTCCCTTGCTGCTGAACCGCCAGTCTCCGCCGCTGCCGGGGATTGTGCCAGCGTTCGATGTAGTCAAAGAGATCCGCTCGCGCGTCGGCTCGCGTCCGGTACTGCCGCCGATTCACCCGCTCCCGTTTGAGCCTCCCGAAGAAGCTTTCGGCGGCCGCATTGTCGGCGCAGCTCCCCACGGCACTCATGCTACTGATCACGTGATGGGCCGCGAGGAACTGCTGGTATTCGTCCGAGGTAAACTGACAGCCCCGATCCGAGTGGAGAATGACGGGCGTGCGGGTCGGCCGCTGCCAGAGGGCCATCAACACCGCTTGGACCACCAACTGGCGATCCTGCCGGGGACTCATCGACCAGCCCACGACCACGCCCGAATACAAATCCAGCACGATGCAGAGATACAACCAGTGCTCCGCCGTACGGATGTACGTGATGTCGGTGACCCATTTGGTATTGGGGGCCGTGGCAGTGAAGTCCCGCTCCAAATGATTGCGCGTGCCAGCGGGCGGCGTCCCCGCGGGTTTGGTGCGCCACCGCCGCCGCTAGGGAATGCCCCGCAGCCCGGCCTGCCGCATCAGGCGGGCCACCCGATGCCGTCCGCACTGCTCGCCCGCCGCGCGCAGATCCTCCCAGATCCGCCGGCTGCCGCTGCCCCCATCTGCCTCGACATGCAGCTGCCGAATCCGCGTGAGTAACCGCGTGTTGGCTTGGGTCCGTCGGCTGGGCGGCCGCGTCGTCCAGCCGTAATAGCCGCTGGGCGAGACCCGCAAGCACCGACACACCAATCGGATGGGAAACGTGGCGCGGCAGCGTTGGATCATCCGATACTTCATCGCGATGCATTCGCGAAGAACACTGCCGCTGCGCGCAAAAAATCCCGCTCCTTGGTGACTCGGGCGAGTTCCCGTTTGAGCTGTCCGATCTCCTCGTCACGCGGTCGGCCCTGGCCCGGAAACGCACGGGTCGGCTCCTGGCGGAGTTTCCGTCGCCACCGTCCCAAGACATTCGCTCCAATGCCCAGTTCGGCGGCGACCTGACTCACTGTCACCCCTGGCGCCGCGAGCATCGCCACCGCTTCTCGTTTGTACTCGACTGAAAACTTCCGTCGTGCTCCCATGACACCCTCCTGGCTCATTATGAGCCTTCGCTAGGTGTCCGTGAAAGCGGGGCTGAACCCGTTTGATGGGAGAAGTTGTCTGCTCTGGTTAAGAGTTGCCTCGGAACGGGGCCGGAGAAATCGGCATGAGCCGTATGGGCAAGAAAGAGCGCGGCTAATACCGACAGGAACACGCGAGGCAGAGGCCGAAGACTCGTCAAGGCGATTATTGTGCAGGAATTCGAGAATGTTCGCAGTCGTGGCTCTTCACCACTGACCCATGAATTTATATAGTCAGGGCTTGTGGTGCTCGGACAAAGGCAACGGCACCGCATCTGACCTTCGGTGGGCTCCAGTCTCTACGATGAGGTCAGGGTGTGGACTGATTAGGCGATTTGCCGACGAAGTGGAGGTCTCTCTCTCCCGTAAGGTTCTCCGGTCGAACAATGTAATCCCCCGTCATCGAGGGAACCCAGACCTCCT
>OMJK01000053.1 GCA_900299325.1 Nitrospiraceae bacterium | reverse complement strand
CTGATCGAACCCGACCGTCCCGGTGCCGGCCGCCTGGAAGTCGTGGCTGTCCATCAGGAGCTTCTGAACAGTGACGACGCCCTGCTTGATCAGCACGTCGGTTTCGATCGTCGAAAACGCTGTGGCCTTGGCTTGATCCAACGAAATCCCGGCGACTTTCAGCAAGGTCGCCGCTTCACGGGTGAGGTTCAGGCCCTCGATTTTCCCGTCTTTGATTTCCATATGCGCAGGGCCTTCCAATGCTGTCGTCAATTCCGGCAGGGAGAACCCGCGACCGGTAACCGCCAGCGTCATCGCGGCCGTCCCGCTTACCGATATCAGGCTGTCCGGGCTGACGGCATCCAGAGCCGGGCCAATCTGCACTCCCTGCATCGTCACTTTGCCATGGAAGGGAGGCGCAGCCGAACCCAGCGACATTCCTCCATCGGCTCGCGCCTGCCCGTTAAATATCTGGAAAGAAAAAGCGGACAGCCGTGCATCCTGTCCCTTGAGGCCGGCGGTGACCTCGAGATTTTTTAGTTCCACCGGTTTCTTGAAACCGGTATCGACCGGTAGGTCAGCCGTATTCACGGCCGGCGACGTCACGCTTACTTTGGCTTGTCCGTCCAGAACCGTCCCCTTCACGTTCAACGAAGACTGGCCCATGACGATGGCCATTCCGAGGTCCGTCACATCTGCCAATTCCAAGGCGGAGACGCCCTGCTTCAACGGATACGGGGCTGTCGCCACGACACGGAGGTCTTTGATCTGAACCGGCTTGGTCAACGGCAGCGCGACCGGCACATCCGCCGTCGAAATGGATGGAGACGTGAGCGTCGCATCCAGCTTCCCGCCGGCGAGCGCACCCTTCAGCGCCAACGCGACCTTTCCCAACCCCAGCGTGAA
Organism: Nitrospiraceae bacterium; assembly: GCA_900299325.1. Taxonomy (GTDB): domain Bacteria; phylum Nitrospirota; class Nitrospiria; order Nitrospirales; family Nitrospiraceae; genus Nitrospira_D. The sequence goes on along the minus strand of OMJK01000053.1, from coordinate 5,888 downwards.
GTTAAACTGCTGTAACTCCAGCGTTGGCACGAGAGGGCCGCAACTCCCGTCGAGCGTGACGGGAAGATTGTACGGCTGCACCGTCGCCTCGAGATGCACAGTCGGAGTCTCGCCGAGATGAACGGATTGCAGCAGCAACGCAAGATTCTGCACCTGATATTCGGTCGGCGGTGTCGTCGAAAGATCGCGGTACGTCACCTGCCCGCCGTCGATCGACACGCGATCGACAGCCAGCAACGCCAGAGCCTGCAGCGGCTCGTTCGTTGAGGACGGCGGCGAGCCGGGTTCCTTGGTCGCCGGCGCAGCCGGTGCCTTCGGCCCGATGGTCGAGACATTCATGACGCCGCTCTTGTTCTTGATCACCGTGATGACCGGATCACGGAGGGTGATTGCTTCAACTTCGACTCTGCGGCTCAACAGCGGGAGCAGCTTCACACCAATATCCAACGAGGTGAGCGATGCGAAGGGACCGGCGCTGAACGACGGATCGTCGAGCACCGCGAAGCCTCCCACTCTGGCACCGAGGCGCGGCCAAATCGTCAGACGAATGTCCTGCAGCTGAATCTTGCGATTCAGCGCCCCTTCAATCAGCGGCTTGTACTGGTCCTGGTACGCGTTGAGATCGACGAGAAAGGGGAGCGAGAGGACGAGACCGCCCAGCAGCACCAGCGCAACCGAGATTCCGATCAGAATCTTCATGCGGCCCCCCCGCGTAGAGCCCGCGCAGTATAGGGAAGCCCCTGGAAGGGGTCAACGTCGCCTTGCCGCTCTCCGGACCGCGTGCTAAGATGCCGCCTCCGTAAAACGGCTCTGGGCGCGGAGAGGTGCGAGAGTGGACGAATCGACATGCTTGGAAAGCATGCGTCGGGGCAACTCGACCGTGGGTTCGAATCCCACCCTCTCCGCCATACCACACTTCGTGTGACCCGCCCGCTCTTTATCGCAGTATCGTAATGGCTGCGGGCGGATAGACACCTCAAGTGTGATCGAATTTATGACCGCGAGCCCTCGCAGTGGTTCTTGGCGAGCGGATACAGCACATTCAGTGTTTAAGGGGCTGGGCCCTGTGCAGCAGAACCCTGTGAACCCCGCCAGGTCCGGAAGGAAGCAACGGTAAGCAGAACGTCCTGGGTGCCGCAGGATCACCTGGCCCCGCTTCTTCGAGGAATGTAACAAGTGACGAGTGAAGGGTGATGGGCGAAATTTGGACAGGCCAATAGGGCATTTGTAGCTTTTACTCATCACGCGTCACCCGTCACGCATCACAGTCTTTATGGACTACCAAGTCTCCGCGCGCAAATACCGGCCCGGCACCTTCGATGACGTGATCGGCCAGTCGCACGTCGTCCAGACGCTGATGAACGCCGTCGCGACCAAACGGATCGCCCATGCCTACCTCTTCTCCGGCACACGCGGCGTGGGCAAAACCACCGTGGCCCGCATCCTGGCCAAAGCGCTCAACTGCGAACAGGGGCCGACGGACCATCCCTGCAACACCTGCGTCAATTGTCAGGAAATCGCGCAAGGCACGTCGGTCGATGTGATTGAGATCGACGGCGCCTCGAATACGAGCGTCGACGACGTCCGCGAGATCCGGGAGAACGTCAAATTCACGCCGTTCCGCGGGCAGTTCCGGGTCTACATCATCGACGAAGTGCACATGCTGTCGAACTCGGCGTTCAACGCGTTGCTCAAAACGCTGGAAGAGCCGCCGGCGCACGTCGTCTTTATTTTTGCCACGACGGAAATCCATAAAATCCCGGCGACGATCCTGTCGCGCTGCCAGCACTACAACTTCCGCCGCATCGCCCGGACCGATATCATCGAACGGCTCCGGCACGTGGCCGCGCTTGATACGCTGACGATCGAAGACCGGAGCTTCACGGCGCTGGCGCGCGCCAGCGAAGGCAGTATGCGGGATGCGCTCAGCCTGCTCGATCAAGCGGTCGCGTTCGGCGGCAAGACGGTCAACCACGCAGACCTTGAAGTTTTGCTTGGCGCTGTTCCTCAGGAATTGGTGCAGGGCATGCTCCAGGCCGTTCTGACTCAGAACAGCCCCGCCGCGCTTGCGGTCCTGGCGCTGCTGCTGGACCAAGGGCACGACCTGAAAGCATTCTGCGCCGAACTAGTCGAATCGCTGCGAAACCTCCTGATCGCGTCCGTCGTGCCGGATCACACCCAGTTGCGCGGGTTGATCGAAGCCTCGGACGAAGATCTCCGGCAGTTAGCTGTCGCGGCGCAGTCGCTGGCTCCGGAGCAACTCCAGGACTTGCTGACGATCTTCTCACAAGCCGAAGACTCGTTGCGCCTGAGCGCCCATCCGCGATTTGTGATGGAGACGGCCGCTGTCCGGGCGACCAGATTGCTGCAAGCCAACGCGTCGGCTCCTACACGACCGGCTCAGGCGCCCTCCACTCAAAAACCGCTCACACGATCGGAGACGGCACCGGCGCCAGTACCACTATCCAGTTCCGCCACAGCTGCACCCCGGCAACCGGTACCGGCCACGACGAAACCGGCAGCCAGCACCGCCCAGGCGCCCCGGCCGGACACGCAAGGGCAGACCCGCGCGGCAACCATCGGCACCGCTGCAGCACGCCCGACGGCGGCGCCCGCACCATCGTCTGCGACGCAGCCCGACAGTCCGGTGAAATCGCTGAACTGGGAACTCGTCCAGGACGACGTGTCGGCTTCCTTCCCCAACATTGCACCGTTTCTGGAGGCCGGCCGATTTCTCGGCCTGGAGAATAGCCAGGTGACGATCGCCTTCGCCAAGCAAGCGTCGGTGGCCCGAGCGATGCTGGAAAAACCGGATAATCTCAACACCCTGTCGGCCTTGTGCGAACGCCACTGCGGTCGGCCGGTCCGTGTCCGGATTGTCGAACTGACGGAGGCGGACCCGCCCGGTCCAACGATGGCCCAGGTCCGGGCCGCGAAAGAACAGGATCAGCGGCTGGTGCTCTTCCAGCAAGCGCGGGAGCATCCGGTCGTCAAGCAGGCGTTGGAAATCTTTGGAGCGGACCTGACCGACGTGCGACCGGTGGCACAGAAGGAGACGGGCCAATGAAAAATCCGTTCGGCAATATGGCGGGCATTCTGAAGCAGGCGCAGGCCATGCAGGAGCAGATGGCCAAACTGCAAGAGCAGGCGGCGTCCAAGACGGCGACCGGCACCGCCGGCGGAGGCAGCGTGACGGTCACGGCCAATGGCGCCATGCAGATCGTCCGGGTGGCGATCGATCCGGATGTCGTCAAGAGCGGCGATGTCGACATGCTGCAGGATCTGGTGACGGTGGCCACGAACGACGCCCTGCACAAGGTCAAAGACGTGATGGACGGCGAAATGAAGGCTCTGACCGGCGGCTTAAAAATCCCCGGTTTGTTTTGATGGCACCGTCCGCCACGGATACTCCCGATACCGATGGCCGTTGACCAACGAGGTTTGCTCGCGCGACTGGTGAAGGAACTGGTGCGCCTGCCCGGCATCGGGCAGAAAAGCGCGCAGCGCCTGGCCTTCCACGTGCTGAAAGCCGAGCGGGAGGATGCGCTCCGCCTGGCCGACGCGATCCGCGCCGTCAAAGACGGCCTCACCTTCTGCCGCCAATGCCGCAACATCGCCGAAGGAGAGCTGTGCGAATTCTGCCTCGACCCCAAGCGCGATCGGACGAAAATCCTCGTCGTCGAGGAACCCAGCACGATCTACGCCATCGAACGGGCCGCCGGCTACCGCGGGCTGTATCACGTTCTGCTGGGAGCGTTGTCTCCGCTTGACGGTGTCGGACCGGGAGACATCCGCGCTGAGGAACTGGTGGAACGCGTCAAAGCCGGCGGGATCGACGAGGTCATTCTGGCGACAAATCCCACGATTGAAGGTGAAGCGACCGCGATTTACCTCACCCGCCTGCTGAAGCCGTTCGGAGTCCGCGTGTCCCGCATCGCATACGGCATTCCGGTCGGCATGGATATCGACTATGCAGACGAAGTGACGCTCCTGAAGTCGATTGAGGGACGACGGGACCTCTAACACCCCGGCCGGCCCGCCCGTTGACCCTCTCCAATTCAGGCTGTTATAGTTTTGGTTCGTTCCGCGTTCGGAGTGTGACGAACATGAAGGCACGAACTGGTTCGAAGTCGGCCACATCCACTCGGCGCCCCGCCACTCATGGCGCGTCGCGGACCTCCCGAAAAGCCTCGTCCCGATCCAAGACCAAGTATCCCGACATCCGGCGGGATCTCGAACGGCAGCGGGCCGCCATTTTACAGGAAGCCGGCGTGACATTGACGGCGCGGCCGGGCCTGGAAACTTTTCCCGACGTGAGCGATCAGGCCTCCGCGGAAGTGGATCAAAATTTTTCGATGCGGATTCGCGAGCGCGAGCAGAAGCTGCTCAAGAAAATCGATGAGGCGCTCGCGCGGATCAAAAGCAACACGTACGGCATCTGCGAACGCTGCGAAGGGGACATCCCCTATAAGCGGCTGAAGGCCCGCCCGGTCACCACCCTCTGTATCGAGTGCAAGACGCTCCAGGAACAGGAAGAACGCGCCCGCCGATAACGCATCCGTCGGCGCGCCGCAAACAAGTTTTTCTCAAAGACCAGACAGGATATCGGGCAGTCGGAGCCGGCTACCCTTTCAAGGCCTTTTCAAGACCTTGATGCGTTCCTTCGCGCGCGCAACGCGGCCTTCTTCTTCCGGAATACCCTCGGCCAGCGCCAGGAATGTTTCGTACTCGGACAGCGCCCGTTTCGGATTCGTCGCTTCGTAGGCTTCGGCGAGATTGTAGCGGGCCACGGCATAATTGGGCCGCAGGATGACGGCTTTTTCGAACAAACTCAGCGCAGCGGCTTTCTCGCCAAGCTTCGCGTGTACGATCCCCAGATTATTCAGCACGTCAGGAATGTTGGGCCGGATCGCGAGCGACTGCAGCATCTCGGCTTTCGCCTTCTCCAGCTGACCCTTGGCTTCCAACGCGACACCCAGCTTGTGATGGGCCTCGGCGAGCCACACTTTGTTCGTGAATCCGCTCGCGATGGACTTCTGGTAGGCATCGGCCGCCACGTCGTAGTTCTTGTCTCCGCAATAGGCTAATTGCGCCGCCTGCCCGCGTGCGAATTGCTGCAGCGACGCGAACGGTTCTTTGTCTTCGCTTCCCTGGCTCTCGATTTTCTGCCCGCCTTTCCCGCCGGTCGGATTGCGCAACCGGTCGAGAAACTCGCGCCGGTACGGCGAAAACAGCCGCACGTAGGGATCGATCGTAAAACTGGCCTGCAGCAGCGTCGGGTGATCCCGGGAACCGAGCACCAGATATTGCGTGGTACTTTTTTCATCGCCCGTTTCGTAGATGGCACTGGTGTCCATCGCCGCCCTTGTCGCGAGTTGAGACACATTCAAATAAAACTCGAGGGAAGGTTTGAGCAACGTCAGCGTGTGGCGAAGCACCGGGTAGGGATCGAGGTCTAGACCGGAGGCAAATGTAAAGAGCGCCCCGACCAGGATGCCCTCTTCATTGAAAAAATAGGACTCTTCTCCGTGTGATGCGCTCTGGCCGGCTGGAATTGCCAGCTCCTGCCCGCTACCCCACAGTTTGGCCACCGGAACCACCGGCAGTTGTTTCTTGAGAAAATCGGGCTTCCGGTCGCACAGCGTCGCCGACTTGAGAAGGATGAGGTCGGTTTCCGACGGCGGAAGATTGTTCGGCCGGACCGGGACATCCGGACCGCAGCCTGCGATGAGCCCGGCCATCAGTAGGAGACCGATCGTGAGGCGATACGAGCGAGCCATGCCCCCCCAACGCTGAACTCGGCACCGCGTCAGGACGATACACGATTTCGGGGTGACTTTGCGAAGGGGGGAAATAACAAGGCCCGCTTCCGTGAGGAAGCGGGCCTT